>JABDFG010000004.1 GCA_013286655.1 Bacteroidota bacterium
GTGCCATCGCTGGAAATAGAAACTCCGTCATTCTCTAAATCATCCCCATAATAGGTGGCCCAGACCCGGGCGCTGGTTAAAGCATTAAACTGTAAAATAAATACGTCGGTTAAACCAGATCCAGTTGATACTTTCACTACTGTTGTAGTATCCTGATAATAGCCACAGGCAGGTTTCAGAGTTGGAAAATCGGTCGAAAATGTTTCGCCACACACCCAAACATTTGTCCCATCGCTTTGGATGGAAACCCCTACATCCGACTTCACACCCCCATAAGAGCTGGCCCAAATGCATTTACTGGTAGTGCAACTAAATCGCAGGATGAAGGCATCACTTTGAGCGTTTACAGGCGCGGCCTGATTATAAGCTCCGACAAGAATCTGAAGAGGGAAATCGGCTGAATTCGTAGCTCCTGTCACCCATACATTTTTTCCATCACTGCTAATAGATCCCCCACCATCTCCCTTGCTTCCCCCATAATACGTAGCCCATATCCGATTATCATTAGCGCAACTAAACTGTAAGATGAAGGCATCTCCGCTAATACCTCCCACAGGCTGATTATACGCTCCTGGATAATTCTGGAGGGGAAAATTTGCCGAACTCGTGCTTCCCGTCACCCATACATTCACTCCATCGCTACTAATGGAATTTCCCACGTCTCCTGCAGTCTTTGTAGTAGATCCTCCGTAATAGGTGGCCCAAACCCTGGCAGCAGTAGCACAGTTAAACTGCAAAATCAAGACATTCGTATTCACACCAGCTCCATTATTTACTGCTTGCATAAATGCTCCGCCCGGGAAGAAAGTAGGAAAATCTGTTGATGCTGTTGATCCCGTTACCCATACATTTTTTCCATCACTATTAATGGAATGACCACCATCATTACCACTTCCTCCATAATAGGTAGACCATATTCTAGAACTATTTGTGCAGCTAAACTGCAAAATAAAAACATTGAAATTATTCATCCCTCCACCCTTCACAGCCTGTTTATAGCAACCCAAAGGGAACAACGTTGGAAAATTTATTGAATTTGTTTGTCCCGTTACCCATACATTTGTTCCATCGCTGTTGATAGAAGAAGCATTATCATTCCCACTTCCCCCGTAATAGGTAGACCAGATAAGTTTGCCACAGGTGTTGAACTCAAGTATAATTAAATCATTACCGCCTTGATAACTTCCATCGAAATAAGCTCCCCCTTTGGGGTTATGAGTTGGAAATCCTGTAGACGAATAATATCCTAAAACCCATACATTCTTACCATCGCTACTTACCGAAGCACTTTCCGCATTATTGGTTGATGTATAAAAAGTAGCCCACACAAGCGAAGGATCTATAATAAGAATATCCTCCTTCTTATATTTATCAAGACTGAAGCCTATCTCATTATCCTTTATTGTGTAACGGGTATTGATTGTTTGATCTTTATCTTTCCCATAACTCAACGGACTTCCTTCTTTTATTTCCCCGATAGGTGTACTGATTTTCAAAGAACCATCTCTTTGCAGGGAAGGTTTGTCTGTCCATTTGTATCGTAGTTTTATCAAAGATGGATCAGCCCCCGGATGAACAATAAAATCGTATTTTAAACCACCTACACTTCCCAAATCCTTATTTCTAATTCCCAATTCCTTAATCCCCAATCCTAAATCCTGATTTTTTCGATACAATACCCAGTCGATCCCGGGATAGATATTCTTAATCGTAATTTTTTCATAGCTATGTACATTCATCAATCCATCAGGACATTGAGGCAAGTAGTAGTCTGCCCTATCTTCACTTTCATATTCCTTAACAATGTTTTCTTTCTGAATATCCGCTCCCACTAATTCCATATCCGCACGGCAATACTGTGTTGTCGTGCTCTCATTTTCGTGCATGCCAGGTCCGGATAAATTAATTGAACTGCTCAGCGTTGGCACTGCATTCTTCTCTGTTTTGGTAAATACATAACTAAGGCCCCAGGTGGTAACATACAGATCTGCAGCTCCTGCACTTGCTTTAAACAATAAATCGTTTACAACTTTGCCATCCAGATCTGCCATTTGACCCCTGTTCTCCAAAAAACGAAGCATCCCACCTCCCTGACCGATTCCCGCATGGGCGTTGTCCATATTCTGCATCCAGTCTTTGACCTTTGATTCCAATACTGGATCAGTGTCTGCTTTTGAATTGCCTTTTCCTCCAAAAGTAGTGGCAGGCAGCAAACTTATTAACATACAAAAAAAATAAATGCAGGTATTTTTCATCACTTTAACAAGGTTACATTCCCTTTTTTAGAAATTGTTTGCCCATTCGATAGCGTAGCCGTTAATGAGTATACAAAAACTCCCGCATCCATCGTTTTGCCCTTAAAGATACCATTCCATCCTGTTCCTATAGAGGATGTTTCAAACACCATTTCCCCCCAGCGATCAAAGACCTGTAAATGGAGTTGCGTTAGGCAATCCGGACCGCGGACATATAACATATCGTTCTGCCCGTCTCCATTGGGTGAAAATGCCGTCGGTATGAATATTTCCGAAGCTATGCAATTGATAACTGTTACTAATACGCTGTCAGAGGCTGAACAACTATTGCCATCGGTAATAGTCACCTTATAATAGGTAGTCTGGTTCGGATCTGCTATCGGATTGTAGATCGTATCGTTATTCAGAAATGCCGGTGGTTGCCATAAGTACTTTATCCCTCCGCCAGCCGACAATTGTACATGCTCTCCTCTGGTGATTATTTTATCCGGACTTACGTCGACTGTAAGATCAGGGAAGAACACAACACTTGCGGATGTTGTAACAGAACACCCATTCGCATCTGTAATAGTGATGCTATAAACACCCGTGTCCAATGACATTGCTGACAAGCCCAAGGCCCCGTTACTCCACAGATAAGTATCGCTCGTTCCGGTGGTGGATAGCGTAATCGTGCCTTCTTTTTTCCCCTGGCAAGTATTTGTACTGACCGCAGTCACCGTTGGTCCATCACTAGTAATAGTAGCTGTCGTAGTGATCGTACAACCGTTTGCATCTGTTATAGTTACCGTATAAATACCGGCTGCTATTCCCGTATTACTTGCTCCGGTAACTGAATTACTCCAGCTGTATGCATAAGTGGTACCTGTGCCTCCACTTACACTGGCTATTGCAGCACCATCACTGTTCATACAGGTAGCTTCTGTTTGCTGACTTGCCGCAGGTGTCAATACCTGCGGCTGGGTGACTTCTAATGTACTTACCGCCGTGCAACCACTCGCATCGCTTACGGTTACTGTATAAACACCCGCAGTTAAATTTGTGGCCGTCGCAGTTGAAGCACCGTTATTCCAACTATATGTGAGTGGCGCCGCTCCTCCTGAAACACTTACGCCGGCAGAACCTCCATTTCCACCATAACATAAAGGTGCAATAATGGTTCCCGGAGGCGTTATCACCGGTCCATCGCTGTTAGTGATCGTTGCTGTACTGGTGATGGTGCAACCCTTATTATCATTTACCGTCACAGTGTATATTCCTGCCGCCAATCCTAAGATTGTAGTGCTGGTTGCATGCGTACTCCAGCTATAATTCAATGTTCCTGTTCCACCTATAGCCGTGACACTCGCACTTCCATTGGAAGAACCACATGTAGTTGATGCGTCCTGCTTCGCATCAACGTTTATAGCCGGGAGAACGTCGACCGTTACAAAAGCACTGTCTGAACAGCCTGCTCCAGATGAACCGATAACCGTGTAAGTGGTTGTACTAATCGGGTTGGCTGTCACAGAAGCAGCAGTTCCCAAACTCAGGCCTGTCAATGGTTTCCAGCTATAGCTTAACGCTCCATTGGCAGTCAGCGTAGCTGAACTTCCTGAACAAACCGTATCAGGCGGACTTACAGCAAGATTTAAAGGGGAGCAGGAAGTGCAGAATTTTGCGATGTATACAGTTTCACCTGGTAAGGTAGACGCTCCATTATGATAGGCACCTGTAGGGGTTACTATTGGATAAATACAATCCGGTTGTCCTTTCGTGTTAGCGCCATCCCAAATAGCAAATACATTTGTGCCATCACTGGAAATACAACCATCTCTATCATCTGGGAGAGCATTATCACTCCCACAATAAGTGGCCCATTTACGAATACCGGACGTAGTAAACTCCAAAAGAAATACATCATCGCCTCCTTCCAAAGCCCCTTGAAAAAATGACCCACAACCCGGATCTCGGGTGGGAAAATCCGATGATGAACTATTTCCATACACCCATACGTTCTTTCCATCACTGGAGATAGAAGTTCCTTGATCAATAACACTTCCACCGTAATAGGTAGCCCAATGGCAAGCACTGGTAGCAACATTGAATTGCAGTATAAAGGTATTGATAATTGCTCCTGCGGATAGTCCACCCTGAAAATAAGCGCCCCCTCCAGGATTTACAGTCGGCAAATCTTTAGAACTGGTGTTCCCTGTAACCCAAACATTCTTCCCGTCACTACTAATCGAGGCACCCCGTTCCGATTTGCTCCCTCCATAGTAAGTGGCCCATTTACAAATTCCAGAAATAGCAAATTGCAAAATAAAGGCATTTTGGGAGGCTATAAGCACAGGCTGATTGTATGCTCCCGGAAGATTCTGGGTTGGGAAGTCTCCCGAAGCTGTGTATCCTGTGACCCATGCATAGTTACCATCACTATTGATGGAGAAACCCTGATCATTCGCCCCCCCCCCATAGTAGGTTGCCCATTTTCTGACACCAGAAGTTGTGAACTGTAAAACAAACGCATCCTGAGCTCCGCCATTGAAGGGCTGATAATAAACACCTCCTAATGGATTCAATATTGGAAAATCCGTAGATCCAGTTGTTCCTGTTACCCATACATTTATACCATCACTGTAGATTGAAGATCCAAAATCTCCACCGCCCCGAAGAGAAGCATTCCCTCCATAATAAGTAGCCCATTTTCTTACTCCAGAAGTTGTGAACTGCAAAATGAAAGCGCTTCCTGAAACAGAGTCTCCGGGTCCAAGCATTGGTTGATAATAAGCTCCTCCCAATGGATTTAATGTTGGAAAATTTGTTGCATTGGTAGATCCTGTCACCCAGACATTCGCTCCATCGCTATTGATCGAAAGACCACCGTTGTTACCAACAAGAAGCTTTCCATAACCCTTACCTCCTCCATAATAAGTAGACCATACCAGGATCCCGGAAATCGTGAATTGCGAAATAAATACGAGATCTGCTCCTGCAAATATATTCAGAAAATAAGCTCCACCTGGATTCAATGTCGGGAAAGGATTTATTGACGTCGATCCGGTTACCCATACATTTGTCTTATCACTATGAATCGAAGCACCTTCAGAAGCCTGATTAGATTTGCCAATTCCAAAATAAGTGGCCCATATTAATGCGGGGTCGATGATTAAAACATCTTCCGGGTTATACTTATTTACTTTAAACCCTATTTCATTATTACCTAGCAAAACGTATTGGGTATTTACCTTTTGCTCTTTGCCCTGCACGTAACTTTCCGGTGCACCCTCCAGTATATCTCCCATAGGGGTGCTTATTTTTACAGAACCATCCTTTAATAAAGCTGGTTTATCTGTCCATTTATACCGAAGTTTTATCAGGGAGGGATCCGCTCCAGGATGGACAATAAAATCGTATTTTAAACCACCTACACTTCCCAAATCCTTATTTCTAATTCCCAATTCCTGAATCCCCAATCCTGAATCCTGACTTTTTTGATACAGCACCCAGTCGATACCAGGATAAATATTCTTAATCGTAATCTTTCCATAATTATGCACATTCATCACACCTTCCGGACAATGACCAAGATAATAGTCTATACGGTCTTCACTTTCAGACTCTTTGATGCAATTTTCTTTCTTAATCTCTGCCCCCACTAATTCCATGTCTGCCCGACAATATTGAATTGTGCTGTTCTCATTTTCACGTATACCTGGTCCGGCTAATTTGTTTGAATTATTCAATGGAGGTATTCTATATGTCTCCCTTTTTACGAATACATAACTAAGGCCCCAGCTCGTGATATACATATCTGCCCCTCCCCCGCTCGTTTCAAAGAGAAGGTCGTCCACCGGTTTGCCTTGAAGATCCTCCATTTGTCCTTTATTTTCCAAAAATCGTAATCCTCCCGGGTTTTGCATCCAGCCATTCACCTTTGACTCCAGTGCCGGATCCGTGCCCCCCATAGCTCTTATAACAAATGTAAACAAGCCAATAATTAATACTTGGCAGGGAAACCGACATAATGTATTGAAAATGAATCTCATCCCAGTTGATGACTTTACTTTATTTATTCTCTAAAATAGCTAATATACTCAGCAAGTCCAATCATTTTGGACATTTTGTAACGCTAAGATAATGTATTCCCTGAGCAGGAAAGAGCCTTTTAAATGGCAGACCAATAAAATGAATACCTTTAGGAATTATTAACCAACAAAAAATAATATGAAAACAGGTACCGTAAAATTTTTTAATGAGACAAAAGGATTCGGATTTATCAAGGACGATGCAACCGGAGAAGAGTTATTTGTTCATTCAACCGGATTACAAGACCACATCCGTGAAGGTGACAAAGTAACTTTTGAAATTACAGAGGGTAAAAAAGGTCCGAATGCTACAAATGTAAAAAAGGCATAAAGATCAAAAATCATACAAATCCGGTATTGAGAGGTAATCTCCTGAACATTCAAGAGAAAATAAATGACCTACATCCGTCATTTTCCCATTGTATTATGCTTCAGGAGCAACTGCAGAAGGCGGTCGGGCTAATGAAAGAAGAGAGTCCCGAGCAAAGCGAACAGATTCGAATTTTACTGGATGGACTCGATTTTGCAAGCATTGATTCTTTCAAGGAAGGAATCTTTCTGCTCGTTCAAAAGGAATCATTGTCCATTCTTACAACAGTTCTTGGAAGTGAATTACTGCGACCATGTTGAACAAGATGCTTAAAACGGAACTTGTTTTTTATATATAAATGGATAAACATGGTCATTGTCATCCAGGTATAGTAATTAACGGTTCTGTTTTCTACATTTAAAGGGGTAAAACCATTGTCGTGCTCCAGTTTTTTTAACGCATTACTTATGGTCTGAAGACCTTCAATTAAAGAGTTATGACTTATCCAGCTCCATGTTTTATGATTTTCACCGGACTGGAGGTTGTATCTTTTCTGGAGTAAAACATCACCTCCATCAATTTTTTCGTCTATTTTCAAAACCGTAAATCCGATGTATTCAAAATCTTTGTTCATCAATGCCCACAACGAGGAATGAAGTCCTTTGTACTCGGGTGTTATTCCTTCGTGAATTGTGAACGTTCCGAATTTTGGCAGGTTGTATAGCTTCGGTTGAAAAATAACACTGCAACATATATTTAAGATGATGTCCGGACGCTGCAGATTTATATAATTGAGCCAGTAGTTGCTGTGTATGTTTTCAACATTGAATGCAGGACATTTTACTTCGATGCCATTAATAAAATAATCGGAATTTTTCAGATGTAATTTTTTTTCATTTCTCCTTAACAGGCATCTGTCAAATACATGAAAGGCCAATTCATTTATTACTTGTAGTAAACCGTAACGTTTAATTCTTGATTTTATTTTAGCCACTCTTTCCTGAATAGAATTTCTCCCAGGCTCTACAAATAGACAGCATATAATCTCATGGGCTTCGGATAGCCCATTTACATATTTACGATTAAAACTATTATCTCTTCCTATAAATATTATTTTCATTCCTTTGCAAAATTTTAGTTTACTAAACTATACTGTTTGGAAATTAAACCAAATTAAAATAGACCACTTATGCAAATGCAGAGACCAGTGAGTTTAATTGTGGCACATGATCGGATATGTCCTATAATCAAGGGAGAAAAGCAAAAACAAATTTCAACTACTGTTAGCGCTTATTTAACTTTTAATTGGCCGGATTGAACGAAAATCTAAACTGGCAGGTTCGTGATTTTAATAAGTTTGCTGAAATTTTGAATTTGTATGCCATGTTAAACAGAGAGATTTTGATAGAATATATCCGGAAGAATGATTCCCGGTTTTCATACGAGGAACTGGAGTCTTACCCGTTTACAACCCTGGTATTAATTAAGGTACGGGTTGAACTGGAACTCTATAACAAAAAACTAATCTGAAAGAGCTATTGTATGAGGTAAGAATCTGCTGAAATTATCTGTAATTGGAGAGTTGCTTTCTCTGATGCCTATTCCTGCAGCACTTCCTCCTATAAGCCAGGAACCGATAACCGGATAATTATTCCCGAAGTCAGGCAACTTACATAGTTGTTGAAATACGAATCCTTCTTCTCCATAATTGCCTCCCGTTTGATGTGTGACCTGGTCGCGTTCTACCATCGTTACGTTGGCCCCTTCGCGCGACAATAATGGTTTTTTAATGTAATCTTTCATTGTTCCCGGCCCGTTATAATAACTTTCCAGCAAATTGGGATGTCCGGGAAATAACTTCCAAAGTATGGGAAGTATGGCTTTGTTGCTGAGAATCATTTTCCAGGCCGGTTCTATCCATAGTGTATCTGTTTTCAATATATGGGGAGCGAATTTTTCGTGCATAAGCCATTCCCAGGGATACAATTTAAACATATTGAAAATCTTTTTTTCCTCAAGATCTGTAAAACAGGTTCCGTTCCATCCTATATCTTGCACACTTATGAATTTTGTCCGGATTCCCGCCTCTGAAGCGCAATCCTGAATATACTGCACATTTACAAAGTCCTCTGGAAATTCGTCCAAACAGGAAAAGTATAAGGCTTGTTTGTTCAAATAGGGTTTTATCTTTTTCCACCAATGAACCATTTTTTCGTGTATGGAGTTGAATTGATCCCGTTCCGGAAAACAATCTTGCAGCCAATGCCATTGTACCACCGAAGCCTCGAAAAGCGAGGTAGGCGTATCGGCATTAAATTCCAACATTTTGGGTGGGATGGCTATGTTTCCATTCCAGGACAAATCGAAGCGTCCATAGATGGATGGGTCTGAATGATCCCAACTCGAAAGGATGGGATGGATGAATTCATCAGGGATGAAAAACTGAGCGAAAAGTTTGTGTTTAATTACGTGTTCCACGGCTTTTAAACACATGAAATACAATTCGGTTGTAGCCTTTTCTACTATTTCTACCTGCTGAAGATCGAACTCGTAATAAGCGCGTTCATCCCAATAAACTTCGGCGTTCAACGTGTGGTAGCTAAAGCCGAGTTCCTCTACTTTTTTCTGCCAATCAGGCCGGACCTGGATAGTGTGTCTTCTCAACCTTGGAGTATTTATGCAGCGGCGGAGCGTGCACCGGAACTTCCAAAACCACCTCTACTGCTTCCTGAATTATACCGGCCAGGTGTCGCTGTTCCTCTGGCTCCGTAACCCGATGAGCGGGCTCCATAACCTAAGCCCCTGGCCCCATAACCTGCTATTCTTGGCCCGTAACCTGGTCTTCGGGCGTAGAAATGATTATAATAACCACCATATCTGGAATAAGGGTATGGATAGCCATAGCCATATACCCCATAATAAGGGTAACCATATACATATGGGTCATAATAATAGTCGGGACCGGGACCATAGGAATAGTTGGAATAAGACAACGTGTCCTGAGCAGAATACCGGTCATTGTGATAGGGAGTCGAATTGGATCCGGAATAGCCGGATCCATTCTGAGCATGAGGGGTATAATAGGTATCGTCTTCAACCCCATTCTGGGCGATCGATAGGGTTATCACTAAACTTGATACCAAAGTCAGTATGTAAGAGCGCGTTTTCATGTTCCGTAGTTTTCACATACTATTCAGCAATTCCCTTGCCAAAGGCTGTTAATTAGTGTTAATAACGTCTTTATTATTTCACCGGAGCGGCCGTTGGGGCGGTAGCTGCTTGTTTATTAGCCTTGTAACGCATATCGGGCGTGCCATCTTTCTTGGTAGGTCCAGGTGCGGGAGCAGGGGCTTGTTTGTTAGCCTTGTAACGCATATCGGGTGTACCATCCTTCTTGGTAGGTCCGGCAGCCGGTTGTACTGCCGGGACTTTAGCGGGAGCTGTTTGTGCAGAAGTTGAAGTGGTTTTTACCTTTTTAGGAGAAGAGGTTGTGGTAGCCGGAGTTTGAGCTACAGACATTAAAGCGAATAATAAAGCAGTGCAAAAAAGCGTGAATCGTGAGTTCATGTGAATTTGGTTTTTGTTTGAATCAAATTTAGGGAAATTAATGAATTAATTACTTCTTGTATCCAAGCTCATCAAGTGATTTTCCGTACATTTAATTGGCAGCGAATTAACGAAATCACAGAAAACACCTCCCCGCAGTTATGGAAAACAAAATCGAAGAAGGTGACACGGTCAAATTAAATATCGACAATAGTCCAAACATGACCATTGAGAATGTCAATGGGAAAAGTGCGACCTGTATTTGGTTTGACAAAGAACAAAGGTTTAACAAGGAAGATTTTCTGATCGAGGATTTGTTATTTATCAGGAAGAAGGATAGTAAAAGTGGGATCGGTTTTGGTAAAAATAATGGCCCGAAAAGTTAGCTTAGTTCCCCTCTTAAAGATCGACTAAGTGAAGTCTGCATTTTCCTTGCAGAGCTATTTTGAGCGAGCAGAAACATCAGTTTGGTCACGGCTGCCTCATAAGTAATATCAGCTCCTCCGATAACGCCTATCTTTTTCAATTGAATACTTGTTTCGTATTTACCCTGTTCTACGGCACCGGAATTGCACTGAGTTATGTTGTATACAATTATACCTCTCGCTATCGTCTTTTTGAGCAGGTTGATAAACCATTTGTCGGTTGGTGCATTACCTGAACCAAATGTTTCCAGTATCACCGCCTTTAGCTTTTTTGTTTTCAATACCGCATTTATGGCATTTTCGTTGATCCCGGGAAATAACTTCAAAACAGCAATCCCCGCATCAAGTTTGGTATGTACTTTTAGTTTTTTATTCGTGGTTTTCTGAATAGCATTCTTGTTAAATTTAATGTGCACTCCTGCTTCCGCCAGAACGGGATAGTTGGCACTTTGGAAAGCCTGAAAATGTTCTGAATTGAACTTATGTGTGCGATTACCCCTGTATAATTGATATTCAAAATAGATACAGACTTCGGGAACTAAAGCCTTCCCATTCTCCTGTTTGGAAGCTATCTCAATGGCCGTTATTAAATTTTCTTTCCCATCCGTGCGGATGATCCCCATTGGCAATTGTGAACCTGTTAATACGACCGGTTTACTTAAATTTTCCAGCATAAAACTGAGTGCAGATGCAGTAAAGGCCATGGTATCGGATCCATGTAATATCACAAAACCATCGTATTTGGAATAGTTTTTCTCGATGAGCTTTGCCAATTGAATCCAGACATCCGGGCTCATATTGGAGGAATCGATGGGTTCATCAAACGAAATTGAGCTGAGTTGCACATTGAACGACTTTAGCTCAGGAATACGATCCGTAATCTGATTAAAATCAAAAGGCTTCAGACTTTTTGAACGGGTGTCCTCCACCATTCCTATTGTTCCCCCGGTATAGATCAAAAGTATAGATGGTTTCATTTTTTATTCAGTTACAATTATATAGTTTGAACGTTCAAAGTTCGAAAGTTTGAAAGTTCAAGTTTAAAGTTAAAGTAAACTTTCAAACTTTAAACTTTCAAACTTTAAACTTTCCAACTGATTTACTTTCCAACTGATTTACCTTCCGAATACATTAATGGAATTCTGTGTTGTTTGTTCCGCAACCTCTTCTATTGAACAGTTTTTCAGCTCCGCCACCTTTTGTGCTATTAATGTGAGGTAGCTGCTTTCATTCCGCTTACCTCTGTGTGGAACCGGCGCCAGATAAGGCGCATCGGTTTCCAGTACGAGGTATTCCATTGGGATATGCGGTACCACCTCGCTCAAGCCTCCATTTTTAAACGTAACAACCCCTCCTATTCCTAACTTGAATTTTTTCAGGGACATTACTTGTTTTGCTTCCTCCAGACTGCCTGAAAAACAGTGAAAAATTCCTCTTAAGTCCTTATCCGCATATTCCTGGACTATCTCCAATGTTTCCTTCCATGCTTTCCGAACATGGATTATAATGGGTAATCCTTCCTGAAGGGCAAAATCTATTTGTTTCCGAAAAGCAATCTTTTGTTGCTCCGCAAAAGTTGTATCCCAATAAAAATCCAAGCCTATCTCCCCTACCGCATAGTATTTCGTTTCCTTTCTATTAAAATATTCCCGGACAGACTCCCACTCGGCTTCATAATCCAGCTTGATAGAACAGGGATGAAGTCCCAACATCGGAAAACAATTTTCGGGATATTGCTTGACTAATTCCAGCATATTTTCCATTGAACTGTAATCAATATTTGGGAGAAATAAGCGGCTGACTCCTTCCTGGAAAGAATGACTCATCACCTGAGCCCGGTCTTCGTTAAATTCCTTTGCGTATAGATGGGTATGCGTATCCGCAAGAATCATGTGCTAAAGTTAAGCAAAATCAATACATTTGTAGCCCTAAGAAAGGTTGGTATGATAGCTGAAAAAATACATTTTTTAAAACAAGAATATTTACGCTTGCTTGAAAAAACCGATCCTGAAACTAAAGCAGCCTGGGGCAAGATGAATTTTCAGCAAATGCTCGAGCATATGAGCGATTCCTTCCGTATTGCCAATGGGAAAGACCCGCATCGTCTTTATACCCCTGTTGAAGCGGTCGAAAAATACAAAGCGTTTGCAATGAGTGACAAACCGTTCAAAGAAAATACAAAAAATGCACTTTTAGCTGACGAACCGGCTCTTCTCCGCAATGCAAAGCCTGAACAAGCACTCACTGAATTACAACTGGAAATAAATGACTTCTTTAATGTGTTCGAATCTGAACCAGGTAAAACAATCACCAATCCAATCTTCGGCGACCTGAATTTTAAAGAATGGATACAATTACTTCACAAACACGCAATTCATCATTTGAAACAATTTGGAATTAATACCTGATTTATGCTCATCGTAAAAAAATCAAGAATACCCAATGCCGGTAAGGGCTTGTTCACGACCTCCGTTATCCGGAAAGGTGATCTGATCGTTGCTTACAAAGGAGAGAAAATGACCTGGGCTCAATGCATGAAACGTTATGGAAAGAACATCTCCAATGCACGTTACCTGTATTATGTTTCACCGAAAAACTGTATTGATGCACAACTTACGCCGAATGAGCTGGCGCGATATGCGAACGATGCAGGAGGTTTCAGCGTTAAAAAGGGACTTAAAAACAACTCGGAGTATACCAATATCAAAGGCGTTCCTCATATTGTCGCTACAAAAAAAATCGGCCCAGGCTCTGAAATCCTGGTCGATTATGCCGGCGATTACTGGGAAATGATGAAAAAGGAGATGAAGGAAGAATTGAAAGGGAAATAGAAATGAAAAAAAATGATGCATTCTCATTTCTGTATATAACGTCCTTCGCTTTTTTATTTACAGGCTGTTTCATGCATAACAACCCCTCTGATGTTTCCTCTTACCATTCAGACAGCTTAGCCATTGTGCAAACGATAAAAAATGCATACAGGTGGAATGAGGATACTGCTTCCGCTCCGCACATTGAATTTCCTCTTTTTTCAAAAAATGACACCATTCTTGGAATTGATCAAACTGAACTTGAAAAAAGCATTACCCTGATTAAGAAAACAGATTTGTTTTCCAATACTTTTCTTACCCAATACAGGCTGGTTGCTCACAAGATTGATAGTTGTTTTAAAAAAGACACCGCTACCTACAGTGACGGCATTCCTCCCTACGGTCCCTATGATTATGATCTTTTTTGCGATTGTCAGGATGGACCGGATGACCCTATTGCAAGTATGCAATTTGACTCTTTAAAAATATCAGATACGTCGGCATCTCTTGTTTGGAAATGGAAAGAATGGAACGACAAAGCCCCTTATTATATAAAATTGGTAAAAGAAAATAACCATTGGAAAATAGCGAATCTCCTTGGATTGGATGAATTACCAAACTACTAATAAACCTGGAAAGTGTAGCTCCCTCTCTTCTAAACTGTCTAAAATGGGTTTCATTTCCCGTAAATTACCATCCCATAAATCCTTCAATCCGGGACATTTTCTTTAAATTTGTTGTGCTTAAAAACACCTGAATTATTATGGCTACCCTCACAAAAACCACTTTACGGAAATTAGAAAATTACACCCTTGGAAAATGGATCAGCGGAGATGGAGATGGACAGATCCTTTACAATGCCATCACAGGAGATGAAATAGCAAGCACCAGCAGCAAAGGAATTGATTTTGCAAAAATGACGGAATATGCCCGAAAAACAGGAGGTCCTGCGCTACGTAAACTTACTTTCCATGAAAGAGGACGCAGACTCAAAGCACTCGCGATGCACCTGCAGTCAAAAAAAGAAGAATTTTACAGGATAAGTTGGGCTACCGGAGCAACGCGTGCGGATAGTTGGGTAGATATTGAGGGTGGAATTGGTAATTTGTTTTCTTATGCCAGTCTTCGCAGACAATTTCCGGATGAAACCTTTTGCCTTGATGGAGATGTTGCCAAACTTTCAAAAGCCGGAACATTTATTGGCCACCATATTTGCGTACCCAAAGAGGGTGTCGCGATTCACATCAATGCGTTTAACTTCCCGGTATGGGGAATGTTGGAAAAAGTGGCCGTTAACTGGCTGGCGGGTGTTCCGGCAATTGTGAAGCCTGCAACCGTTACTTCCTTTCTAACAGAAGCCGTCGCGAAGGAAATTATTGCTTCGGGTATTTTACCGGAAGGTTCGCTTCAATTGATTTGTGGAAGCGCTAATGGTTTATTGGATCATGTGCTTAACCAGGATGTAGTAACTTTCACGGGCTCCGCACATACCGGCAAACTGTTAAAAGCTCATCCCCGTCTCCTGGAAGAAGCAGTCCCTTTCAATATGGAAGCCGATTCTTTGAACTGCTGTATTTTGGGTACTGACGTTTCTCCAGACAAACCTGAATTTGATATTTTTATAAAAGAGGTAGTTCGTGAAATAACCACCAAGGCGGGACAAAAGTGTACCGCCGTTCGAAGGATCATCGTCCCTGAAAACAAAATAGAAGAGGTGCGCACAGCACTTGGCAAACGTTTGGCACAGAACATTATCGGCGATCCGAATGTGGAAGGAGTGCGCATGGGATCTCTGGCTGGCCAGACACAGTTAGCTGAGGTGAAAGAAAAGGTTGCTCAACTGAGTAAAACACAAAAAATAATTATCGGAGATTTCGAACAATTTGAAGTAAAAGGAGCTGATAAACATAAAGGAGCTTTTATGCCTCCGATCATTTTCCTGAATGAAAATCCCTTTAAGAATATAGATTGCCATAGCGTGGAGGCCTTTGGTCCGGTGAGCACCCTGATGCCTTACAAAAATACAGAAGAAGCAATTCAACTTGCTAAAATGGGCAAGGGCTCCCTGGTAAGTTCCATTATCACTGCGGATGACACGATTGCGAAACACTATGTGTTAGGTGCAGCAAGTATGCATGGCCGGATCTTAATTCTGAATGCGGATTGTGCGAAAGAAAGCACAGGACATGGTTCTCCTTTGCCGCTGTTAGTGCATGGAGGTCCGGGTCGCGCGGGCGGTGGAGAAGAAATGGGTGGCAAACGTGGAGTCTTTCATTATTTGCAGCGCACCGCCATTCAGGGCTCCCCCACCACACTGACAAAAATTACCAATCAATACCAATACGGAGCAAAATACCTAACTAAGGAAATTCATCCTTTCAAACGTTATTTTGAAGAACTTGAAATTGGGGAAACACTTATTACGGATACCCATCTGGTTACACTAAAAAACATAGAAGATTTTGCTGAGTTAAGCGGGGACAAATTTTATGCGCACATGGATGCCAATTCCCTGGAAGGGACCATTTTTACCGGGCGAGTAGCACATGGATATTACATTTTATCCAGGGCAGCCGGTCTTTTTGTTGACGCGCCTAAGGGACCCGTATTATTGAATTACGGGATTGATGAATGTCGGTTTACAAAACCTGTTTACCCGGGTTCTACGATTGCGGTCCGGTTCACCTGTAAAGAAAAGGCCGAACAGGAAAAGAAAACACCCGAAGACATTGCAAAGGGCATTGTAAAATGGCTGGTAGATGTTTACGATGAAACAGGTGAAACAGTTGCGATTGCTACTATTTTGACGATGGTAAAAAAGAAAAATCAAGATTAAAATGACCGAAAATCTAATAACCAGTAACGTGAATACAGGAACAGTAAACTCCGTAATTGAAAATGGTATAGCTACCATCACCTTTTTTCATCCCCAAAGTAATTCTTTGCCAGGAACCCTTTTAATGACACTGGCAGCTGAAATAACAAAAGCAGGAAACAATCCTGCTACCCGGGTGATTTTGCTCAAAAGTGAAGGTGAAAAATCTTTTTGTGCGGGAGCTTCTTTTGACGAACTGATCGCTATTAAAGATCTTGCAGCGGGAAAGAAATTCTTCTCCGGATTCGCAG
Organism: Bacteroidota bacterium; assembly: GCA_013286655.1. Lineage (GTDB taxonomy): Bacteria > Bacteroidota > Bacteroidia > JABDFU01 > JABDFU01 > JABDFU01. The sequence continues at coordinate 16,540 of JABDFG010000004.1, forward strand.
CCGTTATCAATGCCATGCGAAAAACACCTCAATTTGTGATAGCACGCATACAGGGGAAAGCAGTTGGCGGTGGTGTCGGGCTTGCCAGCGCTGCTGATTATGCGTTTGCGACAGAAACAGCCTCTGTAAAATTAAGTGAATTGGCCATTGGTATTGGTCCGTTTGTGGTAGGTCCAGCCGTAAAACGCAAAATCGGAACGTCTGCATTTTCTCAATTGACGATTAATGCAACAGAATGGCAAAGTGCGCAATGGGCGAAAGAAAAAGGATTGTATGCCGAGTTGTTTTCAAACGTGGAGGAAATGGACAAAGCAATTCATGCCTTGGCTTCCAGGCTGGCCAAGAGTAATCCGGAAGCTATGCTAATGCTTAAAAAAGTCCTCTGGGAAGGTACCGATAACTGGGACTCTTTGCTGATTGAACGTGCCGAAATGAGCGGGAAACTTGTGCTTTCAGAATTTACCCGAAATGCGATTGAGAAATTTAAGGCTGGCACACGATAGAATTTTGCAGCTTTAATTCGCTACTTCCAGGCTTTCACAATAAGACCTGTTCCGGTCGGATGGCTCATTCCCACATCAAAATAATTCAGAACAAAAGCAATCGGATAAGTGATCAAATAATAAAAGGGAAGCAGGATAAAAAACAATTTGCTTAACCCTAACATGACGATGGGATATTTCATGGATAAACGCCAGGAGATTTTCCCCGGAGTTCCATACGAATAGCGCGCAACAACCTTTGAAAAACCGGCCGTTTTTAACTTGGTTTCGATTTCCTTTATATTATATCCATCCCGTACATGCTCTTCTATAAAGGAGGTCTCTCCGTCACCCTGAACATCGGACCCTCCTTGATCGGAAGGAGTGGAAATCAGCAACATCCCTCCGGGTTTTAAGGATGCGTATATGTTTTGAAAAACGAGGACGTCTTCCACGATATGTTCCATCACATCAACGGATAGCGCCAGGTCGAACGTATTTTCCTGTTTAAATTTAGTCAGGTCTGCCATTTCAAACTTCACATTTTTTCGGTTGAGTTGTTGGTAAAAAGCATTGCAGTCCTCCACCTGCTCCTGTTTTACATCCACCGCCAGGATTTTAAAATCCGGATTAATCCCCGATAAATAATAAGAATATTGGCCGTACCCTGCACCTGCATCTAAAATACTCACATGGGTAGGGATCGTTTTCAACCAGGCCCGGATCTCTTTATGAATGTGCCAGGCACGAAGTAAAAGAAGGTCCAGTAAATTATAAAACAGCTTCCGCAATAAGGGAGAGCGGTTAAAAACACTGCCGAGGGTTCGCTTTATCGGATCGTATTGCATAGTCCTATTTGTTCAACAGTTCATTTATCCGTTGGGCATAATCCATGGTATCGTCCAGGTAAAAATTAAGTTCCGGGATGATGCGAACCTGTTTTTTAATACGTTGGCCCAGATACTTTCGCAGTTCGGCCTGATGTTCTTTAATGAGCTTGAGCAAAGCATCTCTGTCTTTGGTACCAAACAAACTCAGGTATATCTTTGCGAAGGATAAGTCCGGACTGATCCGGACTCCCGTAACCGTGATGAAAGCAAGTCCGAAATAATTCTTGCCTTCCCGAAGAAATATATCGGCTATTTCCTTTTGTACAAGGCGTGCTACCTTCAGTTGCCGGGTTGTTTCCATTTAGGCAAAGTTATCAAAATAAAACAAAGATTCGTTTATCTTTGTGGAAGATGAAGCAACTGCTGGGTGTCTTTAAATACATAAAGGGTTATTGGAATTACGCCGTATTGAATATTGTATTCAATATACTCTCTGTTGTGTTTTCCCTTTTTTCAATCGCGATGATTTTTCCTTTTCTGCAAATACTTTTTTCTGACAATCCCGCTAAAATAAATGAAATTATACAAAAGGGAGAGCCCGCTTTAGAATGGAAAACGAACGCTATCATTGATTATGTAAATTTCAGATTAGCCAGTGATGCGGTGAGCCATGGTGAATTGAGTGTTTTGTTAGGGATCTGCATGATAGTCATTGTCAGTATTTTCTTAAAAAACCTTACGAAATACCTTGCCATGTTTTTTCTTGCGCCTATACGAAATGGAGTGGTGCGGGATATTCGAAATACTATTTTTAACAAAACGCTTCAGCTACCCTTATCGTATTATTCCGACGAACGCAAAGGAGATATCATTTCACGCATGACCATTGATGTTCAGGAAATAGAATGGAGCATTATGCAGTCACTGGAAATGATTTTTCGTGAACCGCTTAATATCATTCTGTTTTTAATTATGATGGTGGCCATGGCCCCTCAACTTACGATTGTTGCATTTATCCTTCTGCCATTAACCGCTATTTTGATCGCAAGGATCGGGAAAAGCCTCAAACGTTCCTCCTTTAAGGTAAAGGAAAAAATGGGAGTATTGCTTTCGATTATGGAAGAAACACTTGGCGGCTTACGCATCATTAAAGGTTTCAATGCCGAAGGATCGATCAAAAATAAATTTAGCAGCGAAAATCAGCAATATACCAGGGTTATGAACCGCCTTTACCGGAAAGTTGACCTTGCTTCTCCCCTGAGCGAATTCCTGGGAATTACCGTGTTTGTGGTCATTCTTTATTTAGGTGGCAAAATGGTATTGACGGATAAAACAATGAATGGATCCATTTTTATTACTTACCTGGCCATCTTTTCACAATTGATACCTCCCGCAAAATCCGTAACAACAGCTTATTATAACGTTCAAAAAGGTCTGGCTTCGGCAGAACGTATTGAAAAAATCACAGCGGCTCCGGTTACTATCCAGGATCCGGAAAAACCAATGCAACTTTTGGCTTTTGAAAAAGAAATTGAATACAAGAATGTTTCTTTTGCTTACACCCGTGGAGATGAAGGCTGGGCATTGAGAAACATCGACCTGAAAATACAAAGAGGTAAAACGATTGCCCTGGTTGGTCAGTCCGGTTCGGGCAAAACGACTTTGGCAGATATGTTGCCCCGCTTTTACGATGCGACCGACGGGACTATTTTAATTGACGGCATCTCTATTAAGGAATTAAAACTTGCCGACTTACGCAAACTGATGGGCATTGTTACCCAGGAATCCATCTTATTTAATGATACGGTATTCAATAACATTGCTTTTGGAATGGAAAACGTCCGGGAGGAAGATGTTATTGCCGCTGCCCAAGTAGCCAATGCCCATGAATTTATTTTGCAAATGCCTCAGGGTTATCAAACCAATATCGGGGACCGTGGAGGAAAAATGTCGGGTGGTCAAAGGCAAAGAATCAGCATTGCCCGGGCAGTATTGAAGAATCCTCCAATACTTATATTGGATGAGGCTACTTCTGCACTGGACACGGAATCAGAACGACTGGTACAAGATGCTCTGAATAAACTGATGAAAAACCGCACCTCAATTGTCATTGCTCATCGTTTATCTACCATACAGCATGCCGATGAAATCATTGTCCTTCAAAAAGCTCAAATAGTTGAACGGGGAACGCATAATCAGCTTTTACTTCAAAATGGCGCCTATAAGCGCCTGTATGAACTTCAGGCTTTTGTATAATTCACTAACTCGGAGGCAACCATTTCAGGAATGCCTCGTCTTATCAACAAACTCATTTTTTAACTTAATTAAAACCTCATGGAAACGAAAACCATTTACAAAAACCCATTGCATTATCTGCAATTTTTTACTAGATTTGAGTATAAACCAATAATTAGCCTTATGTCTAAAAAATTACTTTCTCTTGCCGTTATAGCGTCTTTAACTTTTGTAACGAGTAGCTTTGCGCAACAGGTTCCAAATAGCAGCTTCGAAACCTGGGGGGCCGGCCCTCTTGGTGATGATCCGGTTAGCTGGGGAACTCCGAATATTTTCAGTAATCCCCTTTTAGGTAGCAGTGGCGTTTCCGTCACTAAAAACACAACGAATTTTCACACCGGATCCGCAGCAATGCAGATCGTTACCACTAAACTTTCCGCCTCAGCGCCTCCCGGTACTTCTACTTATCTGCCTAATGGAACACTTGATTTTGCTTTTACAGGTTCTATTACAGCCAGCACTCCTTATTTTCATCCGGGCTATGCTGAAACAACACGTTACGCCCAGCTTAATTTTTTTGCTATCTATATACCAGAGGCCAGCAGCAGCGATGTAGGAACCTGCACTGCATTCTTATTTAAAACAAACGGATCCGTAATAGACACCATTGCTATTGGTGCAACTACTATTTCCAAAACAGCTTCGGCAACGTCCTTCTCTTCTTTCACCGTTAATCTTTCCTATCGCTCAGGCGAAACTCCTGATTCTGCTGCCGTTGTTTTCACCTCCAGCGGAACGAAAGCGCAGGCAACATACGGAAGCACCCTTATTGTGGATGATGTGACTTTCAGTGGGATCGTTGCAGGTGTTCATGAATACAGCTTGCTTTCAGGCAATATGAATGCATTCCCAAATCCTGCTACAGAAAGCATTACACTGAAAACTACAAACAACTCCAATCAAAACCTTTCCTTAGTGGAAATTTTTGATATAACAGGCCGTAAAACGGATGCCGTTTTGGTTCAAAACAATCAAACAACCTTGAACACCAGCGCTTATGCTAAAGGCTTATACCTGTACAATGCGTATAACGAAAATCATGAATTGATGGGTGTTGGCAAATTTACTGTCGCAAAATAGAATTAACATAATTCACCGAGACCCTTTCACGAAAAAACGTGAAAGGGTTTTTTATTTATGCAGCTAAAAAATCTATCTTTGTTATTCTGAAGCATGGAAAACTTTGTTGTATCGGCGCGAAAATACCGGCCCGTAACCTTTGATACGGTTGTTGGCCAAAGTTCTATTACCTCCACGCTTAAAAATGCCATTAAGAATCATCATTTAGCCCAGGCCTTCTTGTTCTGTGGACCACGGGGAGTCGGAAAAACTACTTGTGCACGTATTTTGGCCAAAACGATTAACTGCCAGAATATTACTGCTGCTACGGAAGCTTGCGACCAATGTGACTCCTGCAAATCATTCAACAACGGACAATCCCTGAATGTATATGAACTGGATGCCGCTTCCAATAATTCGGTTGACGATATCCGTAACCTGGTAGATCAGGTGCGCTTTGCACCTCAAATGGGCGATTACCGCGTGTACATCATCGATGAGGTTCACATGCTATCCCAGTCGGCATTCAATGCATTCCTGAAAACCCTGGAAGAACCTCCGAAACATGCTATTTTCATTTTAGCAACTACAGAAAAACACAAGATCATTCCAACCATTCTCTCGCGTTGCCAGATTTTTGATTTTAACCGGATACAGGTGGAAGATATTTCCAGTCACATGGCATTCATCGCGAAAAGTGAAGGGATAACAGCCGATGCCGACGCCTTGCACATCATTGCACAAAAGGCCGATGGCGCCTTACGTGATGCCTGTTCCATTTTTGACCAGATTGTAAGTTTTGCGGGAAACAATCTCACTTACAAAGCTGTTATTGATAACCTGAACATACTGGATTATGATTATTATTTCAAGATCACAGATGCTCTGCTGACAGAAAATATTCCGGCCTCCCTGCTTCTCTTCAATGAAATTCTAAACAATGGGTTTGATGGACATAATTTTATAACGGGCCTGGGTGAGCATTTCCGTAACCTGCTTGTTTGCAAAGACCTTTCTACCCTGGAACTGCTTGAAGTAAGTGCAAACATAAAGGATAAATACAAGGAACAAAGTGGAAAATCTACGCTCCCCTTCCTCCTCCGGGCATTGAACATTTCAAACAAGTGTGACGCTCAGTATAAATCCAGTAAAAATCAGCGATTGCAAGTGGAGTTAACGCTGATGCAAATTGCTTCTATTAATGCTACAGAGGCCGAAAAAAAAAAGGACATAATTCAGATAAATGAACGACCAATTGCGAATAGCGAAAAGCCAATAGCCAATAGGGGAGAGCAACCGGTTAAATCGGAATCCCAAATCCCAAATCCGGAATCCCAATTATTCACATCTCTTCCTGTATCTTCATCTGAGTTCATGAATGCTTCGCATTTCCCAAATTCTAACCCCCCTGTTCTTCCATTAAAAAAGTCTGCTTTAAAAACCTCCTCTCCTTCCATCAGCCAATTCATCGGACAAAACAAAACCGAAGAAACAAAAACGAACGTTTTGGCTAATGAAGCTTTTTTAAAAGACAAAGAACGTCCATCACTTCCTTTTTCACAAGATATGCTTGAAAGTACCTGGAATAATTATGCCCGGCAAATGCAGCAAAAAGGAAAACTTAATCTATATAGCACCCTCACCTTTCGCAAACCACTTTTGAAAGAAAATTTCCTGATTGAGTTTACCATAGAAAATAAAGTTCAGGAAGAAACGCTTGAACTGGAAAAAACAGATCTTTTAGGATTTCTGCGCAAAGAACTGAACAACTATACCACTACGCTCAAAACAATTATCAACACGGTCGAAAGTGAACGCAAGCCTTACACAGCAAGTGATAAATTCAAACGTATGGCTGAAAAAAATCCAATGATCAATAAGTTAAAGCAACAATTCGACCTTGATATTGAAATCTAAAGGATCCTTGTTAAACCGCAGCTTCATCTTTTGCAGTATGGCCCTGCTTTTACTGTCCGCATGTCATTCTTCCAAGGTCAGAGAGATAGCATATGAAACTGCAGAACATGATCCTCTTAAAGCCCGTATCTATACGCTTGACAATGGACTCAAAGTATTCATGACCGTATACAAAGGCGCTCCGAGGATTCAAACGTATATTGCCGTAAAGGCCGGTAGCAAGAACGATCCTTCAGATGCCACCGGCCTGGCACATTACCTGGAACATATGTTATTTAAAGGGACAGATAAATATGGCTCCAGAGATTTTACGAAGGAGGAACCTGAAATAAAAAAAATCGAACAACTATTTGATGCATATCGCCGGTTAAAAGATCCTGAAAAACGCAAAGCCATGTATCACCAGATAGATAGCATTTCGGGAGTCGCTTCTACTTATGCTATTGCCAATGAATACGACAAAATGATGTCTTCACTGGGAACGGTTGGCAGCAATGCTTATACTTCATTGGAACAAACCGTATATGTGGAAGATATTCCTTCCAACCAATTTGAAAAATGGGCCAGTATACAGGCCGAACGATTCCGGAAACCAGTCATGCGCTTATTCCACACCGAACTGGAAGCCGTTTACGAAGAAAAAAACAGGGGACTTGACAATGACAATGAAAAAGAATGGGAGGCCCTGTTTTCGGGATTATTTCAAAAACACACCTATGGAACGCAGACAACGCTTGGAACGGTTGAGCATTTAAAGAATCCTTCTATTACCAAGATCAATGATTATTTCAATAGTTATTATGTTCCCAATAATATGGCTATTTGCTTGTCCGGAGATTTTGATCCGGATTCTGCCATTCAGGTCATCCGGCAAAAATTTTCGGGGTTGAAAAGCAAACCGGTTCCTGCTTTTGTTTCCGCAAAGGAAAATCCAATTATCCAACCCATAGTGAAGGAAGTACTTGGTCCTAATGCAGAAGAGGTGATGCTGGGCTTTCGTTTTGACGGCGCCAATACCGAGCAGGCCCTTATGATCACATTGTTGTCCAAAGTCCTTACAAATGGGAAAGCAGGTCTGATCGATTTAAATCTTAACCAGAAACAGGAAGTGCTGGGAGCAGTTGCGCTTTCCGAGATCATGAAAGATTATTCTGTTCTGATACTCGAGGGTCAGCCCAAACAGGGCCAAACACTTGACCAGGTAAAGGATTTACTGCTTCAGCAACTTGAAAAAATAAAACAAGGAGATTTCCCGGATTGGTTGTTGGACGCCATTATCAATAATATGAAACTGGAGGAAATTAAAGCCTATGAAGAAAATTCCAAACGAGCAGAGGCATTTGTCAAATCCTTCACTAGTGGTGTAAAATGGGAAGACTACGCCAACCAACCGGAAAAAATTGCACAAATCACTAAACAACAAATCGTCGATTTTGCAAAGACCAATTTCAAGACCAATTACGTTGTTGTTTATAAACGAACAGGAGAAGATAAAACCTTGCAAAAAGTTGAAAAGCCAGTTATTACTCCTGTTGCAGTGAATCGTAATGAACAATCCCTGTTTGTAAAAAGCATTCTCTCAGCCTCCTCTCCTGCCATTGAGCCCGTATTTATTAATTACAAAACGGATATTAAACGCTTTACCGTAAAAAATAATATTCCTGTTTTATATCACGAAAATACTGAAAACAAAACATTCGATCTGCTGTATGTTGTTAATATAGGTACCAATCAAGATCCGAAAATGAAAATAGCCATTGATTATCTGAACTATCTTGGCACCTCAAGGTACACTCCCCGGCAAGTGCAACAGGAATTTTACAAATTGGGTTGCTCCTACAATGTATTCAGTTCCGAAAACGAAACAAGGGTTAGCTTAAGCGGATTAAGTAAACATTTTGATAAGGCCCTTCAATTGTTCGAAGAACTATTGAACGATGCTCAACCGGATAAGGGCGCTTTGTCCAATCTTATCTCCGATATCCAGAAAAAGCGCCAGGATGATCTGCTGGATAAAAATGTTATTCTTTTTGGCGGCATGTTTAACTATGGTATGTACGGAGCAAAATCCCCTTTTACAAATATTTTATCGGGAGCTGGATTAAAAGCTTTAAAGCCAGAAGAATTGATACATCTTATTAACAGGCTTTGCACGTATGAGCATCATATTTTATATTATGGGGATTTATCTCCCGAAGAACTAAGGACTTTCCTTAACAAATACCATGAAGTTCCCGATAAATTAAATCCCGTTCCGCCCGACAGTTGTTTTATTTTCAAAACTGCTTCCAATAATGTCTACGTCATAGATTACGATATGAAGCAAGCTGAAATTCTGATGTTGTCTAAAAGCGATCCCTACAATAAAGACTTGGTTCCACAGGCTTCTATTTTCAATGAATATTTTGGCGGAGGTATGGCCTCTATTGTATTTCAGGATCTTCGGGAATCAAAAGCTTTAGCATACAGTGTTTATTCGGGCTACCAAATGGGTGCCAAAAAAAACAAAGACAATTACATCCTTTCTTATATCGGAACGCAAAGTGATAAATTAGGGGAAGCAATGGCCGGAATGTCGAATCTTCTGAACCATATGCCGGAATCAGAAACTGTATTCAAATCGGCTAAAGAATCACTGCTTCAAAAATTGCGAACAGAACGCATCAGCAAAATCAACATTTTACTTGATTACGACAAAAACATCAAATTGGGTGTTGATTACGATTTACGGAGAGATACTTATACTATGCTACCAGGCATGACCCTGAGGGATGTGAAAAAATTCCAGGAACATTACATCAAAGATAAAAATTACACAATTGTAGTTTTAGGCAAAAAAGAAGGACTTGACTTTAAATCGTTGGAAAAATATGGCAAAGTAAGTGTTCTTCAGCTAAAGGACATTTTTGGTTACGATAAAACTTACACTGCGGAAAAACTCTTAAATTAATTATATTTACTTATTCATTTAAACGATTGAAATTATGGAGAAAATTAAAGTCAGTAACCCGGTTGTAGAACTTGATGGCGACGAAATGACCAGAGTAATCTGGAAATATATTAAAGACAAATTAATTCTCCCTTATATTGACGTGGATATTAAATACTACGACCTTGGCATGGAACACCGTGACAAGACGGATGACAAGGTTACGGTTGAGTCGGCTGAGGCAATAAAAAAATACAATGTAGGTATTAAATGTGCTACCATTACTCCGGATGAGGCCCGTGTTAAAGAATTCAATCTCAAACAAATGTGGAAATCCCCGAATGGAACCATTCGGAACATTTTAGATGGTACAGTTTTCAGGGAGCCCATTGTCTGTAAAAATATTCCCCGGCTTGTACCCAACTGGACCGCTCCTATTTGTGTTGGCCGCCATGCTTTTGGAGATCAGTATAGAGCGACTGATTTTCTAACCAAAGGCAAAGGAAAACTGACGATAACCTATACACCGGAAGATGGTAGTGCCCCCCAATCTTACGAAGTTTTTAATTACAAAGGCGATGGAGTTGCATTGGCGATGTATAATACCGATGAATCGATACGCGGCTTTGCGAATGCCTGTTTTAATACCGCTTTATTAAAAAAATGGCCAATCTACCTTTCAACTAAAAATACGATTCTAAAAAAATACGATGGTCGGTTTAAAGATATTTTTCAGGAAATTTTTGAAAAAGATTTCAAAGTCAGGTTTGATGCGGCGGGTATTACCTACGAGCATCGTTTGATTGATGACATGGTAGCCAGTGCATTGAAATGGAACGGAAATTTTGTCTGGGCTTGTAAAAATTACGACGGGGATGTACAAAGTGACACGGTCGCCCAGGGCTTTGGTTCATTGGGCCTCATGACCTCCACCCTGATCACACCGGATGGCAAAACAATGGAGGCAGAAGCCGCTCATGGTACAGTAACGCGGCATTTTCGCGAACATCAGCAGGGAAAACCAACCTCCACCAATCCGATTGCATCTATTTTTGCCTGGACGCAGGGTTTGGCCTTCCGGGGAAAACTGGACAATAACCAGCGGCTTGTCGATTTTTGTAAAAAGCTGGAGCAGGTATGTGTGGAAACCGTTGAGTCGGGAAAGATGACCAAAGATCTTGCCGTGTGCTTATATGGAAACAAAGTGAATCATGGAGAGCACTACCTCTATACGGACGAATTTTTATCCGCTATTGATGCTAATTTGAATGCTAAATTAAAATAGACGAATACTTTTCAAAAGCCCGGTTTATTTAACATATTTCACCAGCTTTTTATCAGGAAACTTTTCGATGCACTCTTTCACTGCTTCCTTGCTCAGGGTAAGTGTCATCATCTTAAGTTTTAAATAATCTTCGTGCATGTAAAAATACCCTGGACTATTCACGTTATTATGTCCTCCGCTTCCTGAATCTTTGATCAGGAACCAGGTACCATTAGGCTTTTCCACATAGCCCATCAGGTGCATAGCATGATCATCCGTTGTAGCTCCATTGATAAAACGAAGTTCACGTGCGTTCTCATCGATATACTGAGATGGGATATCATAAGACGGTATCATCATGACCCCCGTATAAATATTAATGCCACTTTCCGACACGTCACCGCCAACGGATATAGAATAACCATTCTTAACGGCACTTTTAACGATTGCCACAAAATCAGTTAAGGGAACGTTATAATAATCATCCGAATGCCACCAGTTGTCGGTAGCTTTGTATTCTGCCTGCGTCCAATAAGGTGCTTCCATTAATGACATAAAATCGACATAATCATCCGGGTTCAGCTTACAGGTATTTGCCAGGTAAGCCTGAGGAGTTATTTTTACATCACCTGAACCAATTTCCTGAGGAGGAGTGCCCATGTAATAATTCAGGATGGATTTAATCGTAGAAACAATTTCCTCTTCGTTCCAGGCATCCGTTTTCTTAACCGATTGCAAATAACCTTTCATCTCCTCTATCATTTTTCGATGGTCATGGAAAGGTTGTCCGATTTTAAGACCGGTGTACTCATTTTCCGGCACAGCTCCATATTTACGCATCATATTGATCACAGCATTCGTTTCTGAGCCTTCATCAAACGCAGACTTTCCACGTGTCCTTACAAATTCACGCGCTTTTTCCACATATTGCCAGTACACAATATAGGCTTCGGACAATTTTATCTCCTGCTTGGTTAAGCGGTAGATTTCGGATTCATAAAAAGAAGTCGTCGAAAAGCTCCAGCAGGTGCTTGACTCCCCTTGAGAAATGGGTTTTTCAGCCCAAACAGTTTTGAATTCCGTCGCGCTCTTAGGCACATCAATGCCCGTCTGATCCATCATAAATTTTTTCGGAACATCCTTTTTTTCTTCATTAAATGAGTCCGCAGCTTTTTTCATTTGCTGATAGTAATCATTTACAGTAGCCCGAAATGCAGCTTTGTCTTTCCTTTCCTGTGCCAGGCCCGAAAATGTAATAGCTGTTACTAAAAGAATCGTAATTTGTTTTTTCATACTCTTTTTTTGCGTTTATAAAAGTTCATTCTTACGGTTTATTGGGTACTCCGCATTTGGCTAATCACTTTTATTCACTCGTTTTATTTTTATTTAAAAGTGTTCATAAATACTTCCCAAATCCCAAATCCTTAATCCCAAATCCTTAATCCTTAATCCCAAATCCTTAACCCCTATCCCCCATCCTCTGCCGGATCACTTCAAACAAAACAATTCCCGTGGCAACTGAAACATTCAAAGATTCGATCGTTCCCTGCATGGGAATTTTAACAAGATCATCCGCACGTTTCAAATATTCAGAAGATATTCCATCCTCCTCTGAACCCATCAGGATTGCCAGAGGGACCTTCAGATCACAATCAAAATGATAGTGCTCAGCCTTTTCCGAACAAGCTATAATTCTAAGACCACTCTCTTTCAGATAATCAATCGTCTGTTTCAGATTTTCTTCTCTGCACACGGCTATTTTATGCAAGGCTCCCGCTGATGTTTTAATCGCATCCGCATTTACCTGAGCTGCACCACGGGAAGGAATGATGATCGCATCAACACCGGCACATTCTGCACTCCTGCTAATGGCTCCGAAATTCCTTACGTCTGTGATTCTGTCAAGCACCAGTAACAAGGGAACTTTCCCCTGCTCAAATAAAAAAGGAAGGATGTCTTCGATTTTCTGATAGCTCAGTTCTGACAAATACCCCACGACTCCCTGATGATTCTTCCCTGTCAAACGATTGAGTTTTTCGACAGGTACATATTGAAAGGGTATGTTCTGCTCTTTAATAAGCATCATCAATTCTCTTGACAATTCATTATTCAGACTGGTCTGTAAATAAAGTTTATCTATTTCCTTATCGGATTTAATAGCTTCAATTACGGCCCGGGTACCGAACAACAACATCTTATCCTCCTGTTTGTTTCTGCCGGTTGTATACATTTTGAACTAGTTTTGAAGGTAAACACGTCCCTGTCTCCAAATATCATCTACCTCACGGAACCAGCCCGACTTGTATATATTTGAACGCTGCAGGAAATAATCATTGTCGCTTAAGGGGTTAATCAGCCGGTTAAAATTAAAACTGACCGAATTCGCATTACTCTCTTCTCCATAGACCCATGTTTCAGATCCCGTCGCCTGGTATACAAGATTAGGAGGTCCGAAGATAATGTAGATCATGCCACGATCGGTCTTCCATCCTTCCAGGTAGGAACTAAAATACATATTGGCATAGCGGACACGGGTATAGTAAGTACGTATTATATCCTTTCCCCGGTCTTTATTACCCGCACAGTTGAGCCAAAACGTTTCAACCGCCAGCTTTTTATTCTTGCTGCCCGTGATCTCCTCATATTCTTCCTTGGAAGTAATATACCTTAAGGGAAATACCATTTGCTCAGCCTTGACAATATCCGGAAAACCATCATAGTACCTATAAAGCGTTAACCCTTCCCGTCGATTCGAATCAATTGAGAAATTATAAATTCCTTTTTGAGGCGCCCGAAAAGTCACCATGCCGGTATCATTTAGTTGTACTATAAACATGCTGTCGGGTTTATAACTAAAAGCTTTAGGTTCCATTACAGAGAAAGGAGGATTAGCAGCAGGATAGTTGCTTTTAAAAAACCTTCCATACAGTTTTCCTTTGGGAGCCCGTTTATAGGTTATCATCACTTGTTCATTAGCAGAAACAGTATTTTTGAACAAAGGAGTACCCGACTCCGTACTTACAAAAAAATTTTGTGGAGTTCCAACACTGCTCTTAAATACATCTATGTATTTATCAAATCCCTGTTTTCTGTTTAAGTCGTAAAATATAACCTTCAGTAAACCATTATTTCCCATTCCTGCCTTAATCGAAAATTTACCCCGGACAAATTTGGGGATATTTCCGTTATTGATGTCTGTTACGCTTATTCTACCGCTATCTACCACCACTTTCGATTCATAAGAAGCTGTTAGCAGGTACGAAATGCTGAACCGCGAGGTAAAATCTGTTTCGTTGGATTGTCGGGAGTACAACAGCTCTTTTGAACTAACAGAAAAATAAACATCCGAAGTGGATTCCGCATTATGGTAAACGAGGAAGTCAGGGTGCACGGAGGTAGACTCAAACTTATAGGTGCTTGACATATCCTGATAATAGGCCATACGGGATACGTTACAGGAATAAACAAAAACCAAAATAAAAAGAATGGCCGGAAAGCACTTCATATGGGTAAATTTAGTGTTTATTAGCTAAGAGTCTGTTCAAAATTTTGAACAGACTTTAAAAATAACTCACAATTCCAAAGTGTATTTTACCGGCCTTCAGGTAAATTGGGTTCCCACCCTGGCTACCAAGGGCGTAATCGAGTGAAAAAATTCCGGCTTTGGTCTCAAAACTAACGCCCGTACCAAAACCATAGGGAGTATCATGAATATATTTTGCACTCACATTATCATTCTCATAATAAGCCTGGTCAAAAAACAGGTGGAGAAATGAGTTTTGCTCCAGCAAATACCGGTATTCTATCGTACCAATTGCATACGTTGAAGCGTAAATAGATTCTTCATCAAAACCACGTAAGGTATTCAGTCCCCCAATCCGGTATAAATCATTTAAAAACAAACTGGGACCAGAGATAAAGGCTGACTGCAATCCGAATTTCAGGACGCTTTTTCCCACAATGGGTATATATAGTGCGGCATTTACATCACCCGAATACTCCAAAGAATGTAAGCTGATATTTTGGTACACTACTGGGTTCAAATTCGGATTGACCGAAATTTCCTTTTCACCAACAGATGCATTAGCCGTCAGGCTGTATCCTTTACGGGGATTAAAACGGTAATCCAGCTTTTCGAGCTTAAGTCCCAAACCATAAGAATTGGAGGAAACGTCTGCAAAATCCGGCAACGTGGTGACAGATTCCAACCCGCTTGTAGAAAGAAGACTGGATATTTTATTGGCATAGAAAATTTTGAAATAATTCCCTCCCGAAAGCAGGTATTGAATCCCTATATTGTTATATACATCCAGGTATGTGGTATCCAGCTTATACAATTTGAAATTATAATCGATACCAAAGGGCAATGAAAATAAAAAGGGGTATGTTAGCTCAAGGTTCAGGTCCTGGGTATTTTGCGGCAGACTGTGCCAGGTAAGATCAATGAGCTCACCATGATCCAGTTTATTTTGAAGTTTCAGTTGTACGTCTCCCGTTACAACAAGCTTACCGGTAGTATTATCCGGCAAAAAACCGATTATACCATCAAACTGACTGGCCTTTTTACTTTCAAGCTCTACTATTAATTTAGTTTCCTTTTCGGTAAACACAATCCGCAAAGGTTTTTTCTCCCGCAAAAATGGCAAACTTTTCAGGCGGGAACTAATGGCCCTGATACGTGATTCATTGTAAAGACTCCCCTGTTTTATTCCAATATAACTCTGCAGATACACGGGAGTGATCGCGGAAGTACCTTTTATGATAAGACTGTCAATTTTTATCAGTTTATTTTTATCGATCTTTAAGCGGGCCGTGATTGTATTTTCCCGGACCCTTACACTATCCAATCTTACCGATGCGAAGGGATAACCATTATCTTCCTGGTATACGATAATTTTTTCCAATAGACTTTTTACTTCCTTATAGTTCAATTTCTTGCCGAAATAAATTTTTTCACGGAAACCAACTTCCGTCAGGACAGCATCTTCCACATTTCCTTTGGAAAGATGCGCCCATTTGTAGGGCGCACCCAGATGTAAATAGGCGGTCAATTTTAAAGAATCCGTTAACAAGCTGTCATAAGTAGCCGCCAGAAAAGCATTATCATACAGTGTCAGTAAAACATTTTGCAGTTCTTTTGTGCGCTCAGCTTTAGAAACAAGATTTGTTTTGTAGTTGATTCTTTTCAGCAATCCATTATCATCCAGCGATTTTATTTCCAATACATATGCTTTCTGGATTCTGTTCTGCGCTTTAACTAATGTGTCTTTATTATCCAAGGGGTAAAAATTTTGTTCTTTTACCGGAATCCCCTCCTCATAGTCAATTTCGTTTTTGGGTTTGCCATCTTTATAGAATATTTTCATAATAGCATGGTCTTCATCAATAGGAATAAATTCCCGTTCCATCTGCCCGTTATCGTAGTAATTCTTATACTGTTTCAATTGCCCTGCGGCATAAAAGCCACGGTGGAGCAGCTGTCCATTGGAATACTTGTCTTCCACCCATCCATGACAGGCATATCCGTCGGAAGTATTACGAACCGAATCTCCACCGATTTGAAAATTCAACTTATCATACTTCATAATCCCACAATCGGGGTCCAGAACATCTTCTTCCCGGTAAACTGCAGACGGATCGTTCTTGTCAATACCTGATTGCTGGGCATGCAGACGGAAACTACAGCCCATTATTAGAAGTATAATACGGAAGAGCTGACTATTTTTCAATTTAAATACCTTACTAACGCGAATCAGACTTCTCTATTGCGTTTTATTTGATTTATATTCAAGTAGTTATATTTTTCAATTACGCTAAACAGACAACCTTTCTCAAATCTTGCGTCTTTCTTGTAAGTCATTAAACATACATTCCATGAAATCAGCTCTTGATCTAATCTCAGACGGACTTAAACAAGGCCATATCTTCTTATATTCATTAGGAGATATAGCTAATATCCGGCTCGAAAAAAACAAACGTAAAATATTAAAAAAGGCGATTGGAAAAAAGGATTATTATGAAATAAAAAGCATTCTTTTGAATTGTAACAAATTTAAAGTTCGATCCGTTTAAAACACTTTGCTGGCTACCCTTCGGATTGCTTCACTTTGGCCCATGGTATAAAAATGGAGACAGGGAACTCCGAATTTGATCAGTTCTTTGGATTGACGGGTACACCATTCGATGCCCACTTCCCTGACTTCGGAATCTGTCTGACACTTTTCAATTTCTTCAAGAAAATCCTGCGGTATATCTATATTAAAAAGTTTAGGAAGAATACTGGACTGTTTTTTCGTAGTCAAAATTTTCAGACCTGGAAGAATTGGGACATGAATATCCATCTCCCGGCAGGCGTTAACAAATTCTATGAATTTTTTATTGTCAAAAAACATTTGGGTCACAATGTATTCAGCACCCGCATCTACCTTGCGTTTCAGATTTTTCAGATCGGCGGTCAGGTTAGGTGCCTCAAAATGCTTTTCAGGATAGCCCGCAACGCCTATGCTGAAACCGGTAGGAGCAACGTCTACCAGGTCTTCTTCCAGGTAATGTCCTTTGTTCATGGTAACAATTTGTTTAACCAGGTCGTATGCATAATGATGTCCTCCCGGCTCGGGCATAAAAGCACCCTCGGATTTAATAGCATCTCCCCGCAAAGCCAATACATTGTCTATTCCTAAAAAATGGAGATCTATCAATGCATTCTCCGTTTCTTCCCGGGTAAAGCCCCCGCAAATAATGTGCGGAACCACATCAATTTTATATTTATTGATGATAGCTGCACAGATACCGACGGTACCAGGACGTTTGCGGATGCTCACTTTTTCAAGAAACCCTCCCTCCCGCTTTTTGTAAAAATATTCTTCCCGATGGTAGGTCACATCAATAAAGGAAGGATTAAACTCCAACAAAGGATCTATGCCATCAAAAATAGATTGGATGCTTTTTCCCTTTAAAGGCGGTAAAATTTCTATCGAAAATAAAGCAGATTTTGCATTCTTTATATGATCAATAACCTTCATTTATCTATTAATTACGAATATGGGCGCTAATATACAAATAATGGCAATTCTTTGTAGATTTGCAGCCCCTATGCAAAACATACGCAACTTCTGTATCATTGCCCATATCGATCACGGTAAAAGCACCCTGGCCGACCGCTTGCTGGAATACACCAAAACCATCTCCAAACGGGATATGGAGGCTCAGGTACTGGATGATATGGACCTGGAAAAGGAACGTGGAATTACGATCAAGAGCCATGCGATCCAGATGGAACACCTTTACCAGGAAAAAAACTACATTTTAAACCTTATTGATACGCCAGGACACGTCGACTTTTCGTATGAAGTATCCCGATCCATTGCGGCCTGCGAAGGCGCGCTGCTGCTTGTTGACGCAGCGCAGGGCATACAAGCGCAAACGATATCCAACTTATACCTTGCTTTGGACCAGGGATTAACAATTATTCCCGTTCTCAATAAAATCGATTTGCCCAGCGCCAATCCCGAAGAAGTGAAAGACCAGATTGTTGAACTGATTGGTTGTCAGCGTGAAGAGATCATGGTCGCGTCAGGGAAAACAGGACAAGGTGTAATGGAAATTCTGAGTGCCATTATCGAACGAATACCTGCCCCAAAAGGTGATCCAGCTGCACCCTTGCAGGCTTTAATTTTCGATTCCGTGTTCAATTCTTTCCGGGGCATTATTGCCTATTTCCGGATCATGAATGGGGAGCTTCGGAAAAATGATAAGGTAAAATTTGTCGCTACCGACCGGGAATACAATGCAGACGAAATAGGTATTCTTAAAATGACCTTGATTCCTAAGAATCATTTAAGCGTTGGAGATGTCGGCTACATTATTTCGGGTATTAAACAGGCGAACGAAGTAAAAGTGGGGGATACGATTACGCATGTTGTAAACCCATGTACCGAAATGATCAAAGGTTTTGAAAATGTTAAACCGATGGTCTTTGCCGGTATTTATCCGGTTGACACCGAAGATTTTGAAGAACTCCGCTCTTCCATGGAAAAGTTGCAACTCAACGATGCTTCCCTTACCTGGGAACCGGAGAGTTCTGCAGCCTTAGGTTTTGGTTTCCGCTGTGGATTTTTGGGAATGTTACACATGGAAATTATACAGGAACGACTGGAACGTGAGTTCAATATGAGCGTGATCACGACCGTACCCAACGTATCTTATATTGCCTATACAACAAAAGGAACCCGGCTGGATTTGCGCAATCCTTCCGACTTTCCGGACCCCAGCACACTTGAACGTGTTGAAGAACCCTACATAAAGGCTAATATCATTACCAAATCCGAATTTGTTGGTTCTGTTATGAGTTTATGTATGGATAAACGGGGTATTATTCAAAACCAGGTTTACCTTACTACCGACCGGGTTGAGTTGGTATTCGAGATGCCATTAGGCGAAATCGTATTTGACTTTTACGACAAATTGAAAAGCATTTCCAAAGGCTATGCCTCTTTTGACTATACACCGATCGCTTACAAAGCATCTGACCTGGTGAAAATGGACATTTTAATCAATGGAGACCCCATTGATGCGCTCTCCGCCCTTATACACCGGGACAGATCCTACGACTTCGGAAAAAAGATTTGTGAAAAACTAAAAGAACTGATCCCTAAGCAACAGTTCCAGATTGCCATACAGGCTGCCATCGGAGCAAAAATCATTTCCCGGGAAACCATATCGGCCATGCGAAAAGATGTTACGGCCAAATGTTACGGAGGTGATATCTCCCGCAAACGTAAACTCCTTGAAAAACAAAAAGAAGGCAAAAAGCGAATGCGCCAGATCGGCAGTGTAGAAATTCCTCAAAGTGCTTTTATGGCTGTGTTGAAGCTGAATGATTGATTAATGCCTCTATCTTAGACAAAAAGAATGTCTTTTTTCAGTACTTGAAAAATCATTTAGCATCCTTGCAGATAGAAGAAAAGTTGGCAACAACGAGGGGTTACTAACTCTTATAATAATAAATGAGAGAGCATGGCGGAAATAGACTTCTTATTGCAGAAAGCGCTGAGTCGAATTCTCATCAGGAGTTTAATGTTTGTATAGATTTAAATGGACTTGCTAAAACCCGTTGACAGCGTTTTTCGTAAATTGTCCTAGATTAAAATGTTTTGTTCAAAACGACACTTTTAAGTTTAGCATTGTGGGTTCCTTGTCAGCTGAGCGCCCAAACAAATCTCAGCGACAAGACCAATTCTCTTCTGCATAATAATGCCTCCAACCCTGGTTTCATTGAAAATAAGGGGCAAATCGTTGACCAGGACAATAAACCTAACCCAGGCTGCCTGTACCTTCTTAACTTAAAGGACTTTAAGGTTCAATTGCGTAAGGATGGATTTTCGTATGAGGTTAAAATAAACATTTTACTTATTAATTAGAAAACAAACTACAATTAGAAACTTAATGTTTAGCCATAGATTTATTTGACAAGCAGAAACCGAATACATAATTTAGCCCATCAAATTCTAACTGCATAAATTGGGCTACAGTCTACCTCGGTGAAGGCTTTAAGTTTATTGTCTGCATTAGCCTTTGAGTACAAACCAACGAACGTCGCTACTAATTTTTGAAAATTTATTTATGAAAAACACTTTACATAAAATTAGCAAAGGACTAATTTATCTCAGTTTGGGAATTTTAATTGCATCAGAATCTCTTCCTGCACAACATGTTTACCCATCAGCTGGCGCCTTTTGGGTGGGAGGTAATGGAAACTATAATCCCACTGATAGTGCAACCAGAGCACAGGGATTAAAAACAGATACTAACGTTTTCAACTGGGAAGCACATCATGCAGATTTTGGTGCCTGGATGACAGCTTCCTATTGGTATAACAATAATAACAATTTTACACTTTTGGATTACATGTATACCGGACAGATAAGCCACGATGGCTTGTATGTTTGGGAAATTGGCTTTCACGAGCAGGCGATCCGTTTAGGGCATAATTGGGAAAATTACTTTCTTCATTATAGCCAGGATACCTGGCTCACTTATACCACGTTATATGGAGATTCCTGTGCCTGGGCCGGTGTTGCTTCCGGTGTTGGCTATACAAGGAGTTCCAGTGATCAAAATGGGCCTGTCCTGCATGGTACAGGAACATGGCATGCCGATATTTTTCAGTATGTCCCGGAGGGAGGAGCCTTCTATCTGGTAAATCCGGATAAATTCGGAGAAGCTACGCTCTCTTTCGCTACAGGTGGAACTAATGGAACAATTAGTATTGAATATGCTTCAGCGGTGGATGCTTATTTCAATGTAACCCAATGGAGTCCTTTGAATCTGACCAGTGATGGAACAAATAATTTTAGTCAGAATGGGAGAATAAGCTGGGCACCTCCTGCTAACTGGGTATGGGGGAATAACAGTTCGCTTCAGTTGGCAGACCGGAAAAATTTTGGTTACTGGATTCGCGTTACGGGTACAGGGTATAGTCAGATGCCGATTTTATCTAATCTCAAAACAAGACAATATCTTGGTCTTGCCAATTACACCTTAGACCCCTCTGGTCCACTTATTACTACGGGCCCAAAGTTTTTATTGAATCTAGGATGGGATTCCATCAATGACCGCAATCACGACGGATATGTAGATGACTCTGAATACCAAAGCCTGCTGGATCCAAATGCCAAGGCCCGTTTCCGGTACGAAGCGCGACTGGCATTGAATAACGTCGGTTTCTGGGACTATTGGTCACCATGCATGACAAATACAGGAAATCCACAGTACCAGCAGGACATAGGAGCATTCTATCGGTCTAGTTGGGAAAGCAATGGTGTAAAAGGGGGGTACAACGATAATTTTTTTGTTAATCTCAATAAGTGGTTCTTTCCGGTTCTGGCCGGAGGCCTGCTGACCCCAGAGGGGCCGATTCGGGGACCTGTCCAGGATACCTCAGCAAATTTGGCTTACAGTACGGGCTTCGCTGCCACACTTAAGGCTGTGAAAAATAGCACAGGCAGTAATTGGATCGGAGCGAATATTTACTTCATCAATCCTTATGATTACCATGATTATTGCGTTCCCTACCCGGATTTGGGAAAGGAAATGCTGAATTCGGGCGCTTTTGATTGGTTACTCTCAGAAGCTACGATTTACGATTCCTGGTCCATGGTGGATGCATCTTCTTTTTTGGGACCGTTTTCAGGTCTAAGTCGGATATGGAATATCCCGGCATGGGCAAAGGCTGGAAAAAAATCGGCCATCATGGCCAGAGTCGGTTCTTACCTTCTGACTCCACCGAGTACAGAAGCCAAATGGGAACGCTCCCAGATGGGAATATTGGCTGAGTATTACCTTTATCATTTCCCAAATCTGACGTCGTTGCAAACCATTTATACCAATTGTGGTGATATTACACAGCTAACAGATACATCTAATTATTATAAAAAGGGTGTTCCTAAAAATTATGCTTATCAACAGCACGCTATGATGGCCGTTGACATCGGTACTCCAACAGGCATGATGCCTCGGCAGGGAGTGTATCGTCCTATGCAATATACAGCACGGGTTGATGGAACCGGCGAGCTTAATAATACGGTTGTTGGAAATTCTATTGGCACGGTATTAAATCATCCCGTCTATGGTTCTATTCCTGTGCTTCCGACGGCCACCTATTATCTGGACACGATTGCCAACGCACCTTATACAACGATTGTTAATGACCCGAATGGACATCCTTTTCCGGCAGAAGTTGTTTTGGCAAGACAATACACCAAAGGGATGGTGGTCTTCCGTACTTCTTTTACTGCACCAACAAATTTTTTGGAATATAGTTCTGATGCAAATGAAATTACTGTTAATCTGCCGGGATCTTATTATAGAGTAAATTATGACGGAACTCTAGGACCTTTATCAAATCAGGTCAGACTGCATGGTTTTGAGGGTGCAGTGTTCACAAACACAAGCACAGCACCCGGAGATATAGGTATTCGCACTAGGAAAAACAACATGATACTCAACGATTCGTCAAGCACAACTATCATAGTTTACCCCAACCCCTGCTCAACACAGAATATGGAATCTCAGATCAATTTCGGTCAAATACCTGCGGGCAGCAACATGAAATTATTTTCCATGTCAACGGGTCGCCTGATAAAGACCATGATCGGATTATCGGGAACAGCATACTGGGATCTTACCAATGATTCAGGAGAAAGTGTTGCGTCGGGAATATACCTCTATGCAATTACAGACCAGCAAAACAATACGGTCCGTGGGAAAGTTTGCGTTATACGTTAAAAATCAAAACGTAGTCAATTACAATTTGGCACTCAGGTGAATGCATAGCTGAAAACTATGATCTAAACTCTATTTTAAAAATGGTCCCTTTCGGTTTATTATCCAGAACCTTTATCCCTCCACCATGTTCTTCCACCAGGTGTTTGACAATGTACAGTCCCAGACCCGTCCCTTTAGTGGTACGGGTTTCCTCTTTACCAACCCGGTAAAATTTCTCAAATACCTGCTTCTTATTTTCGTCGCTGATTCCATAGCCCTCGTCTGTAACACTCAGTAAAAAAGCAGGACCTGCTTTTTTAAGTTCCACCGATATCTGGGATCCCTTGGCCGAGTATTTACAGGCATTATCCAACAAATTAAGAATAATGGAAGCAAAATGAGTGTTATCAATTTTAAAACGCAGGCCCGGTTCAATCGTAAAAATCAAGCGATGATCGGGTGCGGTCCCTGGACGGGATAATAAATCCAGGAGATATTCGGAGAGGTCCTCTTCCTTCCGGTGCAATACAAAATTACTCTTGTCAATTTGTGCAGCCAGCAATATATTTTCAACAAGAGCATTTAACCTGTCCGTATCCCCTATGGCATTTCTTAAAATGCTCTTTTGTTTCTCCCGCTCAATGTCTCTTAACAATAACGTTTCCAATTGCAATCGGGCAGAAGCTATGGGTGATTTCAATTCATGTGTAACCGAAAGCAGAAAATTACTCTGCTGTCGTGCCAGCTGCGTTTCTTTTCTAAATGTTCTTCTGATCCTTACCACTCCGACAAGCAATAAAACCAGAAAAACACTACCCTCCCCAATCACCATGAACCATTTCTTATTCAACTTAAGCATTAGGTAGCCCCACCAGGTAAACTGCAGCAGGACGTACGTCAAAAGCAAATAAAATCCAATTAAAGAAGGTGATTTCCGTTTTTTAAACATTAAACAAATTTACACATTCAACTGCATATTGTGATTTCATTTCCTTTTTATACTTTAGTCGCGATGATGAGGCACTATCTGTTTTTATTGGGTTTTTTATTTTGTTTGAATAGTTTTGCCGTGAACTACAGAACAGATTCACTGCTGCGTGTTCTGGCCATGCAGCCTGATGATTCCAACAAGGTAAAAACGCTCAATTTCCTTTGCCAGACTTTTTCTGATCAAAGAGACTACAAAAAAACCATAACATATGCCTTTCAGGCGATTTCGCTCGCACGAACGGTAAATTACAAAAGAGGCCTTGGGGAAGGATACTGGAACCTGGGCTATGGGCAGAGTTACGATACTTATTTTAATGATAAAATTGTAGATTACAGTGAAGGCCTGAAAAATTACTTCATCGCTGAAAAGATTTTCGCCGAATTGGGGAATAAAAAATTTCTCGCCAAAATATGCTACTCGATAGCAGATAATTATGAATATGAATCCAATTTCAATAAGGCAATCGAATATTTCATAAAATCCTCCGGTTATGCGGAAGAAAGCAAAATGGATTCTATTTTTTTTGAAAGTAAATTACGTGTCGCGGGCATATTTATTTCCATTAATGATCCGGAAAAAGCACTGCCCTATTTTAAATCAACCCTCGATCTGGCAATTTCAAACAGGGATACCTTGCACATTGTATCTTCTTTAAAGGGAATGGCTCGTCTACAATATATTAATAAAGAATATGATAATGCTTTACAAACTAATTACAATGCGTTAAAACTTTCGAGAAATCTTAAAGATTCTCTCAAAAGAGGAGAAATCCATCGGGCAATCGGTTCTATCTTCTACGAACGGGGAAAATACGAAGAAGCTCTTCATCATTTTTTAAGCGCCTACGCAATCTACAGCAAGTCTAAAGACCGAAGAATCATCTCGGATGCACTTTCCTGTATCGCCGATGTTTACTTCCAGAAAAAAAAATATTCCGAAGCACTTTCCTACTATAAACGTTCTTTCGATATGAGTACTGCTATTGGCTTGCCCGAGTCAATTGCCACTGCAGAACAGTCCATGAGCGCCACTTACGAGCAAACCGGTGATTATAAGCTGGCGCTTGAATATTATAAAAGAGCCGTTATTATCAATGATAGTATTCTGGATTTTAAAAAGACCAAAGAAATAACGCGCAATGAAATGCAGTATCAATTCGACAAAAAGGAAGCAGTAAAAAAAGCAGCTCAGGATATAAGAGATGCTGTATCATCCGAGAATCTAAAACATCAGAAATTTATCCGGAATATTTTTATCGCCGGATTTTTACTGATGCTGATATTTGCTTTTTTTATTCTTCAGGGTTATCAGCAAAAGAAAAAAGCAAACAAAATCATTTCTAAACAAAAACGCGAAGTAGAACTTCAAAAAGAAATTACAGAAGAAAAAAACAACGAAATCATTGCCAGTATTACCTATGCCAAACTGATTCAATTGGCCATACTTCCAGCCTCCTCAGACATTGAATCTATATTCCCGGATAGTTTCGTTCTGTTTAAACCCAAAGCTATTGTTAGCGGAGATTTTTACTGGATGCAGGAAAAAAACGATTTTATTTATTACGCAGTTGCTGATTGCACAGGTCACGGTGTTCCGGGAGGGTTTATGAGTATGCTGGGCTCTTCTCTGCTGAATGAAATCGTTCTGGAACGAAATGCTACCGAACCTGCTGAAATACTAAATATGTTGCGTGACAAAATCATCAATGCGCTCAAACAAAAAGGCGCTATCGGAGAAAATCAGGATGGAATGGACATTGTCCTTTTCCGCATGGACAAACTGCATCAGACACTTACCTATTCTGCTGCCAATAATCCTTTATGGATTATTCAAGAAGACAAACTGATGGAATATGCATATGACAAACAACCGGTCGGTATTTCAATTGGAGAGCGGAAATCTTTTAATCAAAAAAGTATTGCGCTTCGCAAAGGAGATTGCATCTACGCTTTCAGTGATGGTTTTGCCGATCAATTTGGAGGAAGTGAAGGAAAAAAATTCAAAAGCAAACTTTTTCGGAACCTTCTTCAATCTATCCATCAGCTGTCAATGAAGGAGCAGAAAGCCATTATCAATAAGACATTCGAGGACTGGAAAGGGATCTTCGAACAAATAGATGATGTCTGTATTATAGGTATTCGCATTTAGGTATAAATACCTAGTTTCTCTATGATCGAAAACTTATAATTTTGGCCCATCATGCCTAAAATAGCCTCTGACACCGACTACTTCTACCTTGAACTAAAAGAGGGTATTATCCATTTCCAACACAAACCAGGCACAATTGATCTGACAATGGCGAAAAAGATTGTGGAAGAACGCCTGCGTCTTTTTAATGGTCGTTCATATCCTCTTCTTATTACCGGAGAGGGTCTCGCTGATATCAGTAAAGATGCCCGACTGTACCTGTCCTCTGACAAAGGAACAGAAGGTATTTTGGCCGGAGCGCTCCTCAGCAATTCTGTTTTCGAAACATTCCTTGGCAATTTCATCATCCAGGTTACACGGCCAGGTATACCCGTCAGGTTATTCATGGAAAAGTGGAAGGCACTGGAGTGGCTGGAGCAATTCAAGACCGTTAACCTGAAACAAAAAATAAGCTGTGGATCCGAGGTATAAAAAAATAAGCGATTTGCTGATCGACTATTCCATGGGGCATTTCGAAAACCGGATAGAACTATCGGAAAAGCTGGATGAAACCGACGCTTTTATCTCGGGAATTAACATGCTGGGAGAAGAATTAAAGACCACAACAATTTCCCGCAATTACTTTAACAATATATTTAATTCCGTATCCGATATGATTTTTGTTCTGACGGATGGCGGGATGATTGAGAATGTAAACCGGACGGCGCTTGAAAAACTGGACAAAAAGTATTCCGATTTGATTGGACTTCCTATTGATCAATTGCTGGTAGAAGGGGAAAAACCCTTGTTCGAATTTATTAAAAAAAAGCTGGGCAATTCTAATCAGGGAGTTGAAGCAGAAAAAAAATTCAAAACCTCCCCGACAGATTATATCCCAGCCTCCTGCTCTGTCAATTTTCTTCACCGGGAAGTTAAAGGTGAACTAAGGTATCTGGTAACGGTTCGTGATTTGAGCAAACAAAAAGAAATGGAAAATCTCGTGATACGAACCATTGTTGATACACTGGAAAATGAACGAATCCGCGTAGCCAAAGATCTGCATGACAGCCTTGGACAACAACTCTCGGCGGTAAAATTTTACCTGGAAACACTTATTAATATTACCGAAGACAAAAAAATCAGCCCGATTCTGACAAAATCAGGCGATGCCCTGAAAGCGGCCCAAGCAGAACTCCGGGAAATTTGTTTTGATCTGATGCCCATGACCTTGGAAACCTATGGGTTGGTTGAATCCGTTCACGAACTATGCCGGAAAATCGGACATAAAAATTTGCTGGAATTCATTATTCTTCCGGACAAGCACTTCCCCTTATTAAATAAACAGCTCGAAATAGCTATTTTCAGGATCGTACAGGAGTTCATCAACAATTCTATTAAACATGGAAGGGCTACCAGGATCACTCTGAAATTTAACTTTGGCAGGGATAAGGATGAAGTGAAAATTGAATTGAAGGACGATGGAAAAGGTTTTGATAAAAACAAATTATACTCAGGTTCGGGTACGGGTATGGGCCTTCAGAATGTCCGCTCGCGCATCCGTTCGTATGATGGAACTATAAAAATAAACAGCCTGCCCGGGAAAGGCACGGAATATGGCATCCTTATCCCTTTAAACAAAACGACACTTCAACGCTGAACATATGACCAGACAAACTAAAAAAACACAAAAGATTACAGAAACCAAAAAGATAAATGTCCTGATCGTGGATGACCATCAGATGGTGGTGGATGGCTTACGTACGATGCTGGAGTCGCAAGCAGATAAGTACCCGTTCAGAATTTCCGAAGCTTCCAATGGGGAAGATGCAATAGCTAAAGTGAGAAAGCATGAGTTTGACATTGTTTTAATGGACTATCAGCTTCCCGGTATGACCGGAGCCCAGGCGGTATATGAGATACTGATCTATAAGCCAGGAACCAAAATCCTCGCCCTTTCCAACTATGATGAATATAAGTATGTAACGCATATCATGGAAGCCGGCGCCAAAGGGTATGTACTTAAAAACATAGGTCCATCTGAACTTATTCTCGCAATTGAAAAAATCATCAGTGGTAAAGCTCATTTTTCAGATGATATTCATCGGTTATTGTTAAATAAAAAAGGAAATGAAAATCCTGCTTTAGGAAACAAACAAATGACCAAAAGGGAAACGGAAGTGCTCCCGCTTATTGCAGACGGGATGAGCAACAAGGAAATAGCCCAAAAATTACATATTGAAAAAAGAACGGTAGATGCCCATCGCCAGAATTTGCTTAAGAAATTGAATGTTAAGAATACCGCAGGTCTTGTGCGCAAAGCCATTGAATATAAATTGATCTGATTTTACTACCTTTGGCATATCAAAGATAAAGGATGAAAATTACGAAGGAGCAGGTATTAGAAGCCCTGAAAAATGTCGACGATCCGGACCTGAAAAAGGACATTGTCACACTGGGCATGGTGAGGGATTTGATTGTAGAGGGGCAAAATGTGCGCTTTACGGTGATGCTGACAACACCTGCCTGTCCTATGAAGGATATGATACACAAGGCCTCGGTAAATGCTGTTTTGCACTATGTGGACAAGGAGGCAAAGGTCGAGGTGAAAATGGATGCGGATGTAACTTCCCGTAAAAAGGATAAAGCTTCCTTACCAGACGTAAAAAATATCATTGCGGTAGCCTCGGGCAAAGGCGGTGTCGGCAAATCAACTGTTGCTGCCAATCTTGCCGTAGCGCTTGCCAGACAGGGAGCGAAAGTGGGCCTGTTGGATGCTGATATTTATGGTCCATCCATACCAACTATGTTTGATGTGGTTCATGAACATCCTCCGGTTAAAAACATAGATGGCGTAAGTAAAATGATCCCCATTGAAAGCTATGGAGTTAAACTTAACTCCATTGGATTTATGGCCGCACCCGATCAGGCAGTTCCCTGGAGAGGACCAATGGCAACGAAAGCACTGAATGAACTCATTAATAAAACGGAATGGGGAGAACTGGATTATTTAATTATTGATTTACCCCCCGGAACAGGAGACATTCACCTT
Organism: Bacteroidota bacterium; assembly: GCA_013286655.1. Lineage (GTDB taxonomy): Bacteria > Bacteroidota > Bacteroidia > JABDFU01 > JABDFU01 > JABDFU01. The sequence continues at coordinate 45,747 of JABDFG010000004.1, forward strand.
TCCGTTGTTACCAATGTTTCCATAACAGGTGCTATTATTGTCAGCACGCCCCAGCAAGTCGCATTATCGGATGTACAGCGGGGAGTAAGTATGTTCCGTTTGCCGGCTGTGAATGTCCCCATACTTGGAATTGTGGAAAATATGGCATGGTTTACGCCTGCCGAATTGCCCGGAAATAAGTATTTCATTTTTGGAAAGGATGGGGTTCAAAACCTGGCCGCCAAAGCAGGTATGCCGGTTCTGGGACAAATACCCTTAGTGCAAAGCATTCGCGAGGCCGGAGATGCCGGCCGGCCCGTCGTTTTACAGGAAGACACACCACAGGCACTGGCATTTATGGATTTGGCGAAAGCGGTAGCCCAGCAAATCGCAATTAAAAACAACGCGGTGATTGCAGAAACAGTTTAATAAATGGAGAATAAAGAATTATATAACCGCATTGAAGAGGCCCTTAACCAGATCAGACCTTATCTGGAAGCCGACGGAGGGAATGTTTCCCTTGTTGAAGTTACCAGCGATTCGGTGGTCCGTTTAAAATTACTGGGTGCATGCAAAACTTGTTCTATGAGTATGATGACTCTGAAAGCGGGTATTGAAGAAAGTATTAAGCGTGCTGTTCCTGAAATAAAAGGCGTAGAGTCCGTAAATAATTAGCAATAGTGATCAGCCAACACATTCGCTATTACTCACTCGTTTTATTTTTATTTCAACGGTGTTCATGAATCCGCCATCGTCGGATTTCGCTATTATTCGCATCCTTTGTTCTTATTTAAAAGGTGCTCATGAATCCTCCTCTCGTCGGATTTCGCTATTCGCTGATCGCTAACACACACGCTACACCGTCATGATCTCCTTCTCTTTCCCTTCCAGGTGCTTTTCAGCTTTGACCGCATAGCCGTCCGTCAATTGCTGAACCTTCGCCTCCGCTTCTTTGGCTTCGTCTTCGGGCAAACCATTTGCCTTTAATTTTTTGATCGCATCATTTGCATCTTTCCGGATGGTCCGGAGCGTGACTTTACAATCTTCGCCTACTGTTTTTGCTTTTTTCACCAGATCTCTTCTTCTTTCTTCTGTCAAAGAGGGAACGTTGATACGAAGAACCGTTCCATCACTTTGGGGATTGAGGTTCAGATTTGCATCGATAATAGCTTTGGACAAAGGTTCCAGCATTGCTTTTTCCCAGGGCTGTACGACTATTGTACGTGCGTCCAGGGTATTGACATTGGCTGTCTGATTTAAAGGCATTTTTGACCCATAATAGTCAACCATAACACTGTCAAGCATGGAAGGATTCGCTTTTCCCGCCCTCACTTTTAAAAGTTCGTCTTCTAAGTGCGAAATCGCTTTTTCCATAAGCTGTTTGGCGGCATCTAAACAAGTTTGAACTTTGGGATCCATAGGAAGGATTTAGGATTATTGAATTTAGGAATTAGGATTTAACGTTTTAGATATCGGGCTAATTCCAAACTTTAGCTAAGTTATAGTTTAATCAATAATTCTACAAATCAAATATTCCCATAAATTTTCCATTCCCTTATTTTGACAATCTATTTCTTTGCTTCTTCGGTTAATAATTCCTCCAGTTTTTTTAACCGATCTTCGTATTGAGAAAATTTTCGCGTGTTTTCCAATTTTATTTTCTCTATTTCCGACTGTTGATTGTTATTGTTCGCTTCTAATTTAATGATTGCAGATCGCTGATCTTCAATCATTTTTTGTTGTTCTTTAATCGCCTCTACCAGAACCGGTGTAAGTTTTGCGTAGTCAATACTTTTGTATCCGTCTTTATTTGTGGTTACTATTTCAGGGAATGTTTTTTCCATTTCCTGGGCAATGAATCCAATATCTCTTTTGTCATTAAAATGCATGTTGGGAAACTCGCCTACACGCCAATTGTATTTAATACCCTGCAATTTTAACAAATCAGGTAAAACATTTTTCAAAGAAGTGATGTCTTTTTTATATCTAATGTCTGAACAAGTCATAGAGCTAAGCCATTTATTGCAATTATTGACAAATACATCATCAACGTATAAATCTTTCCAAAAGTTGTTTGGAGTTGAACCAAGATTTCTGGAATGATTTGAATCTGGCACTACATCTCCCCCAAACACATAGGTTTCATTACCAGTAACGTCAAAATATACCACTCCTTGCGCATTATTAACTCCCACTAAATTGTTTCCATAAGAAATCGAAAACGGAGAGGGCGATCCTCCCGGAACCGAAATCCGGACTATTTCCGAATTAAGAGCCCCTGAAACTTCTAATTTTGCACCTGGGGCGATTGTGCCAATGCCGACATTACCATTATTTTCAATTCGCATAGCTTCAGAAGGAACGCTGGCAGCGTTTTTGGTCACCGAAAAAGTGAGATTCGTGCCACGGGCCAAATCAGTCCAGGCCGGATCTGTAACATTGGCGGATATGTTGGCAGTTTGCAAATAAGGTGTAGGCGAGAATACATAGCCCATAAATGATAACTGACCAATCACGTCGTTTTGTAGCAAAGTGGATGGAGCGCCAGGCGTACCACGCGCTTTTTTAAATGCAATTTGAGCCCCGCTGACATCCGCACTGTATCTATTTGCCGCAATACCGGTAATGCCCAAAACCTCCAGATTGCTCAAAGGCGCTGTCGTACCAATCCCCACATTACCGCCGGCGAGAACCCTTAAACGTTCGGTATTAGCCGTACCAAAAACCAAATCCTTGTTGTCCCTGGTTCCTAAAAAATTAACCGGAGGATTCGTCCCGTTATTGCCATGCAATAACCACGCAGTTGAAATAATAGAATCCTGAATAAGCGTTTGTATCGGAGTTCCGTTGATATACAAAGAATCTGTTTTTGTTGTTTTACTTGATATGTAGGTATTTATAACTGTATCGAACTTAGCATAATTGACTTTCAGGTAATTTATAATTGCGGTATCAGCCGTTATATTAGTCGAGTTAAAATATTTATTGGAAAGTGAATCGGTCGTGCATATTCTTTCCCAATTTGTTTTCATTCTATACCAAAAGCATTGATCCTGCTTATTAAATACAATAAGGCCATTCGCCGGGTTTACGATTGCCTTTATCTGCGAAGAATCGAGCCTTGTCATTAAAAAACCCTGGGTAATACCTTCCAGGTCAAGTATAGCGGAATTATCCGGCGTTAAAGACCCGATTGAAACACTTTTATTCTGCGCAAAAATGCCGCTCAGAGAAAATGACATTACTGCAACGCAAAAAACGATTTTCTTATTCATCTTTTTTATCCTTATTTATATCTGTTTCCGGCTTTTCCGGTTCAATCACTGCTTTATTTTCCTTTGATGGCTCATGACCAATCCCTTCTTTGTCAATTAATAAACCTTTTTTAGTCATGGGTTCTTTATCATAAATATCCGGTATCCCGTCATTATCCGTATCTATTAAACAGCCATGTCTGTCAACCTTTTGACCTCTCGGCGTATCAGGGCATTGATCATCAAAATCCCTTATCCCATCACCGTCTGAGTCTGCCTTTTCCATAACCCCGAAATTAGAATCCGTAAGTTTGGCCTTTGTTGCGTTGAAATGAAAACACAGACCAACCTTATTATAAAACAAAAAAGTTGATTTTAACTCGGGTGTATTAGCTACCTTCTGTACCAGGGGAACATACAATGCGGATCCGAAATTTGCAGAGATTCTGTCACTCAAATGTAAATTCAGCCCGACAGAAATATTGCCAAGCAGCATGCCAAAATTTCCAATGTTTGTTGCGTATTTGAAATCCCTTTCTACCTTGGTTGAGGTGAAAATGGCAGCATACGATTGCGGCTGATTCCGGATAGAGCCATCAGACCAATAATAATAAGGATTGCCGCTTGCATCTGACAGATCCTGGGATAAATTATAATACATCCAATCCAATCCGAAACCTGATTCTACACTTACCATTTTTAGATTAACCGGACTGTACGACAAACCGAGACCTACAGAATTGCCATGAGCCTTGAAGTTATTTGCCTGCAAATAATAATTGCTGTTCTGACCATAATTCATCGAAACATAATGTGAGTTAATGCTCACTGCTTTAAATTTTCTGATCATTGAAACCTGGTAGGAGGGAGAGTTATCAGTGCTAAATGGCACCGAGCGGTTATTTACAGAACCATAATAAGTAAGCATACCACATTCTCCTTTTAGAGCCCAGGCATATTGTTCATCGTATCCAATATCCTTATTCTGAGTAAAAGCTTCAACACTTGTAATTACTAAAAATAAAAACGCGTATAGTTTCATTTTAATAACGTAATAAATCCATTCATTTTTTGATCTTCGTTTCCATTATTTGTTTGTAGTGTAAAATAATAGGTTCCTTCAGGACACAGCTGACCTGAAGAGGTTCTGCCATCCCAGGATAAATTTTCCTGTGTGCCTTTGTATACAAGCAAACCCCAACGATCCAAAATCTGAATGGTATAATTTTGAATGCAAGTACTTTCAATAGAAAATACATCATTAATACCATCCCCATTCGGAGTAAATACATTTGGAATTTTCAGGTAACAATCAATAAGCAACTTTCTTTCAGTTGAATCTTTGCAACCAAGTGTATCCGTTACGACCTGTTTTATTAAATAGTTACCGCCGTTGGAATAAGAGGTTTGAGGATTCGGATTTTTTGAGGTATAGCCATTGCCAAAGTCCCATAACCAGGAATTGGCTCTTTGACTACTATCCGTGAAAGTAATGGGTGTATTTAGGAATAAGTTAACATAGCTAACTGAAAATCCGGCTTTCGGACCTTGCGAAACAGTAATTGATTTTGAAACAGTCGTTGAGGAACACCCTGATGTAGGATCCGACACTTTTAAAAACAATTGCTTCTTACCCTCAGATGTAAATTTTACAGTAACACCCTCAGCTGTTGTATCACCAAGAAAGGTGGCATCCGCAGATGTCCAGGAATAAACATAACTACCCGCATTATTCATATACGCTTTGTAATTTGAAGCAGACAATCCGCAAAGCAAATTTTCCCCAGCCAACGAATCAATAATGGGATTGTTTTTTTCTAAAGAATAGGGATTATCTGTAAAGTTATTCCACCCTGAGCGCTTTACAGCACTATAGGAATTAATGTTCGAGGTTACACCATTATTAGTATTTATCCATTTTAATCCCGTTTTTTCCCAATTCCCAATTTCATTCCAAAAACCATCTGTTGAATTTAAGTAAGCTATATACAAATCAACAGGAGAAGTACCGTTCAGACGATTAATCGTATGGTAAAAAAAAGGATTTACTGCACACACAGTTGTATCCTTATTGGATACGTAATAACCATTTACATCCGGTTTTTTATTTTGAAAGGATAAAGCAAATTCATTATCTGAAATATCATTAGGAGTAAGGGCTATGGGCCTAAAACGTCGGGGGCCAATTATTGAACCGAATGGCAGGTAGTACGTTTCAACACTATTTGTTTTGCGGACAAGTCTTCCGATATCCAGCGTTGAAATAAAGCCTTCACTACCTAAAACCGTACTTGCATCTATTGCCGAAGCCTTAGGGTTTTGAATAAACAAAGTATCTTCATTTATTGCAAGCTCTGAAGAATTTAAGTGTAGGTTATTATAAACATTGGCATTAACCATTAGTATTTTTCGTCCTACCCCTTCAACAGACAGGTTATAAAAACTCGTTATACTATCCCCCTCAATATACTCAGTCAATCCTTTCAAATGTACAAAACTGGTATCCATAGCAAAATGTGCTGAATTCACCCAATTGAGAGAAACATCATACTCTCCGTTTCCCTTTTGTTTACTATTGTGCAAATTATAAAAAGAGGAATCGATGACTAAAATCCCATTATTATCGCTAAACGCATTTGAGTCATTTTCAAACGAACCTTCAACTCTCAGTTGTAAACCAGGATCAGAATGAAATAGCTGACCTTTATTATATAAAAGTTGAGCCTTCGAATTAAAAGAAATTAATACAAGTAAGGTGAAATATCGTAAATAGTTACACGCTGCTGAGTGCTTTAATCCATAACAGGTAACCATAACTAATGACTAAGGCCTCAAATTTACCAGTATTAAAACCCGATATAGGGGAATCTGAAATATTTAACATTATGTTATTATGATTAACAATTATTTAACCTGAAGAGTGGTAAAACCCAATCAGAAATAAGGTCAAATTTTAAAAAAACGGAATTGATCTGAATCGAATGTTTTCAGATCGGCAACATTTAATGGAATTATCCAATTCCTTAATCCCTAAAACTCCACCAGGGTCCCTACCTTTTCGCCGAGTACTACTTTTTTCAGGTTTCCGGGCTTATTCATATCAAACACGATAATGGGTAATTTATTTTCGTTACACAAGGTAAAAGCTGTCATATCCATTACTTCCAATCCTTTCTGATAGACTTCGCTAAAAGTAATTGTTTCGTATTTTTTTGCTGTTTTGTCCTTCTCCGGATCGGCCGTATAGATTCCGTCAACCCGTGTACCTTTCAATATGACCTGTGCCTGGACTTCGATTGCACGCAAAGTTGCAGCTGTATCGGTTGTAAAGTAGGGATTTCCAGTTCCTGCACCAAAAATAACCACTCTCCCTTTTTCCAGGTGACGAACGGCTTTTCTCCGGACAAAAGGCTCGCAAATTTCTTCCATTTTGATAGCAGATAATAAACGCGTATGCACTTCAATACTTTCCAAGGCAGATTGCAACGCCATGCAATTGATCATTGTTGCCAACATACCCATATAATCTCCGTGAACCCGATCCATTCCTCCCTGTTCAGCCTGTACGCCTCTGAAAATATTGCCTCCTCCAATAACAACAGCAACTTCTATTCCTGCCTCCGACACTTCTTTTATTTCATAGGCATATTGCATCAGACGTTTGTTATCGATGCCAAATTGCTTTTCACCCATCAGGGCTTCACCGCTTAGTTTCAGAAGGATGCGTTTGTATTTCATTTTAGAAAACTAGTTAGTTGTACGAATTGAAATGAGCGATGAGCGTTTTAAAAAATAGCTATCAAAAAAAATCCCCCGATTTCGGAGGATTTCAATTTAACTTAATGAATACCGCTTGAAGCCTGTTACAGTCAGGCCATTGCCCGACTCTTTGAGGTATTGGGCGACGGTTTTCTTACTATCCTTAATAAACTCCTGGTTTAACAAAGTTGATTCTTTATAGAATTTAGCAATTTTTCCTTGTGCAATTTTCTCCACCATCTCTTCCGGCTTGCCTTCCTGACGTATCAGATCACGGGCAATTTCCAATTCCTTTTCAAGCATTTTAGGATCAACGTCTGCTTTGTCAACAGCTACCGGCGCCATTGCGGCAACCTGCATTGCAACATCCTTTAAAACATCTGCGGCCACATCCGGAAGGTTGAACCCTACTACTGTCGCCAACCTGTTTCCGGGATGAATATAGGCGGTCACTTTCGCAGCCTCTACTATTTCATAGCGGGTCAAATCTATTTTTTCACCTATCTTACCTACTTGTTCCGTAATTTTATCGGCAATAGTCAAACCATTACCGTTATACGATAGCGCTTTTAGCTCTTCAATTGTTTTGGGCTTTTTATCAATTGCAATTTCTGCAATCTTATTTACGAATTGGGTGAATTCTTCATTTTTTGCGACAAAATCAGTTTCACAATTCACAACAATGAGAACACCACGTTTGTTATCCGTTGTAGTTCTGGCAAGTACCACACCTTCGTTGGCATCCCGGTCACTTCGGCTGGCAGCAACTTTCTGTCCCTTCTTACGAAGAAGATCAATGGCCTTTTCAAAATCTCCCTCTGCTTCAGTAAGCGCCTTCTTGCAGTCCATCATCCCTGCACCAGTGGTCTGTCTTAATTTATTTACATCAGTGGCGGTTATTGTAGGCATCTTATTTCAATAGTTTAATATTTTATTCACCCGATTAATCATTCAATCCTATTTCTTTCTTGCCTGACCAGGACGTGAGGAAGCTCCTCCTGGGCGGGAAGAAGAACCACCCGGACGTGAGGAAGAATTACCTGGGCGTGACGAAGTAGATGGAGCAGCTCCTTTACGCGGGCGTTGCTTGGTGGCAACCGCCTCAGGACGCGCTTCTTCTTCTGAATATTTTTTCAACTTCGAAGAGCCGCTGATCAATTCTTCTGCTTCTTCTTTCGAGGTTTTATCTTCTGCATCAGCCTTCTCTTCAGCGGCAGCGGCAGCTTCTTTGTCCATTTTCCGATCTCCTAAACCTTCTTCAATTGCTTTAACAATAAGTTCAGTTATAATAGCAATAGAGGAGGAAGCGTCATCGTTTCCAGGAATAGCAAGATCTACCTTGTTAGGGTCAGAATTCGTATCAACAATCGCATAGGTTGGGATGTTCAAACGTTTTGCTTCCGCAACAGCAATGTGTTCCTTCATGATATCAACAATAAACAAGGCTGCTGGAAGACGTGTTAAATCGGCTACGCTACCCAATTGTGATTCAAGTTTCGCCCGCTCGCGGGCAATCATCAAACGCTCCTTTTTAGAAATATTATTATAGGTACCATCCGCTGTCAACTTATCGATTTGTGCCATTTTACGAATGGCCTTACGGATAGTGGCGAAATTAGTCAACATGCCACCTGGCCAACGTTCCGTAACATAAGGCATGTTAATGCGTTTTACCTTTTCAGCAACAATTTCTTTGCCTTGCTTTTTAGTAGCAACAAATAATATTTTTTTACCTGAACGTGCAATCGCTTTTAAAGCAGTAGACGCTTCTTCAATTTTAGCAACTGTTTTATTCAGATCAATGATATGAATCCCATTCTTTTCAGTAAAAATATAGGGAGCCATTGCAGGATTCCATTTTCTACGTAGGTGACCAAAATGTACACCAGCTTCGAGTAAATCGTTGAAATTTGTTCTTGACATTCTTTCAGTTTATAATTTTATTGTACGTTGGTTATTTGTAAGGTAAAGATTAACGTTTGCTGAACTGGAAGCGCTTGCGGGCTTTCTTTTGACCAGGCTTTTTACGCTCCACCATGCGGGGATCACGGGTCAAAAGACGATCCGGTTTAAAGGCAACCCTTAAGGTATCGTCTGTTGTAATCATCGCCTTGGCAATTGCCAGACGTAAAGCTTCTGCTTGTCCTGTCAGACCACCACCATCAATGGTTGCCGTAATATCATATTTATCAACAGATTTAGCTATTACAAGTGCTTGTGTAACCTTGTACCGTAGAATTTCTGTTGGAAAGTATTCTTTGTAATCTTTACCGTTAACAGTGATTTCTCCTTTTCCACGGACCGCATAAATGCGGGCCTTAGAGGTTTTTCTTCTTCCTGATGTGTTAATTACTTCCATCCTGATTTATTTAATTGATGTTAATTTAACTGCTTTAGGTTGTTGTGCTTCATGCGGATGCTTTGCACCAACATAAACGAAAAGATTTTTGTAAACATGATCCCCTAATTTCGTTTTAGGTAACATACGTTTTACCGCCATTTCAACAATGCGTTCCGGAAACGTACGCATTAACTCTTTAGGAGTTGCAAAACGTTGTCCTCCAGGATGACCCGTATGACGGATGTACACTTTGTCAGTCAGTTTTTTGCCTGTCAGTTTGATTTTTTCTGCGTTGATAACAACAATGTTATCTCCACTGTCAACATGGGGGGTAAAGGATGGTTTGTGTTTGCCTCGCAGCATATAGGCAACGCGTGATGCAAGACGACCTAACACTTCGTTTTCAGCATCTACCAATACCCAGTTTTTTTGCGCAGTTTCCTTATTTTTATAAACTGTTTTGTAGCTAATTGAATCCACTTTTCACGTATTTTTTAGTTCAATAAAATAGACACTATCCCACAAAGGGGTTGCGAAGATAAAAAGGTTTTTGAAACTGAGCAAATTTAGGCACAAATTTATTCAAAAGTGGTAGTCTTTATAGTCTTTTGTAAATTCTTCCGGCGCGATTGGAGGATTTACCTGCAGGTTACGGTATTCATATGATTCAAAAAGACCTCTGTCGTCATATACCCTTATTACCAAAGGTACGTGATACTGCTTATCGATGTCCATAACGGTCATTTTCGCATAGTAATTAGGAATCAGGATGTCCTGCCCTTCCCTTATATCCGTATAGCTTTTAATCTTCGGGTTTCGTTCCTTAATCATATATTCGCTCAGCCTGAGTCTGCGTGCAATACTGATCAGCGTTTCCTCCTTCTTTACCTTGTAATGAACAAAAGCAAAATCTTCATTGAGTACGATTACCTTATACGCATCCTTCCCTTCTACTTTTTCTTCCCCTTTATATAAAAAAATTTTATCGAAATCAGGCCCCGCCTGTAACGCATTAAATGCGATAATTTCCCGAAAATAGTCATACCCCACTTCATAAATAGTATGGTGCTGATCGCCAATCATCAGCGATCCATAGGGGTTTAAATTCAGATTGATGTAAGGAAAACTATTCGGGTTCACCAGGGCATTTCCATTGTTTACACCTTCCAGCCAAAGCACTTCCGTCCCATTTAAATTAAGATAAAGCTTACGGGGAGAACATTGCAGCTTTACCTTCGATTCATAGCTTTTCACCGGTCCATTGCTGCGTTCCGAAATTTCAAGATTGTATTTCAATGTTTTAACGTTGTCTATGCCTTTCATGAGCTGATCGATCAGTTCACGACTATTCATAATATTCTCCTGTGCTCCAGAAAGTGGACAGATTACCAACAACGACAGGCAAACAATAGATATAAAAAAGGCTTCACGATTAGGTGAAGCCTTAATTTCTTTATCCGGCATACTTTATGCTTTCTTATCCCCAATAGCATTTACATGCCTGGTGAGCTTAGACTTAATATTTGCCGCTTTATTTTTATGAATAACATTTTTCTTGGCCAGCTTATCGATCATAGACGTTATTTTAGGAAGCTCTCCTTCTGCCTTTGTCTTATCTGTTTCCGTTCTCAATGCTTTTATAGCAGTACGTGCAGTTTTAGTAAAATACCTGTTTCTCAGACGCTTTGTATCATTCGCGCGTATACGTTTTTCAGACGATTTATGATTGGCCATTTTTTAGTTTTTAATCAATTGGACGGCAAAGGTAAGCCTTTTCATTGAAATTGCAAATTACTTTTTATTGCTTAACTTTGGTTTCATGAAATTTAACAAGGAAACGTACCTGAATTGGTACGAATTAATGTTATTGATGCGCAGGTTTGAGGAGCGCGCCGGTCAATTATACATACAGCAGAAGATCAGGGGGTTTTGTCATTTATACATCGGGCAGGAAGCGCTTGTTGCAGGAGCGGAAAGCGCCATCCGAAAAGAAGACCGTGTTATTACCGCCTACCGGGACCACGTGCATCCAATTGCCAGAGGCGTCGAAGCTAAATACATTATGGCAGAACTTTTCGCCAAAGCTACGGGTTGCTCCAAAGGTAAAGGCGGATCTATGCACATGTTCAGCAAAGAACATAATTTTTTCGGAGGACATGGAATTGTAGGCGGACAGATTCCACTTGGAGCAGGAATCGCTTTCGCGGATAAATACAATGGCAACGATCGGGTAACGCTTTGTTATATGGGAGACGGCGCCGTCCGTCAGGGTGCTTTACATGAGGCCTTTAACATGGCTATGTTGTGGAAGTTGCCGGTACTGTTTATTATTGAAAACAATAATTATGCAATGGGGACCTCCGTTGAACGCACCTCCAATGTTCATGAATTATACAAACTGGGCTTGTCTTATGATATGCCTTCTGTGGCTGTTGATGGCATGAGTTGTGAGGCGGTTCACCAAGCTATTGCTGCTGCTGCCGATTTTGCGCGCAAGGGCAATGGTCCTACCCTTCTTGAAATGAAGACCTATCGCTACCGCGGCCATTCCATGAGTGATCCCGGAACCTACCGCAGCAAAGAAGAAGTAGAAGAGCATAAAAAACAGGATCCAATAGAACTTGTATTGGCTACTTTAAAGAAAAAGACCTGGATAACGGACAAGGAAGTTGAATCCTTTGAAGCCAAAATAAAAGCACAGGTGGATGAAGCGATTAAATTTGCAGAAGAATCACCCTATCCCGATCCTTCTGAACTTTACAAAGATGTATACACTCAGGCAGATTATCCGTATATAATGGATTGACGAATAGTAAATAGTAAATAGTAAATAGTAAATAGTAAAATCCCAAATCCCAAATCCTTAATCCTTAATCCTTAATCCCTAATCCTTAATCCTAATTCCCAAATCCTAAATAGAAACATGGCCGAAGTAGTAAAAATGCCCAAACTAAGCGACACCATGACAGAAGGTGTCGTTTCCAAATGGTTAAAAAAAGTGGGGGATAAGGTTAAATCAGGCGATATTCTGGCCGAAATTGACAGTGACAAGGCTACCATGGAATTTGAATCATTTTACGATGGCGTGTTATTGTACATCGGCGTTCCGGATAAGAAAGCGGCACCCGTAGACTCCATTCTGGCAATCATAGGGAAAGAAGGAGAAGATGTATCGGCCATCATTAATAGTCAGAAAGCGGAAGGAACCAAGCAAAAATCAGAAGATAAGACTCCGGCCCCGGCAGCAAAAGCCGAGCCGAAAAAAGAAGCAGCGATTAGCAAGCCAACAACAGAGAATACAGCAGCTGCAAGCGTCCGACATTCCGCGCCTCCTGTTCAAACAGCATCGGCCAACGGTCGCACAAAAGCTTCTCCCCTGGCAAAAAAGCTTGCGGAAGAAAAAGGCATCCCTGTCAACATGCTGCGTGGCACAGGTGATGGAGGACGTATTATAAAAAGAGACATTGAAAACTATGGAGGCTCCGCCGCCGCCGCTTTTGTCGGCACGGAAAGTTTTGAAGAAGTTGAAATCTCCCAGATGCGCAAAACAATTGCGCGCAGGTTGGCAGAAAGTAAATTTACTTCTCCTCATTTTTACCTCACCATGGAAATTAACATGGAAGAGGCCATGAAAGCCAGGGAAGCAATCAATACAGTTGCACCGGTTAAAGTTTCCTTCAATGATATCGTCATAAAAGCTGTTGCAGCTTCCCTGCGAAAAAATCCAAAAGTCAACTCTTCCTGGCTGGGAGAGGTGATCCGCTACAATCATCATATTCACATCGGCGTTGCCGTAGCTGTAGAAGATGGGTTGCTTGTGCCGGTAGTCCGTTTTGCGGATGGAAAAACGCTTTCACAAATAGCAGTGGAAGTAAAAACCTTTGCGCAAAAGGCGAAAGACAAAAAATTGCAGCCCCAGGACTGGGAAGGAAATACCTTCACCATTTCCAATCTGGGTATGTTTGGTATAGATGAATTTACCGCTATCATCAATCCTCCCGATGCTTGTATCCTTGCGATCGGAGGAATAAAGGAAACGCCCATAGTGAAAAACGGGCAATTGGTTCCGGGACATGTAATGAAGGTTACCTTATCCTGCGATCACCGGGTGGTAGATGGCGCAACGGGTTCTGCCTTCCTGCAAACGCTGAAACAGATGCTGGAAAATCCGGTATTACTGCTGGGAGCGCAGTCGATTTAAAACGAAACTATCCTTTCGCATAATTTTATACCTTTACGTATAATACCATTTGGTATAATACCATTTGGTATAATTATCGAACTATGAAAGATTCACCATTTATTTACGGGACCACGGTAAGCATTCACTCATTTACGAATAGAGAGTCTGAGTCAGCGAAATTACAAAGCAACCTGCTAAACGGAATCAATACTACCATTATATCCCCCAGAAGATGGGGGAAATCATCTTTGGTGGAAAAAGTAATAACCGATATAAACAAGAAAGAACGAAAAACTAAAACAGTAATTATTGACCTCTTTTCAATAAGCAGCGAAGAAGAATTTCTGGAGTGCTTTGCTAAAGAAGTAATTAAAGCCTCCTCCTCCAAATGGCAAGAATGGATGATCAGTGGCAAAGAGTTTTTTAAAAAACTGATTCCAAAATTGAGTCTTGGTATTGATCCTGTCACCGACTTTAGTTTAAGTTTCGATTGGCATGAATTAAAAAAAAATAGCGACGAAATTTTAAACCTGCCTGAAACAATTGCAAAAAAAAAGAATATTAAATTCATTATCTGTTTAGACGAATTTCAAAATCTTCCTTCTTTTAATGACTACCTTATTTTCGAAAAAAAATTAAGATCCTGTTGGCAACGGCATCAATCAGTCACCTATTGCTTATACGGGAGCAAACGACACATGATGACTGATATTTTCAATAATCCCTCTAAGCCTTTTTATCGCTTTGGAGATATTATGCTATTGCAGAAAATTGAAACCAAAAAATGGGTGTCGTTTATATGTAAGGGCTTTACCCTAACTGGCAAACAAATAGATGAAAAAACAGCTGAAATGATTCCAGCGGTAATGAAGAATCATTCCTGGTATGTTCAACAATTGGCGCATTACACTTGGAATATAACACACAAAAAAGCCACTGCGATGGAAATCCATATTGCATTGAATGAATTAATAAATGCCAACACACCCTTATATCAAAAGGAAACGGAAAGTATTGGACATACACAATTAAATCTATTAAAAGCAGTAGCGAAAGGCGAAACTCAATTTACAAGCACTTTCGTTATGAACAAACATCAATTGGGCACACCACGCAACGTGAGCAAAAACAAAACCTTACTCATAAACAACGATATTATTCACGAAATAAATAACAAATTTGAATTTGTCGACCCCGCTTTTGAACTCTGGTTTAAAAAACAATTTTTTAATCGGCCTTATGTGTCCTAACAAGAATTTATGGACGCCGAAAGGAATGAGACGTATTTAAAACAATTTATCAATCAAACAACCCTTTCTGCCTGATAAATTTTACTTCGGGTATCTGCAATTTACAAACCCTGTTCAATTCCTTGATGGTGTATGCGCATAACTCGGGAGAGTGCATTTCCTCATGCTGGTGCATAAAGAAATAAATTTCCTGAATTCCGGCAGCTATCCATTTCTTTATGCGCTTTACCCAATCATCAATCCGTGTATAATCGGTAGGATGCAAACCATTCCCAACAAAGCGAATGAAAGCCTTTGGCGTAGTCAGCCCCATGTGAACACAATCTCTTCTCCCCGAGGCATCCGTGATGACGGTTCCAAAACCGGTTTCTGCAAGCATTTCAAATAACCGGGCGAAATTACCTTCTGCATACCAATCCTTGTGACGCACTTCAACAAAAACATCCAGGTCCTTTGGCAATGATTTCAAATAGGCTTTCATGGAATCGAATTCTTTCGGCCCGTAGTTGTCGGAAAGTTGAAGAAAACAAGGCCCAAGATGTTTCCCAAATGTATAAATAGCATCCAAAAAACTATCCGTAACCTCTTTCGCATTTTTCAAACGACGAATATGTGAGATTGAATTAGTAAACTTGGGGCAAAACAAGAAATCCTTTCCAACTTTACTGACCCATTTTTCAATCGTGCTTTTGGGAAATATCTGGTAGAACATCGCATTAAATTCGATGCAGTTAAAATGTTTAGCATAATTATCCAGGAAGTCAGCTTCTTTGGTTCCTTTGGGATAAATTTTTCCGATCCATTCTTTTCTGCCCCATTTGGCACAGCCCACATGCACCTTCACTTCCTTTCCCTTGGGTCTTGCATGCTTTTTTAATAACGCAATCGTTTCCGGTCTGTCAAGCGGTAGCGTAAAATCAATCTTGTTTATTTCCGAGGGAAGAACTTTTCCGAATTCCATGAGGTAAAGATTTGGGATTAAGGATTAAGGATTAAGGATTGGGGATTGGGGATTGGGGATTGGGGATTTAAAGATGAAGGATTCAAATTATGGATTTTTATTAGTCTGCCTCCAGGTTTTATAAACATCATCCTGAGATCTCCTGTCTTGGGGTACTTCTCTCAAAGGGTCACATGATTTAAGCGTAGCGTGGCATTCGGAAGGCAATTGCTGGTAGAGCGCGGTACCTGCTGTTTTCCATTTGATCATTTCTTCACTAACATCTTTTACAATTTTAGCGGGACTTCCTACCACCACTTTTCGTTCCGGGATGATCATGCCCTCCGGCACAAAGGTCAATGAACCAATAATACTGTTATCTCCTATGACCACATTGTCCATCACGACAGCATTCATCCCGATCAACACATTTTTACCGATTGTACTCCCATGTACAATAGCCCCGTGGCCAATATGAGCACCTTCTTTCAATAAAACGGTTGTTCCCGGAAACATGTGGATGGTACAATTTTCCTGTACATTGCAGCCGTCCTCAAGGATGATTTGCCCCCAGTCTCCGCGGATCGCCGCACCCGGTCCTATGTACACATCCTTCCCGATGATGACATTCCCTGTCACGGCAGCCTGCGGATGTATAAAAGCACTGGGATGAATGACCGGTATGTATCCTTTGAATTCGTAGATCATGGAAGATTTAGGATTTAGAAATCGGGATTAGGGATTTTTTATAACTCATTTATAAATCCTTGTTTTTTGATTTAATGGTCCTGATTGCGGCGGAAAAAATGGAAACCAATTCGTTAGCCTCTTTTAATAAAATTTCTAACTTATTTTTGTCACATTTAAGTTCCAGTTCATTAATAAATTCAAGCCAGAACATACTTTCATCCGCTTCTTCATCAACTATTTTAAGTTTATTCAAAAAATCAGAACTCGATTTACCTCTACACACAGCTCGATAATTAGCTGCGACAGACGAGGATGCTTTAAATAATTGATACGAAATAACTTCCGTTGACTTCTCTTTAGGTAAAGTTTCCAAAAATTTAAAAACGTTTATTGCAAATACTTTTGTTCTTTTCTTTAATTCCTCCTTATCCATCAATTATCCGAATTAAAATCCTTAATCCCAATTATTCACATTTTTTCTTTGTCTTCATTTGAGTTCATGAATGCTTCGCATTTATTCGCATCATTTTTTATTTTTCTTCGGTGCTCATGAATCCTCCTTTCGTCGGATTTCCCAATTCCCAATTCCCAATTCCCAATTCCCAATTCCCAATTCCCAATTCCCAATTCCCAATTCCTTAATCCCAAATCCTAATTCCTTAATTCCTTCATCATTATATTTTTTCAATTACAACAGCATACCCCTGCCCTACCCCTATGCACATAGTGATGAGTGCATATTTTTTATTCTGTTCCTGTAATTCAATCGCTGCTGAATTTAAAATCCTTGCCCCACTCATTCCCAGAGGATGTCCTATTGCAATTGCTCCTCCATTCGGATTAATACGCGAATCGGTATCTTCCAAACCCCAGGCCCGTATGCAAGCCAGGCTTTGGGCAGCGAAAGCTTCATTCAATTCAATTATACCCATATCTGCCATTTTCAGGCCGGCCTTTTGCAAAGCCTTGTTGCTGGCTCCTACGGGTCCAATTCCCATGATGCGGGGTTCAACTCCCACTGCTGCAGAAGAAACAATTCTTGCTATAGGTTTCAGCTTGTATTTTTTAACAGCCTCTTCCGAAGCAATTAGCAGTGCCGCAGCTCCATCATTTAAACCAGAAGCGTTACCAGCGGTTACCGTGCCGTCCTTCCTGAAAGAGGGCTTAAGCTTACTCAGGATATCAAGCGTCGTTCCCGCTTTGATAAATTCATCCCGATCAAATACTTCCGGATCGCCCTTGCGCTGAGGAATACTAAGCGACACAATCTCTTTCAGGAAACGGCCCTTTTTTTGGGCCGCAGTTGCCTTGAGCTGACTATGCAAGGCGAATTTATCCTGGTCTTCCCGGCTTATCTTATCCCGTTCCGCAAGATTTTCCGCTGTTTCGCCCATAGCATCCGTTCCGTATAATTCCTTCATTTTAGGATTTATGAAGCGCCAGCCGAAACTACTGTCAAACATCTGCGCGTCTCTCCCGAACGCAGTACTGGTTTTGGAAATTACCCAAGGCCCCCTGGTCATATTTTCCACACCACCCGCAATCATCAGTTCAGCATCACCCACCATAATGGCACGTGCAGCAGCAATGGAAGCCGACAAGCCCGAAGCACATAAGCGGTTCACCGTTTCTCCTGGAACAGAAACAGGCAATCCAGCCATCAGGGAAGCCATACGTGCCACATTGCGATTATCCTCACCCGATTGATTGGCACATCCTAAAATCACGTCTCCAATTTCGTTTGGATCTATGCCGGAGTTCCTTTTCAATAGTTCCTTCAAAACAATAACGGCCAGATCATCCGTCCGAATAGAAGCTAAGGTTCCACCGAAACTCCCGATCGGGGTCCGGATTCCATCTATTATATAAGCTGAGTTCATATTTCCCATTCTTTGCTTGTTCTATAAACCGTTCCTTTAAACAGCGCTACTTTTTTGTTATCCTGATTGGTTATCGTAATCGTATAAATTCCAATTTTATCCGAACAGGAAATTTCTTCTGCTACAGCCATGATAACGTCCCCTTCTTTTAATGGATGAATATGGGATATCGACGTTTCAACGGAAACACTTTTTCTTCCATGGGAATTGGAGGCGAATGCCAATGCACTATCCGCAAATGAGTATGTAATACCACCATGCGCGATCGAAAATCCGTTGAGCATTTCTTTACGGATCTTCATTCGCAGTGAACAATATCCCGGTTTTACTTCCAATCGTTCAATACCCAACCACTGACTGAAAACGTCATGACTATACATTTTTTCAACTACCCTTTTGGCAAGCACTTCAGCCATCATTTTAATGGTAAAATTTTTGATTTGCTTTAACCATTTTTTTCAAAAGAAAACTTGGACGGTAGCGATCCTCTCCATATTCTTCATACAAATACTGAATCAAATCAGTCACCTTTCCAATTCCAATTTCATCTGCCCATTTTAAAAGACCCTGTGGATAATTCACGCCTTTGGTCATCGCCAGATCGATATCATCGCGGGAAGCAACACCCAGATATAATGCATCAGCCGCTTCATTGATCAACATGATCAATACCCGAAGGAAAATATCGTTTCCCAGCTGCGTATCTTTTTTAGGTGAAGGCATCGAAACGCCTCCGGAATAATTATAGTAACCTTGTCCCGATTTTTTACCAAAACGTTTTGCCTCGAATAATCTCTTTTGGGTGAGGGACGGTTTGTATCGCTGATCATAGAACAATTGCGTCCAGACCGTTTCCGTTACGGTGTAGTTAATATCATTCCCGATCATGTCCATGAGTTCAAAAGGACCCATTTTGAATCCTCCAAATTCTTTTAGTGCCCAATCAATAGTAGCGAAATCGGCGAAGCCTTCTTCATAAATCCGGATAGCTTCACCGTAAAATGGGCGGGCCACGCGGTTTACAATAAAGCCGGGTGTATCTTTTGCCAGCACCGTAACTTTCTTCCAGCTATCGATTACTTTTTTTGCTTCCTTCGTTACTTGCTGATCTGTTGCGATACCTGGAATAATCTCTACCAAAGGCATTAGCGGAGCCGGATTGAAAAAGTGAATTCCGATTACCCTTTCCGGCTTTTTACATGCTGAAGCGATTGCTGTAATGGAAAGAGAGGAAGTATTGCTGGCCAGAATACATTCAGCCGAAACAACTGTTTCCAATTCGGAAAAAACTTTCTGTTTTACACTAAGATTTTCAACGATTGCTTCTATTGTTAAACCGCAGTCCTTAAAATCAGACAGACTGGAAACATATTTGGTCCGTTTTAAAATATCATCCGCCAAAGCCTCACTTAGCTTTTGCTTTTCAATTAGCCTGGCAAGTGTAGTTTTTAAAGCCGTTTTTGCTTTGTCCAATGCCGACTCATTCGTATCGTACAACACGACTTCATGACCTGCTGTTGCTGCAATCTGAGCAATGCCGCTACCCATTGCACCCGATCCGATCACTCCAACCATATACTTTATATCTGTCATTATTTCCCTATTAGCTATTCCCTACTCGCTATTGGCTAGTCCATTTTATTACTCCCCTCTAAAAATTGCTTTTCGTTTTTCTAAAAATGCGCTCACGCCCTCTTTAAAATCATAACTGTTGCATGCCTCCACCTGCATCTTTGCTTCCTGCTCTACTTGTTGCTCCAATGTATTCTCCATCGAAGTATTCAACAAACGTTTCGTAAGCCCAATTCCCCGGGTTGGCATTTTCGCAAGATGCGACGCCAACTTCATTCCTTCCTCCTGCAAAATTTCATCCTGAAAAACTTTATAGATCATTCCCATTTGCAATGCATCCCCGGCACTTACTTTATCACCCAACATCATTAAAGCCGTAGCCCGTTGAAAACCGATCAGCCTTGGCAGAAAAAATGTTCCGCCGCTATCCGGTATCAAACCTATTTTACTAAAAGCTTGTATAAAGGAAGCTGAATTTCCCGCTATAACGATATCGCAGGCTAAAGCAATGTTTGCTCCGGCTCCCGCTGCTACCCCATTTACCGCGCATACAACAGGTTTTTCAATACTTCGAATAAGGTGGATAATGGGATTGTAATGTTCGCGAACGATACGTTCTATTCCCGGCCCACTTCCATCTATTGCTTCTGCAAGATCCTGTCCGGCACAAAAAGCTTTTCCTTCCGCAGATAAATAGATCGCCCGCACACTTTTATTTTTCTGTCCCTCCTTTAAGGCATCCTGCAACTGCAATGCCATTTCCCGGTTAAAACTGTTAAACTTATCCGGACGATTGAGGCTAATCCTGAAAACTGAATCAAGTAATTCCGATTTTATTAACTGCATTTCTTTTTTATTAAATTATTATTGCTCGTTTTAAATGCATTTAAAATAGTCAAAAGGCTCTTTGCAATCCTTACAGCGGTATAACGCCTTGCATGCCGTTGAACCAAACTGGCTGATCATTTCTGTATTCATTGAACCACACTGCGGACAGGCTGGATGCTTCGCTTTTCCAAGCAGCGAACCTTTATCCAGGCTTTTTTTTTCCGGAGGAGCGATCCCATACTTTCTCAATTTTTCTTTCGCCTCATCCGATATCCAATCCGTTGTCCATACCGGAGCATAAAGCGTTTTGATTTCCACATTACCTATTCCGTGCAATTGTAAGGTAGATCTGATCTGATCTTCAATAGCTTTCATGGCAGGGCAACCCGAATAGGTTGGCGTAATCGTCACCCTGCACCCTTCTGAATTCAGCTCCACATTTCGCAGTATACCCAGGTCTTTTATCGTAATTACAGGAATTTCCGGATCCGGAATCTCCGAAAGAATTTTCAGGATCATTTCCCTGCTATGCGTTTCAGTATACATGGTAAGTATTTATTACCATTTTACATCCGGGTAAGTCCGTTGGAGGTATTGCATTTCAGCTAATAAAAAACCTAAATGCTCTGTATGTTTACCTGCACGACTTCCGGCTTGCATAAATGTCTGAACAGGTAATTGCAGAGTCGCTTTTTCTAAAAGCTCGGCTACATGATTTTCCCATTTACCCTTTACTTCTTTTAAATCAATACTAACACCTTCTTTTAGCAAGAGCGCATCTACCTCATCCATATCAAACAAATCACCGGTAAACATCCATAATTCATTTATCGCGCGTTGAACACGCTCATGACTTTCCGGCGTTCCGTCACCCAATCTCAGCATCCATTGGGAAGTATGACGTAAATGATAGGTAACTTCTTTTAAAGACTTTTCGGATAGAGCCGAGAGGGTTTCATCCTTGCTTTTTTGCAGGCTCTGATAATAATAATATTGATATACATCAAACAGAAACTGACGGGCAATCGTAAAAGCATAATCTCCATTCGGCTGTTCCGCCAGCAATACATTTCTGAACTCTCTTTCCGGCCGCAGAAAAGCAAGGTCATCCTCTGTGTGTCCTTTGCCTTCCACCTTTCCGGCATAGTTCAAAATGGCCGTAGCCTGCCCTACCAGATCCAGCGCTATATTCGTCAATGCGATATCTTCTTCCAGGACAGGTCCATGTCCGCACCATTCCGATAAGCGTTGACCCATAATCAAACTGCTATCTGCTAATCGCAAACAATATTGAAACAATGCTTTTTGCTTATCCATGGTCAACAAAACTTAAAGGTGTTTTACACCATCCGGCACCTTGTAAAAAGTGGGGTGTCTGTATACTTTATCATTAGCAGGCTCAAAAAAGGAGCCGATATCTTCCGGACTCGATGCTTTAATATTTTTCGCTTCCACCACCCAAATACTTATTCCTTCTTTTCTCCGGGTATACACATCCCGGGCATTCTGCAGGGCCATCTCCTCATCCGAGGCATGCAAACTACCCACATGTTTATGCGGAATACCCGGATTTGCCTGAACAAAAACTTCCCAAAGTGTCCCTTGCGTGTCTTTTTCCATAATATAATGAGCTATCCCTATTAACTATTCGCTTTTAACTATTAACTATTCGCTTTTTAGCAGCATATGCTTCCGTCGCTTCCCTTACCCATCTGCCATTCCTGTCCGCATCAACCCTGGCCTTTAACCTTATCTTATTACAAGGGCCATTCCCTTTTATCACATTAAAGAATTCTTCCCAATTGATCGGCCCGTGTTTGTAATGACCTGTTTCTTTGTTGAACATAAGATCGGGATCGGGAATAGTCAGTCCGATATAATCGGCCTGGGGAACAGTACGGTCAATAAACCGCTCACGGATAGCGTCATTGCTTTCCATTTTTACTTTCCAGCGCATCAATTCGTCTGAATTCGGAGAGCTGTCGTCACTGGGACCTAACATCATAATTGCCGGCCACCACCATCTGTTTAAGGCATCCTGAGCCATTTGCTTTTGTTCTTCCGAACCAAAGGCCAGTGAACACATGATCTCATAGCCTTGCCGGTTATGAAAACTTTCTTCTTTGCAGATACGGACCATTGCACGTGAATAAGGCCCATAAGAACCTTTTGCCAATGCCGTCTGATTCATGATCGCCGCGCCATCTACCAGCCAACCTATGGCCCCGATATCTGCCCAGGTTAAGGTAGGGTAATTAAAAATACTTGAATATTTTGCCTTGCCCGTGTGCAATTGTTCCAATAATTCGGAACGATCAATACCAAGGGTTTCCGTTGCACTATAAAGGTACATGCCATGTCCGGCTTCATCCTGCACCTTGGCCAGCAAAATTGCCTTCCTGCGCAAACTGGGTGCACGTGTAATCCAGTTACCCTCCGGCAACATCCCTACAATCTCCGAATGTGCATGCTGCGACATCATTCGTATCAATTGCTTCCGATATTTTTCAGGCATCCAGTCCTTGGGCTCAATTTTGATGCCTTTATCAATTTTCGATTGAAATTCTTCCAGTAGCGTTTTTTCGTCTTTCATTAAGGGAGACAGAATTATTGTGACCGTAAAATTACAAAAAAAAGGCCGTTCCGGTTGAGTGGAACGGCTTTAAATATAGCAGAAATTGTTTAGCGCATTAAGGCTTCTATTTTACCACTACTTTTTTCACAAACAGTTGGTCATCAATTAGCAATTTAACAAAATAGACACCGGAATTCAGCTCAGAGGCATTGAAAGCATACTTATAATTTCCGCTTACTAAATTCTGACTCTCAACCAGATCCGCAACATCTTTGCCCAATACATTAAATACTTGTACCGAGACTTTGGCGCTATTAACCAGGCTGAAGTTCACGGTTGATTTGTTTTCAGAAGGATTGGGATAAATAGTAAAATCCAGGGCACTTTCAACCAGGTCATTCATACCGGTGATATTATTGCTGCTGCTGATATTAATGTCGTCCAGGTAAATATTATTTCCGCTTCCATTGGTAAACTGAAACATAATCCGCACATTTTTGTCAGAAGCATAGAGGGTTAACGGCACGGAATCAAGTCTCCACTGACTCGCAGAATTCGGCGTAAATGCTGAACTTTCTACCTGAGGACTTACCGTAGAAAGTACACTACCCGACTTACTTTGCCTTGCTGCTCCCCAGTTGGCTCCGCAATTGGAAGATACAAATACGCTCAATTTATCAGTACTGCTGGCATTAGATTGGGCGTAGGCAACCCGGTAATATAATTTAGGATTGGAAATAGTAGTCAAGTCGATGGTTGGACTTATCAGCTGACTATAACTTGACGAATCGCTGTCAAAATTATTGATAAAAACACTTGAACTACTGGAATAGCCGACAGTGTTGGTAGTTGTCCAGGTATATTTATTGTCGCTTGTAACATTGTTTACTGTCCAGTTATTGTTAGGAACAGGCCCTGATTCAAATCCTTCTGTAAAAGGAGCCACATGTTCTGCTGTAGTGGCAAATACCGTAATAAAACCACTCTTTGTAATAGCAGGGGAAGAGGTTCCATTACTTACCGTCAGCGAAACATCATATGTTCCGGCAGCAGGATACATAACTTCAACCTGAGAAGTAGTACCTGTGCTGGGACTACCTCCAGGAAAGGACCAATTCCAACTGGTAGGAGTACCATTCCAGGAATTATCCGTAAATGTGGTATTGCCTCCTTCGCAAAAAACAAGTCTACTTGCACTAAAATCCGCAGTACATAAATTATTCACAGTAGTATCTATATTAACACCTGTGGCAATCAGGTTGGAAGGCTGCCATAATGAGCTACGCGAGGCAACCCCGGAATTAAGGGTCGCCTGCATACGCGCGGCCTGACCCGCAGTGAACATTTCACTGCAATAAGAGTACTCCATATAGTTCTGATAGTTTTCAACTGTTGGTGGGTTACATACTTCCGCCTGACTAAGCGTTGAAGGACAGAAATTGAAACCCTGTGTGTCAGGAGTGTCATTGACATTATCAGAACCTGCACAGGAAACACCCGGAGAATTGGTTGGCCCCCAGGGGTGATACAGGTTTAAACAATGCCCTATCTCATGCGTAAGCGCCCGGGACGTTTCCGGATTCCCCGTACCAATATTTCCAATATAAGTACTTAATATAACAACCCCGTCATCAGCCGATTTCGGCATAGCGCCAGGAAGATAGGCATATCCTGCAAGATCTCCACTCAACGTTGCCACCACCCATATATTCAAATATTTCGAAGGAGACCATTGATTTAATTTTGAATTATCCCCTGCATTATAGGTTAGCAGACTGGGAATACGATCAATTCCGTTGGTACATTTACCATTCGGGTCTATTTGCGCAAGCCGGAATTCTATATGGCAATCAGCCGCAATTGTTTTGAACTGTGAAATAATAAGAGAGGTATCCGAATTAAGTTTACGGTAATCCTTATTAAGTTGAACCATTTCGTTATAAATCTGTGCGTCCGAAATGTTTTCCGGACCATAATTATGAATAATGTGAAAAACAAGAGGAATCACATAGACAGTCTGGGAACTTGTTCTTGAAGATGTCTGGTTTTGAACATATTCCTGGGTAAACTGTTCCAATTGATTCCTTGTCTGCACTAACTCAGGATGCTCCCTTAGGGCTTTGCTATACATTTCAGCTTCACCACATGGCAATAATTTCTGACCCTCGGCAACCATACTAACAGCTACTGACAACCCTGCAAAAAATACCCCTGCCTTCATACATACCAGATTAATAGCGTTTAACTCATCTCCATTTCCCCTAAGGTATGAAAATACCCAGGGAAAACAAAGGAGAAAACATTAAGATTAAGGGGATTATTTTATCATTACTCCTTTTTTATCGAGCAGAGGAACTTTGATAAAATTGGTTTCACAGATACTTTCCGCCAGAAAAATATATTTTTTATCATACATCACCTTGTTGATGAAAAAGCTGACCCAAAATTCATTATTGATACCAAAAACATCTTCCACAATGGGTTCAATTTTTGCGAAGCCTCTGGCTGGTATAGTATCCAGAAAATGACGCAGCGTTGAAGTTTTCCGCCCTTCCCCCTGAATTAAACCATATCCCGTTGAAGTAACCAGGACGCCTTCGATGGGAACATTTTTCAGGTTGAGCAGATACACGTTCCATTCCTGTTCTCCTTTATCGTTGAGCTCCTTTATAACAGCAACCGCAATATCAGTTACTTCCGGCGGATGTATGTCCTTTTTCACTTTAGTAATTAGTCATTAGTACTCAAGACTCAGTATTCAAAACTCAGTACTCAAAAACTTTCCAATGCTTTATCGATATAGATAAAAATATCTATGGGATTATCGTCTACCTGCACTTTGTCACGTTTATGACCGAGGCGCACAATAACCATATTTTTATCGGGTATCACAATAATGTATTGTCCCAGAATACCTCTGCAGCAGGAAATATGATGACCCTTATAATCCATCAACCACCATTGATAGCCATAACCAGTGTAGACCTTTCCGCCCTTGTTAAGAAGAGGAGCCGGCTGCATAGCCTGCTTCACATATTCTTCAGGGACCAGCTGTTTTCCATTAAAACTTCCGTTATGCAGGTATAACAGTCCGAAACGGGAAAAATCCCGTGCATTGGAATTGAAGCAGCAATAGGCCTTTTCCATTCCGTTTTCATGATCAAGGCTCCAGAACGCACTATTTTTGGCTCCCATAGGCCGCCAAATCCTTTCGCCCATATAATCGGCCAGCTTTTTACCCGTACTTTTTTCAAGAATCAATCCCAACAATTCGGTATTTCCACTGAGGTACTTAAAAAATTTACCCGGCTCTTCGGTTACCTTATACGTCATAGTTAGTTTCCGTATGTCATTCCCGTAATAAGCAGCGGCAGGATAGGCAAAGGGGCTTACATAGTTTTCATCAAAATTAATTCCTGAACTCATGGTCAACAAGTGACGAATATGAAGCTTTGCGTTCTCTCCGGTTTTAAACTCCGGCAAAAAGTCTCCTACCGGCTGATCCAGTGATTTGATGTATCCATCCTGCAAGGCACAACCAATCAAAATACCGACAAAACTTTTTGCCATGGAGAATGAATTAGTCAGAGAGTTTTCGTTGTAATTATCCCAGTAACGTTCGTACCGGACCGAATCATTTTTGATAACCAGGTACGCGATGGTTTTATACTTATCAAAGTAGCTGGTATCCAACAGTTGCTTATTGTAATCTTTTCCATTGGGAATAGGCAAAAACGTTCCGGCTTTTATTTCCCGGTTATGAAAAATCCTATACTCATCGATATCCGGACCTGAGCGACCTTTGAAATAAGTATTGACAATACCAAAATAGATATAAGTCCTTCCGGAAACCAGTATGATAAGGTTTACCAGCAGCAGCAGAATGAGCAACCCTTTACCTGTTTTTTTCAGAATCTTCACGTGCTTTCCTTTTCGTTTACCCACTCTGCTCCGAACAGATTGGAAAAATGTTTTTTGAGCTTTTCTTTAACTTCTGTCATATCTACGGCCCGGCCAAGTTCTTTGTCCAAAGAGGTTACCGCCTTATCGTTTATTCCGCAGGGTATAATATCATTAAAATAAGTCAGGTCGCTGTTTACATTAAAAGCAAACCCATGCATCGTTACCCAACGACTGGCCCGGACTCCCATTGCACATATTTTACGTGCTTTCCCCGGATTTGTTTCATCCAGCCATACGCCTGTTTGCCCCCCTATGCGTCCTGCTATTATACCGTATTCCGCAAGCGTTAAAATGACCATTTCTTCCAGGCAACGCAGATACTTATGAATATCCGTAAAGAAATTGTCCAGATCGAGAATGGGATAGCCTACAATTTGTCCCGGACCGTGATAGGTTATATCTCCTCCCCGGTTTATTTTATAATAGGTCGCTTTTTTTGTTTTTAACTGATCTTCGTTAATTAGTAAATGTTTTTCGGAACCGCTTTTTCCAAGCGTATAAACATGCGGGTGCTCACAGAAAAGAAAGTAATTGGGAGTGTCATTCAATAATTCTAAATCCGGATTTGAGCGTTCTGGTTCTGTTTGCAGCGTTCGGTTCTGAATTTTAATATCCGTAATCTCCTTAAAAAGTTTTTCCTGATAGTCCCAGGCTTCTTTATAATCAATCAGTCCAATATCTCTAAATTTTATTTTTTTATTCATTTTAAAACATTCGAAAATGTCCCTATTGGCTATTGGCTATTGGCTATTCCCTGTTTTATGTTTTCGCCAATACAGCCTTGAGATCATTGATTACATTAATTTCATTCGCATCATAACCAAGCTTTTCAGCCAGGTAACAGGATATCCAATCCCCCAGATGAATAAGGTACAGCGCCTTTTCAATTTTACTTTTTCCTTTGGAATAAATCTCGAGAATGTTTGAAGTGTATTTTTTGATGACCTCCTTATTAATCTCTATGCGGGCATTATTACGCTCGTATTCATCCTGATCGCGGAACAGAATGACAGCGATGTCTTCATTTTTTTCGCGCCAACCCACCAATTCATTGTGATTCATCTCGGGTATAACCTGGTGCCAGCAAAGCGTCTTGGCATTTTCGTTCAACTGCTGACGGAACCTGACCGCAATTCCTTCGTGATACGTGGTGGCGTAAATAACAGGAAGCTTGTTTTCCAGTTTCGTCGCTATTTTTTGCGCAAGCTCAATAATACCCTGTTCCTCCTTGTCCAGCAATGAAATCGAAGCATTCAGGTCACCTTCAAAATCAATGTTTATAATTCCAAAGAATTTTAAAATATAAAATAATTGAGTCAAGGAATATCCCAGACAAGCTCTTGGAGGAAAACCTCCCGGTACGGTGATGTAATCGAATTTATGTTGTTTCGCGATTTCGGTCATTTTACCTCCTGAGGTAATGCAAACAATTTTTGCTTTTTTAGTAATCGCTTGTTCAAGAGCCTGGAGGGTTTCTTCGGTATTTCCGGAATAGGAAGAAGCAATAAAAAGTGTGTGTTTATCGACAAAGGCAGGTATAAAATAACCCTTACAGACCGTCATGGGCACATTCGCATCCATTGCAACCAGTTCGCTCACAATACTGCCGCCAATTCCAGAACCTCCTAGTCCCGCTATTACAATATTGCGGATAGGATCCAGGTTCTTATTCAAAGAGGCGTTTTTACCAATTTCCAGTGCTTTTGTAAGTTGTGTGGAAAAACCAGCGACAAGTGCTTTCATCAATTACGTAAATTTAGGTTGGTAAAAATAGGAAAAATAGCCGTAATCAATCAAATTATGTAGGTTTGTATCCAATAAGCAACCCCTAAAACCAGTAACGATGCAAGAAGAATTAAGCGAACAGGAAGTACTTAGAAGAAAAAAACTGGAAGAGATTGTAAAACTTGGTTTTAACGCTTACCCCGCGGATTTGTTTGAGGTAAACGTCTCGGCAAAGGACATTCTTGAAAATTATGAGCGCGATAAAACCAATTATAAAAATGTAAGTATTGCGGGACGCATCATGGGCGTCCGGGACATGGGAAAAGCCTGTTTTGTGAGTTTACAGGACTCATCTGGTCGCATCCAGCTATACGTCAGGAGGGACGATATCTGCCCCGGAGAAGATAAATCGGTTTACGATTCTTTATTTAAGAAGCTGCTTGATATTGGTGACTTCATTGGTATTGGAGGCTTTGTTTTCACCACAAAAACCGGGGAAATCTCTATTCACGCCACTTCCTTAAAATTACTGAGTAAAGCATTAAAGCCCCTGCCCGTAGTTAAAACAGATGCCGAAGGTAAGTCACACGATGTAGTAACAGATCCTGAATTTCGCTACCGTCAGCGGTATGCCGACCTTATTGTAAATGCCAATGTAAAAGAAGTATTCATCCGGCGCTCGCAGATAATGAATTCATTACGTAATACTTTCAATTCCAAAGGATACCTGGAAGTGGAAACGCCCATACTCCAGCCCATACCGGGAGGAGCAGCGGCCAGACCATTTGTCAGTCATCACAATGCACTGGACATGCCTTTGTATTTACGTGTGGCCAATGAACTCTACCTGAAACGGCTTATTGTCGGAGGATTTGATGGGGTGTATGAATTCGCGAAAGATTTTCGGAATGAAGGAATGGACCGCACACACAATCCTGAATTTACGGTAATGGAAATCTATGTGGCCTATAAGGATTATAACTGGATGATGGATTTCACAGAAGAAATGATTGAAAAGGTAGCCCTTGATCTGTACGGGAACACAGCAGTTCCTGTGGGCGAACAGACCATTGATTTTCAAAGACCCTTCAAACGCATTACCATGTATGATGCGATCAAGGAACACACGGGTTTTGACATCAGCGGAATGGACGAAACAGGATTGCGAAACGTTTGCAAAGACCTGGGTATTCACGCAGAGGCCAATATGGGCAAAGGAAAGCTGATCGATTCCATTTTTGGAGAAAAATGTGAAGCTCATTATATTCAACCCACATTTATAACAGATTATCCCATCGAAATGTCCCCTCTTTGCAAAAAGCACCGGAGCAAAGAAGGTCTTGTAGAACGTTTTGAGTTGATGGTCAATGGCAAAGAATTAGCCAATGCCTACAGCGAATTGAATGATCCCCTGGATCAACGCGAACGCTTTGAAGAACAATTGCGCCTATCTCAAAAGGGAGATGACGAAGCGATGTTCATAGACCATGATTTTTTACGTGCGCTTGAATACGGCATGCCACCGACAGCCGGCTTGGGAATCGGTATTGATCGTCTAACAATGATCATGACCAATTCACATTCCATACAGGACGTACTTTTCTTTCCGCAAATGAGGCCAGAAGCAGGGATTAGAGAAGAGGGGGCCGAATTCATGAACACAAATAAAGAACAAAAAAGGTAGTGAATAAATGCGTCCTGAGCGATTGAACAAAATAGCAGTAATAGGAGGAGGAAGCTGGGCAACAGCCATTGTGAAAATGTTGTGCAACAACGTTGAACAATTGCATTGGTGGATACGCAGTGCCGAGACGGTTGAGTTTATCAATAAATACCACCACAATCCCTCCTACCTCAGTTCCGTTGAACTGGAAATGAAAAAAATTGCCCTTAGCAATGATCTGAAAAAAGTAATTGCTTCTGCGGACATATTGGTTATGGCCATCCCCTCCGCATTTTTGAAGGAATCCATCGCATCATTAGATGCAGCTGACTTAGCAAATAAAACCATTTTTTCAGCCATTAAAGGCATTGTACCCGAAGACAACTTAATCGTTGGTGAATTTTTTAACAACCAGTACAATTTACCACTTTCAAGAATTGGTGTAATAGCAGGACCTTGTCATGCAGAGGAGGTGGCCCTTGAAAAACTATCGTATTTGACGATCGCTTCACAAAATACCGATGCCGCTGTTTTCATGGCTTCACAAATTGCCTGCCGGTATATTAAAACGACAGTGTCGGATGATATTTATGGAACCGAATATTCCGCAGTGCTGAAAAATGTATTCGCGATAGCGTCTGGTATCTGTCATGGTTTGGGGTATGGAGATAATTTTCAATCTGTGCTGGTTTCAAATGCAATCCAGGAAATTAAGCGTTTTGTAGACATCGTGCATCCGATTGACCGGGACATCAATAGTTCTGTTTACCTGGGAGATTTGTTGGTGACAGCTTATTCTCAGTTTAGCCGCAACCGCACATTTGGGGGTATGGTTGGAAAAGGCTATTCCGTAAAAGCAGCACAACTCGAAATGAACATGGTAGCGGAAGGATATTATGCGGTTAAGTGCATACATGAAATAAATAAAACCTATCTGGTCGATATGCCCATTACGGAAGCGGTGTATCGCATCCTTTATGAAAAAATGGCGCCCGCTATTGAAATTAAATTGCTGACGGATAGGCTGTCATAATGCTCACAGATGGATCGGGGTAGGGGACAGCATTTTTCAGACCCAATATTATCGGTTCCCTTATTTGAACCAACCAGAGTACATTACATAGTTGTTGGAAATGCGGTCAATTTCGCCTTTGATCAATTCCTGGTTTATTTCCTTCACCTTTTTGGCGGGAACACCCGCATAAACAGAACCAGGTTCAACGATGGTATTCTCCAATACTACTGAACCAGCCGCAATAATGGTATTACTTCCGATTACCGCATTGTCCATTACAATGGCCCCCATTCCTACTAACACGTTGTCATGAATCGTACAACCATGAACAATGGCATTATGGCCAATGGATACATTATTTCCAATGCTTGTTCCAGCCTTTTGATAAGTGCAATGGATGCAAGCTCCATCCTGAATGTTTACTTTGTTGCCAATGCGGATACTGTTGACATCTCCACGAACAACTGTATTGAACCATACACTGCAATTATCTCCCATTTCAACATCTCCTACCACCGTCGCGTTCTCCGCCAGATAACAATCGTTTCCGAATTTGGGGCTTTTTCCGTTTACAGGTTTTAATAAGGCCATAATGTAAATTTACAAATTACGTTGTGTGATTTTGTATCTTGTGCGTTGAAATTACAAAATAGAAATCATATGAAATTCGCAACAAAAGCCATCCACGCAGGGCAAGAGCCCGATCCGACTACAGGAGCCATCATGACTCCTGTTTACCAGACCTCCACCTACGTTCAGGAATCTCCGGGCAGTCATAAAGGATATGCCTATGCCCGGGGGAAAAACCCTACCCGAAATGCCTTGGAGAAATGCATCGCTGAATTGGAAAATGCCAAACATGGAATTTGTTTTTCGAGTGGAATGGGTGCAATAGATGCCGTAGCGAAATTGCTCAGACCGGGAGATGAAGTGATAACAGGAGATGATTTATACGGGGGAACCTACCGCATGTTTACCAAGGTTTATGAAAACTTCGGAATCAAATTTCATTTCATCGATCTCACTAACCCGGAGAATATAAAAAAAACGATTACTGCAAACACCAAATTGATCTGGATTGAGACACCAACCAATCCCATGATGAATATTGTTGATATTGCAGCCTGTTCAAAAATTGCAAAAGAGCACAAACTATTGCTGGCAGTTGATAACACCTTTGCTTCTCCCTTTTTGCAAAACCCGATCAACTTTGGGGCAGATATTGTGATGCATTCAGTTACCAAGTACCTGGGTGGGCATTCGGATGTAATCATGGGAGCTTTGTGTGTGAACGATGACAAACTGTATGAACAACTATTTTTTATATTAAATTCCTGTGGTGCCAATCCGGGTCCGATGGATTGTTTCCTGGTTTTACGGGGGATTAAGACATTGCACATACGCATGGAACGTCATTGTTTCAATGGAAAAAAGATCGCAGAATATTTACGGACACATCCGAAAATCGAAAAAGTAAACTGGCCCGGGTTCACAGATCATCCCGGTCATGCAATTGCTAAAAAACAAATGAAAGATTTTGGAGGAATGATTTCTTTTTCTTTGAAAGGAAACAAACTGGAGGACGCTTTTAAAATTGCTTCCTCTATGAAGGTTTTTTCCCTGGCCGAATCATTAGGGGGTGTTGAATCTCTGATTGGTCATCCCGCTTCGATGACCCATGCTTCCATCCCGAAAGCAGAACGTGAAAAGGCTGGGGTTGTCGATTCCTTACTTCGCCTGAGTGTTGGTATTGAAGATATTGATGATTTATTGGAGGATTTGAAAACGGCGCTTAGTTAATTATCAGAACTTTATTGCAATCTCAAGGTGCGCGCCAAGCCCTAAGTGAATAATGCGTTGAAGTGTCGAAAATCGAATATCCTTTAGATCCTTTTCCACCTTGGAAATATAAGACTTGTTCGTTCCCGCATGGTCGGCAACTTCTTGCTGTGTCAGGCCCTTTTCCTGCCTGGCTTGTTGGATAAGCACGCCCAGTTTGAAAGCTTCATAATCAGTTTCAAATTTATCACGTCTTTTTGTCCCCTTAACGCCAATCTCTTTATCAATAAACTGGTCGAGGCTTGTTAAGTTTTTACTTTTCTTCATAATACTCTTTTTTAATTCTTAGTGCTCTTATTATTTCGTTGGATGGTGTTTTGTCAGTTTTCTTTTGGAACCCGTGTCCTACCACTACTAAATTGTTGTGATCGAAAAAACTAAATATTCTAAAAATGTCGCTCCCGCTTTGAATTCTCATTTCATAAAGTCCATCTCTCCCTTCCAGGTGCTTAAAGTAAATTTCCGGAACCCGATCGTGATCTTCGAGAACTTTAAGCGTCCAAAGAATTTTCTTTTGAACTTTTGGTCATTGAGCTGAATAGAAGTCCCTGAAATATTCTTTATAGAAAAAGAGCTCTCGTTTTTTGCTCACAAAGATAGTAAAAGTAGTCCGATTGGACTACTCTAGTATTTATTTTTCGTCTTAAACGACAAAAATGAGGTGAAAAATGGCTGAAATAGTAGGTTTAAATACCCGATTTTTTACTTTTCATCTAACAGAAGAATTACTCCTGAAAGAGCCTCTCAATTAAAGGAAAGGATGAAAGTAATTCAGTAGCACTGACATGCTAAGTCAACCAGATCAGACCCCCTATTCGTCATAATACGCTAATTCTTCGATGATTAACATTTATTATGTGCAAAACATTCCTATATTTGCACCCGGTTCTGAATTTTAATTATTTGATTTTAAATAGCTTGTACAATGACTAAAGCAGATATTGTAAACGAAATAGCCGAAAAAACCGGAATTGAAAAGATTGCTGTTCAGGCTTCCGTTGAATCATTCATGAAAGTGATCAAAAACCACATGACGGAGGGGAAAAACATTTATCTACGGGGATTTGGCAGCTTTATTGTAAAAAAACGAGCAGAAAAAACAGGTAGGAATATTTCAAAAAATACAACGATTATTATCCCGGCCCATTATATCCCCTCCTTTAAACCTGCTAAAACCTTTGCTGAAAAAGTAAAGAAAAATGTGCAGCTGAAACCGGAAGGCGGCAATCAATAGAATAAATGTCAAAAGCTCAAATTATAGCCATTTTTGGCGCTGTTGTACTATTCGTTCTTTTACTTTTTGCTAATACAAGGCCTTCAAAAACAGAGAAGGTCAAAGTTGCAGAGGCAAGTACGGGTGAAAATTTTGAACCCATTGTTGCGGAAGCGACAGATGCGCTTATAGGTGAATCAAAGGCCCATGTAGCTCTGTGGAGGAAAGATTTCGATCATGCCACCAACGACCAGAAGTTGAGCTATTTAGATTCGCTGAGCAAGACCTGGGATGGACTGAAAAGACCGGACATAGCTGCTTATTATGCCGAACAAAAGGCTGTAATCCTCGTCAACAAACCCGATTTGTGGAACAAAGCAGGCGAACGCTATTACAATGCAGTTCGTTTTTCAAAAGCGGACAAACAACCCCTGTTGTACCAAAATGCCATGCGGTGTTTTGAAAAAACACTGAGCCTGCAGCCTGACAACCTGGATGCAAAGACAAATTTGGGCGCTTGTTATGTGGAAGGTACGGCTGACCCCATGAAAGGAATTGGTCTGTTACGGGAAGTGGTTGCCAAAGATTCAACACATATCAATGCCCAACTTACCCTTGCTTTTTTCTCCGTTAAATCCGGACAGTTTGAGAAAGCAACGGAACGGTTTAAAAAAGTATTAAGCATCGATCCGGGTTATGTAGAAGCTTATTTGTTCCTGGCAGATGTGTATGAAAAAACAGGTGAAAAACAAAAAGCGGTTGAAACATTGGAAAAATATTTGAGTCTGGTAGACGATGTAACAATCAAAAATGAAGTTAAAAACTATATTAATAAACTAAAAAAAAGTTGAATTTTTCCTTTGTTGCGAACCTTTAACTCAAACTTTAAACTTTAAACTTATTTAATATGCCAAGCGGTAAAAAAAGAAAGCGTCATAAAATGGCAACCCACAAACGCAAAAAACGTTTGAGAAAAAACAGGCATAAAAAGAAGTAAAAAAGCACTTTTTGCCTTAACGAATGCCTTCTGTTTTATTGGTATAAGCAGCTCACCTTAACTTAAATAAAGGTAAAGGTTAGCTGCTATACGTAATTAAAAAAATATAAAGTGAACAACGAACTTATTATACAATCCACCCCCAGCGAAGTAATTATTGCGCTGCTGAAGGATAAGCGCCTGGTGGAGCTCAACCGTGAAAAAACCAACAATAATTTTTCGGTAGGCGATTTTTATCTTGGAAAAGTCAAGAAGGTAATGCCCGGCCTCAATGCCGCTTTTGTAGATGTCGGTTATGAGAAAGATGCGTTTTTACATTACCTCGATCTGGGACCTCAGGCAGCTTCCTTAATGAAGTATACCAAACTGGTGCAAACCGGCAAACTGAATACTTCTGATCTCGGTGGTTTTAAGAACGAAGGAGACATTCCAAAAGATGGCAAGATTTCCAGCATGGTTTCTACCGGTCAGAACATTCTGGTACAGATTGCAAAGGAACCTATTTCAACAAAGGGGCCCCGCATTACTTCCGAACTATCGATTGCGGGCCGTTTTCTGGTGTTGGTTCCTTTCTCGGATAAAATCTCCGTATCCCAGAAAATTAAGGAAAATGAAGAGAA
Organism: Bacteroidota bacterium; assembly: GCA_013286655.1. GTDB lineage: Bacteria > Bacteroidota > Bacteroidia > JABDFU01 > JABDFU01 > JABDFU01. The sequence continues at coordinate 82,033 of JABDFG010000004.1, forward strand.
AAACAGGCTCAAACGCCTGATGCAAAGTATTAAGCCTAAAAATTTCGGAGTGATCGTCCGCACAGTCGCAGAGAACAAAAGCGTTGCCGAACTGGATGCCGATCTCAAAGACCTGATCAGTAAGTGGGATATCTGTTTCCAGGAAACGAAAGTTGCTCAACCACCTAAAAAAGTACTGGGTGAACTGGACCGTACCTCTGCTATTTTGCGGGATATGCTGAACGCTTCGTTCAACAATATTCACGTAGATGACCCTAAGCTGTTCGAAGAAATGAAAACCTACCTCCGGACCATTTCTCCCGAGCAGGAAAAAATCGCGAAGCTATACAAAGGAACCGTTCCTATTTTTGATCATTTTGACGTGGACAAACAAATGAAGGCCCTGTTTGGAAAAACAGTCACGATGAAAACAGGAGCCTACCTGATTGTAGAACATACGGAAGCTCTCCATGTCATTGATGTAAACAGTGGGCACAGGGCCAAATCAGGCTCTTCCCAGGAGCAGAACGCATTGGAAGTAAATTTAGATGCTGCAGTTGAAGTAGCCCGTCAGCTCAGACTACGAGATATGGGGGGTATTATTGTTGTTGACTTCATTGATTTGCACTCCAACGAAAACAGAAAATTATTATTTAATAAGTTACGCGATGAAATGCACACTGACCGTGCGAAGCATAATATACTCCCGCCAAGCAAATTTGGTCTGGTACAAATTACCCGTGAACGGGTACGACCTGCGACGAACGTAATTACGGTTGAAAAATGTCCGACCTGTGGTGGAACAGGTGAGATCCAGGCAAGCATTCTGTTAATTGACCAGATTGAAAACAACCTGCGGTACGTTTTTACCGAACAAAATGAAAAAGAAGTAACCCTTTGCGTACATCCTTTTATTGAAGCCTATTTAACAAAGGGCTTCTTCTCCCTTCAAAGGCGCTGGAGACTTAAGTTCCGTAAAAAAATAGCGATGCGTCCGGTTTCTTCTTACCATTTTATGGAATACCATTTCCTGAATAAGAACGAGGAGGAGATAAAGATTTAGCGAAATCCGCCGATGGCGGATTCATAAGCACTGAAGAAAAATAAAAAATGATGCGAATATATGTGCCTTATATGATAGTGCTCATATATCATCCTTTCTGACAATTCCATGACAATTGCAAATCGCTGAATTCTGATTTTTGCCTAGGGATGGATACTTTCAAAATCATTGCATTTACGCATAAGACAATTGCGCTTGACAGTATCGGCAGATTGCACCTGGAAACGGAAAACATCGAGAAGCGCATTACTTCTATAAAAGAAAAATGTGAGCTTTCCGAATTAATGTACCTCAGCACCTGCAATCGGGTAGAGTTTTTGATTGTTAGCCCCGGAACACTTAACCCTGAATTTCTTTCTGGATTTTTCAAAGCTTTCGACCCTGCCTGGCAGGAAAGCGATATCAAATGGGCCATTGACAATGCCTCTTTCTGGGAAGGAGAAAAAGCCCTGGAGCATTTATTAAATGTAGCTTCCTCTCTTGACTCGATGGTAGTTGGGGAACGGGAGATTATTACCCAGGTCCGGAATTCGTATGAACATTGCAAACAACTGGGCCTGACAGGAGATCTGATCCGCATCATCATCAAACACACCATTGAAACAGCAAAACGTGTGTATACCGAAACGAACGTCGCCCGTAACCCGGTATCCGTTGTATCACTGGCTTATCGTAAACTGAAAGAATTAAATGTAAAACTGGATGCAAAATTTATACTGATCGGTGCCGGTGTAACCAATACCACTATGGCCAGATACCTGAAAAAACATGGCTTTAAACATTTCACGATCTTTAACCGCACACTGACGAAAGCACAAAAACTGGCGAAAGAATTGAATGCGGAAGCTTATTCTTTATCTGAAATCAAAAATTACAAAAAAGGATTTGACATTATCGTTACCTGTACCGGCGCTTCTGAAAGCATTATTACCAAGACAGTTTACAAATCTCTCGTAGGTGCCGATCCCAGCAAAAAAATCGTGATTGATCTTGCTGTTCCCAATGACCTGGACGCTGAAGTACTTCAGAGCTTTGACATTAACCTGATTGCCGTCAATAACCTTCAGGAGATTGCGAAAAAGAACTTAGCTGAACGCGAAAAAGAAATGAATAAATGTGCCGAAATCATCCAGGATAATATTTCCGGATTCCGTCACATACTTAAAACCCGTAAGATAGAAATCGCCATGAGCGAGGTTCCCAAAAAAGTAAAAGAAATACATTATACTGCCCTCAATGAGGTCTTTGCGAAAGATTTTGAAAATCTGGATGAACAAGCAAAGGAAGTTCTCAGCAAAATACTTTCTTACGTGGAAAAAAAATACATCAGTGTACCCATGAAAATGGCAAAAGCTATCCTGATTGAAAAACACTAAAGTGATTATTGGTTCCCGTGGCAGCGAGCTTGCTTTATGGCAAGCCCGGTTCATTCAGGACAAACTAAAAGAGCTTGGACTGCATCCGGAATTAAAAATTATAAAAACCCAGGGCGATCTCGTTCAGGATTTGAGCTTTGACAAACTGGAAGGCAAAGGCTTTTTCACCAAAGAGATCGAAGAAGCTTTGCTCTCTGGCGAGATTGACCTGGCCGTACATTCTCACAAAGACCTGACCACCGAAAACCCAAAGGGCCTGATGATAGCAGCCGTTTCCTACCGGGAAGATCCTTCGGAATTAATACTCATTAACAAAGACGCTGTTGATGAACACCGGAAATACAAATTAAAAAAAAATGCGAAAGTGGGCACCTCCTCCAACCGCAGAAAGTCACAATTACTTGCTTTTCGGGAGGACCTCTCCTTACACGATTTAAGGGGCAATGTTCCAACCCGGATTCAAAAACTGCGCGAAAGGAAATACGATGCGATCATGCTGGCAACGGCAGGCGTAGAACGCTTAGGGATAGATCTTGCCGAATTCCAATCTGAAAAAATAAGCCCTACAGAATTTATTCCGGCTCCCGCCCAGGGTGTACTAGCACTGCAAATACGTGAGGCCGATAAAAAATTATACGGACTTCTCCGACAACTAAATGACGCTGAAGTATCTGAAACAATTGCCATCGAACGCAAGACATTGAACCTGTTTGACGGAGGCTGCAGCCTTCCGCTTGGTGTGTACTGCGAAAAACACGAAGACCAAGAGGGCGAATTTACCTACAAAGTGTGGGCTTCTAAGGCTGACAAGTGGAACCAATTCCCAAAGCAAATTTTTCTTGAATCAAAAAAAGCAGAATCCCTTGCTGAAAAAATTTTCAATAAGTTATCGAACATAAAACCCACTTCCGTATTTATTACGAGAGATCTGAGAAAATACGATTACTTTCAAAAAGCACTCAGCGCAAATGGATTTGAGGTTCATACCCGTTCACTAATTGAAATCCGACAGATTCCAATCCGCAAGCTTACAAAAACCGACTGGGTGTTTTTTGCAAGCAAGAATGCCGTCCGGCACTTTTTTGAACAAAAACCAGAACTTACAGAAGTGAAACTAGGAGCCGTCGGCAAAAGCACTTCGGAAGAGATCCGTAAGTTTGGTCACAAAGCAGAATTCATAGGTTATTCAACGGACACCCGCTTAACTGCTAAACAGTTCGCTTCCGTAGTAGGAAGCAAAACAGTATTGTTTCCCCAGGCCAAAGGCAGTATGAGGTCCATACAACAACAATTTACCAAACCCGGCCAGGCCATAGACCTGGTTGTTTATGAAACAAAGAAAAACAGTATTGACGATCTTCCTGCATCTGAAATAATTGTATTTACCAGCCCATCCAATGTGGAAGCCTATTTTGAAAAACATACGATTACATCGACACAAAAAATAGTCGCTATGGGCGACGCTACGGCAAATGCATTACGTAAATCTGGGATAAAAATAGCAGCCATGCCTTCCTCTTTTGACGACCTGGGTCTGGTACAGGCAGTGATGAGTGTTTGAAAGATGATTCAGGATTTAGGATTTTAATACGCTATTTAATTATTAAAAAAAACAATTGAATTAAAATATCCACAAATCCTTAATTTAAAAATCCCAAATCCTTAATTATTTAAACAATGTTAAACCGTCCCCGCAGACTTAGAAAAACAGCCATTATCCGCGAAATGGTTGCTGAAACACATCTGTCCAAAGACATGTTCATTTACCCTTATTTTGTAACACAGGGGAAAAAGCACAGGTTTCCGATTACTGCTATGCCAGGTATTCATCATTTTTCGGTGGATGAGTTGATTAAAGATGTTGAGCAAGGCTTAAAACATGGGCTTAATAAAATTTTATTGTTTGGTGTTGGAGAAGAAAAAACAAAAGATGCCAGTTCTTCCTACCACAAAAATTCGATCGTTTCAAAAGCAGTAGTGGAATTAAAAAAACAGTTTGGGGACGACTTATATGTAATAACCGATGTATGCATATGTGCGTATACAACACACGGCCACTGCGGCATCCTTCACAAAGATTATGTAAATAACGACGAGTCTGTAGAGGTCTTGGCAAAAATGGCTTTGAGCCATGCCCAGGCCGGAGCCGATATGGTAGCACCTTCCGATATGATGGACGGTCGTATAGGTGCTATACGCAAGCTTCTTGACCGGAATGGTTTTGAAAATACGGCCATTATGTCGTATGCGATAAAATTTGCATCCGCCTATTACGGACCTTTCCGGGAAGCAGCCGGCTCTTCTCCTCAAAAAGGAGATCGCAAGAGCTACCAAATGGATTTTAGAAATGGCAACGAAGCAATGAAGGAAGGCTTGCTGGATGAAATGGAAGGCGCCGATGTCTTAATGGTAAAGCCTGCCCTTGCTTACCTGGATGTGATCCATAACCTTAAACAAAATACCCTGTTACCGGTTTCCTGCTACAATGTGTCGGGAGAATACAGCATGGTAAAAATGGCGGCCAAACAAGGTTTGGTAGACGAACAAAAGATAGTCATGGAAAACATGTATGCATTTGCCAGGGCCGGTGCTGACACTATCATCACCTACCATGCGAAAGATATTTTGCAAAAAAAGTGGTTACTACCGTAAATGTGAAGTACCTCTTTCACTTCAATAGTGTAATATTCCCTTTCTTATTTATTGGTTGCCCATTTAATTTAGCCGTGAGTACATATCCAAAAACGCCCGCGTCCATTACTTTGCCTTTATAGATACCATCCCAGCCGATTGCCATGTTGGTAGTTTCAAAAACTAATTCTCCCAAACGGTCAAATATTAAAATTTGAACCTCAGAAAAACACTCCTCCAGCCCAC
>JABDFG010000005.1 GCA_013286655.1 Bacteroidota bacterium
TTTGTAATGAATGATGCGTGTTTCCGGGAAATAGAAATTTTTATACCCCGCCTGGGTTATGCGGTAGGAGATGTCGATGTCTTCCCCGTACATAAAAAAAGTTTCGTCCAGCAGACCTGTTTTATCCAGGGTGGAACGCCTTAACAGCATGAAGGCTCCTGCCAGTATGGGAATGGAATTGGTTTTGTCCTTGTCCAGGAATCCTAAATGATAGCGCCCGAAAAGTTTTGATTGGGGGAATAATCGGGATAATCCGAATATTTTATAGAAGGCTACCAAAGGAGTGGGTAGTCCGCGTTTGGATTCGGGCAGGTAATTGCCTTTCCCATCCAGCATTTTTACGCCGAGCCCCCCTGCTTCGGGATGGGCATCCATGAACCGGATGGTTTTCGTAAAGGTGTCTTCTTCTACTACGGTATCCGGGTTTAACAAGAGCACGTATTCTCCTTTTGACAGACGAATGGCCTGGTTGTTGGCTACCGAAAAGCCTGCATTTTTTTTATTTTCCAGCAGCTGAACTTCCGGAAATTTTTCCCGGAGCATTTTTACCGAACCATCTACCGAATTATTGTCAACGACGATTACTTCGGAATGTATTCCTTTTAAGGCTTTCCGCACGGAGTGCAGGCACTGCTCCAGAAAGAATTCGACATTATAGTTAACGATGATGACTGAAAGTTTCATCTGGTTGGATGGTCAGCGGGTTTGGGAGTCATTTTTCAGGTTTTTCTCGTAGAGTGTTCGGTTAATGATGGACCGGCCCAGTGTTACTTCGTCGGCATACTCAAGCTCGTCTCCTATAGAGATTCCCCTGGCTATGGTGGAAATGGTGACCGTATAGGGTGAAAGTTTTTTATATATATAGAAATTGGTGGTGTCTCCTTCCATAGTGGTACTCAGGGCCATGATCACTTCCTTTATTTCTTCCCGTTTTACTTTTTCAACCAATGATTCGATGTTCAGGTCATTGGGCCCTACTCCATCCATGGGTGAAATGATCCCTCCCAGTATGTGGTAGATGCCATTGAATTGCTGGGTGTTTTCGATGGCCATGACATCCCGTATGTCTTCTACTACACATACCAGGGTATGGTCGCGCCTGTGACTGCTGCAGATATCGCAGGTATCGTGATCGGAAATGTTATGACAATTTTTGCACTGTTTTAATTCTTGTTTTAGCTTCCGAAGAGTTTCGCTAAAGCCGGCCACTTCGCTGTCGCTCTGTTTCAGCAAATGAAGTACAAAGCGCAGGGCGGTTTTTCTTCCTACTCCCGGAAGTTTTGCGAATTCATTAACTGCATTTTCAATTAGACGTGAAGGAAAGTTCATAGGAATAAAGCTGTCGGCTTCCGGTACAAAAATAACAAAAGATGTTCGTTTAATTAGATACTTTTGTGAACACTATGCGATTTTACCGAAATACGACCAATGCTGTTATCCAAGTACTTTATCATGTATTTGTGGAAAAACGTTATGCTGATAAGGTTATTGAGAGTGTTCTGAAACAGGATCCGCGCTGGGGTGCCCGTGACAGGCGCTTTGTGGCGGAGACGTCGTATGAAATTATCCGCTGGTGGAGACTGATCAGTGAGTGTGCGGAAGTGACGGAGGTTACAGAAGCTAGTCTCTGGAAGGTCCTGGGTACCTGGTGTGTGATCAGTGATATTGAACCTCCAGCCTGGGAGGAATTGCATGCGGTGGAGCCTAACCGTGTCCGGAAAAATTACGATCGCTTGCAACAAATTTTTAAAGTGCGGGAGTCTATTCCGGACTGGATGGATAAGCTGGGTTATGCTGAATTGCCTGATCGCTGGGAAAAAGAAATGCGGGCGCTGAATGAGCAGGCTCATGTGGTGATGCGGGCCAATACGCTTAAAACAACCCGCCTTGAACTGAAAAAGTTGTTGCTGCAGCAAAATATCGAAACCCACCTGCTGGACTGGGCTCCGGATGCTTTGGTGATGGATAAACGGCAGAATGTTTTCCGTTTTCAATTGTTCAAGGATGGTTTTTTTGAATTGCAGGATGCTGCTTCCCAGGATGTGGCACGGTTCCTACAGGTGGAACCGGGTATGCGGGTGATTGATGCCTGCGCGGGTGCTGGTGGAAAGAGCTTGCACCTGGCTGCTTTAATGAAAAATAAGGGCAAGGTGATCGCTATGGACCTGGAGCAATGGAAGCTGGATGAACTTAAGAAACGTGCCCGCAGAGCGGGTGCGAGTAATATTGAGCCGAAAGTGATTGATTCTACCAAGGTGATTAAACGGCTTCAGGGTGCTGCTGACCGGCTTTTGCTGGATGTTCCCTGCTCGGGAATGGGTGTGCTGAAACGTAATCCTGATGCGAAGTGGAAGTTAAGCCCGGAATTTCTGCAATCTGTCAAACAAACCCAGCAACAGCTCCTGGAAAGTTATAGCCCCATGTTAAAAGTTGGGGGATTGATGGTTTATTCGACCTGCAGCTTGCTGCCGGGTGAAAATGAACAACAGGTTCAACTTTTTCTGGAGCAACACCGGGGACAGTTTGAACTGGTAAATGAGAAACGTCATTGGCCCAGTGAGGGTTTTGATGGCTTTTATATGGCTCTTTTGAAAAAATTAGCCAATTAGCCGGTTTGTTAATTAGCTAATTGGAAGAATTAAAGCATCACTATTCTCATTGGCTCATTGGCTCATTGGCTAATTAGTTAATTAGTTAATTAATTTAAAAATTCAGTACGTTTGTATTTCGTCCATTTTTAACGCTCAGCATGAATAAATTATCAGATCGGATTAATCAGCTTTCGGAATCCCAGACCATTGCTATGGCGCGAAAGGCGCGCGAACTAAAAGCGCAGGGCGTGGATATTATCAGTCTCAGCCTGGGGGAGCCGGATTTTCATACTCCGCAGGCTGTTAAAGAAGCGGCTAAAAAAGCGATTGATGCTGATTTTAGCTATTATACACATGTTTCGGGTTATGTAGAATTACGGGAGGCCATTTCCCGGAAGTTCAAAAGGGATAACGGACTTGATTATTCTGCTGAACAGATCGTGGTGTCAACGGGCGCCAAGCAAAGTATTGCGAATATTGTGCTCAGCATGATCAATCCGGGAGATGAAGTGATTATTCCTGCGCCGTATTGGGTCAGTTATGTGGAGGTTGTTAAGCTGGCAGAGGGAGTGCCGGTGTTTGTTCATGCGGGTATCGAGCAGGATTTTAAAATTACTGCAGCTCAGCTTAAAAATGCGATCAGCGCAAAAACACGCATGCTCATTTTCAGTACTCCTTGTAATCCAACAGGAAGCATTTATACTTCCGCTGAGCTCAAGGCGATGGCGGAGGTTCTCCGCGATTATCCTGAGCTCTATGTCTTATCGGATGAGATCTACGAACACATTAATTTTGTTGGTAAACATGAGTCGCTGGCTCAGTTTGATTTTATAAAAGACCAGGTGATAACGGTGAATGGTGTTTCCAAGAGTTTTGCCATGACGGGCTGGAGGGTCGGATACATCGGAGCTCCTCTCTGGATTGCCAAGGCTTGTGATAAAATGCAGGGTCAGATTACTTCAGCTACCTGCTCTATCGCACAGAAAGCTGCACATGCAGCGATGGAGCTTGCTCCTTCTTCCATTTTTCCCATGCGGGACCAGTTCCGAAAGCGAAGGGATCTGGTACTTGACTTGATGAAACAGATTCCTGGCTTGAAGGCGAATACGCCTCAGGGAGCTTTTTATGTTTTTCCGGATGTACAGTATTATTTTGGAAAAACGGACGGTGGTACCGTTATCCGGAATGGAACGGATCTCTGCACGTATTTGCTTGAAAAGGCCCATGTGGCGCTTGTTCCGGGTAAGGCTTTCGGGAATGATGATTGTATTCGTTTTTCCTATGCCACTTCGGAAGATAAACTGAGGGAGGCTCTCCTGCGCATGAAAAAAGCATTGAGTGATTTAAAATAATTTCCACTTAGCATGAAGAAAAAGGCAAAGACTACTATTTCCGAAAATAAATTATCCAAACAGGGGCTCCGGAATATTTTTGATGCTTTCAGTAAACTAAAGGTTCTTATTATCGGGGATGTGATGATTGATTCCTATTTTTTCGGAGGCGTGACCCGCATTTCGCCAGAGGCTCCTGTACCAGTAATCTCTATCAAGAAAAAAGAAACCCGCCTGGGCGGCGCTGCTAACGTGGCCCTCAACGTACAGGCTATGGGGGCCTCTCCTATTCTTTGTTCGGTGATCGGTGCGGATAATCAGGGGGAGCTTTTTTTAGATCTGCTGCGGGATCAAAAACTTTCTCAAAAGGGTATTTTAAAAAGCCGTACACGGATTACCACTACTAAGACCCGGGTTATCGGCAATAATCATCAAATGATGCGTGTGGATGAGGAAGTGGAAACCGATATCAGTAAACAGGAAACAACGCAACTGATCCTGCGTATCTCCACCTTGATCAAACACGATCAGATCGATGTGATTATTTTTGAAGATTATGATAAGGGGCTTATTACTCCCAAACTTATCCAACAGGTGATTAAAATAGCTAAGCAAAAGCGAATTCCTACGATTGTTGATCCTAAGAAAAAGAACTTTATGCATTATAAAGGGGTAGATATTTTCAAACCTAATTTGAAAGAATTGAAGGAAGGTTTAAAAATTGATTTCAATCACCTTAAACCTAAGGAGCTGCACAAGGTAACAAGTGAATTCCGGGATGAACAAAAGATTTCGAATCTTTTAATCACGCTTGCGGAACATGGGGTCTATATTAACAATGAGGAGAAACAGGTAATGATTCCGGCCCATTTGCGTAAGATCGCGGATGTTTCGGGCGCAGGCGATACGGTGGTGAGTGTTGCCGCGCTTTGCCTGGCACTTAATCTTTCTCCTACCTTAACCGCTACCCTAGCTAATCTTGCCGGTGGCCTCGTTTGTGAATCAGTTGGTGTGGTTCCTGTGAATAAAAAGCAATTGTTGCACGAGGCGCTTAATACCAGCATTGCGGTATGAAGAAAGCTCAAATGGCGGACATGTTCGATCACATTGCTCCGCGTTATGATTTTTTAAATTCTCTTTTGTCGTTTGGTATCCATCGTTCCTGGAGAAAGAAAGCGATTCGCTTGCTGGAAAAAGAAAATCCGCAAAGTATACTGGACATTGCTACGGGGACGGCTGATTTTGCCATTGAGGCATTGACTTTACATCCAAAAAAAGTGGTGGGTATCGATATTTCGGAGGGGATGCTGCGCCTGGGAAGGGAAAAGCTTAAAAAAAAACGTCTTGAAAACAGCATACAGCTTCTTCCGGGGGATTCGGAAAATTTACCGTTTGATGCCCATTCGTTTGATGCTGTAACGGTTGCTTTTGGGGTGCGTAATTTCGAGAACCTGGAAAAAGGACTGAGTGCTATTTTCGGGGTATTGAAACCCGGAGGATCACTGGTGGTACTTGAATTTTCAACTCCACGCAATGCCTTTGTAAAGGGTATCTACCATTTTTATTTCCACCGGGTAACGCCTTTTGTGGGAAGACTTTTTTCCAAAGACATGGCTGCTTATACATATCTGCCGGAATCGGTGAGTGCTTTTCCGGATGGGGATCGTTTTGTTTCTATCCTGCAACAAAATGGGTTTTCGGGAATTTCGTGTTATCGTCTTACATTGGGCATTGCAACTATTTATATGGGTAAAAAATAAATACCTGATTTAGCCGTTAAGAAGTAAACAGATGCTATTGAACGTTCGCTGCTTTTTTAAATTTTTTATCGTTGCTGCTTGTCTTGGCGTAAGCCAGTCCGGTTTTGCTCAAAGCATTCAGATTAAGAATCTTCCTAAATACGAATTTGAAAAATTACATTTTGGCTTTACCCTGGGTATTAATACGGCCAATTTTGTTATTACACCGAAAAATTTAAAGGATTCTATTTTGATCGTACAGTCTGCTCCTCAATCGGGATTTAATCTGGGGATTGTTTCCGAACTGGTGCTCCAGCGTTATATTACGCTTCGCTTTTTACCGGACATTTCATTTGCTGAACGCCACTTGGATTACACAATTGCTACAACTAAAGGGGTTGGAATTTTTTCAAAAAACATAGAATCTACTTTTCTGGATTTTCCCCTGGATCTTAAACTCCGATCTGCACGGATGAATAATTTTGCAGCTTACATTGTTGCGGGTGGAAAATACACCATTGACCTGGCTTCTCAGGCGAATGTGGACAATACCAGTCTTCCTCCTGCCATGCAGGTGGTGAAACTTTACCGGAACGATATTGGTTATGAAATGGGGGCCGGAACGGAGTTTTATTTGCCCTATTTTAAATTTGCCATCGAAGGTAAATTATCCCTGGGATTCAAAAATCTACTGATCAAGGATAATACTATTTTTTCGAATGCTATTGACCAGCTTTATTCCAAGATGTTCCTGATCTCTTTCACCTTCGAAGGGTAGCATGCAACAGGAAATCAATATCGTGGTAACCCCGGAAGTGGCTTCCGAGGAAAATGCACTCCGGCAAAGGGTTGCGGATCATTTACAGATTGATCCGGAAACTATTTCCGGCCTGAAGCTTTTAAAACGCTCGATTGATGCCCGTTCCAGATATGTGAAAATTCACCTGAAGCTAGTTGTTTATACCCTCAACGAAATACCTTCTCATTTACCTGCAGCGCCGGACTATCTTCCGGTGTCGGATAAACCTCCGGTGATTATCGTTGGAGCTGGTCCTGCAGGCCTCTTTGCTGCTCTTCGTTTAATTGAGCTTGGAATAAAACCCATTGTCATTGAACGGGGAAAGGATGTCAGAAGCCGCAGACGCGACATCGCGGCGCTTAATAAGGAGCAGCTCGTTGACCCTGATTCTAACTATTGTTTCGGAGAAGGTGGCGCCGGAACTTATTCGGATGGGAAACTTTATACCCGTTCTACGAAACGTGGGGATGTACAAAAAATACTGAATACGTTTGTTGCGCATGGAGCGCCGGAGGATATATTGGTGGATGCTCATCCGCACATCGGCACGAATAAGCTTCCCCAAATCATCGTGCGCATGCGTGAATCTATTCTGAAAGCGGGCGGGGAAGTTCATTTTAATACCCGTGTGAATGATTTTATTATCCATGCTGACCACATAAAGGGAGTGGTCTGCGGGACTCAGGAATTTCCGGCCAATGAAGTGATCCTGGCTACGGGCCATTCTTCCCGGGATATCTTTGAATTGCTGGAGCGAAAAAAAATCGCGGTCGAGGCCAAATCTTTTGCCATGGGTGTGCGTATTGAACATCCTCAAACGCTGATCGATTCTATTCAATACCATACGCCTGAGCGGGGCAGGTTTTTGCCTCCTGCCTCTTATAGCCTGGTGCAGCAGGTCAATGGACGGGGTGTCTTCTCTTTCTGTATGTGCCCGGGTGGGATTATTGCCCCTTGTGCGACTGCTTCCGGGGAAATTGTAACGAATGGATGGTCTCCTTCCAAGCGTAATAATCCTTATGCTAATTCGGGGATTGTCGTGGCGGTTGACGTGAGCGACCTGAAGAACGTTGCGCATCATGGCGTATTTGCCGGTCTCCGGTATCAACAGGAATTGGAACGCATGGCATTTGATGCCGGTGGAAAAACATTGAGGGCTCCGGCACAACGAATGGCTGATTTCAGCAACAATAAATTATCTGCTGATCTTCCGGATGCATCCTACCAACCTGGTTTAACTTCGGCTCCTTTGCATGAACTGCTTCCGTCTGCGATCGGCCAACGCTTACAGATTGCTTTCCGGGAGTTCGGTAAAAAAATGAAGGATTATTACACGAATGATGCGGTTATTGTCGGGGTTGAATCCAGGTCTTCTTCCCCGGTGCGTATTCCCCGCGATCCTGAAACCCTTGAACATATTCAGGTGAAGGGTTTATATCCTTGTGCCGAGGGAGCAGGGTATGCAGGAGGTATTGTGAGCGCCGCCATCGACGGGCAAAAATGTGCGGAAGCGATTTCTTTACGGATGGGCATCAAACGTTAATAAATGATCCCGGCCCCCGGAGTGGCAGCCTGCTATATTGCAACTGCTTCCGCTTTGTGTGATGCTGGTTATAACGGAACCATCGGGATTAAATATCGCCCACATCCATCCTCCTGACGCGAATGCTGACTTTGAATTTTTCAGGATCACGGCATACATAGCCGGTGTTGATCCGTTGGTGTACAATGCTTTTATTGCTAAGGAGGAGTCGGGAAATGTGCTTCCAGAGGGCAACTTACCATCACTTCCTAAAACTGATTTTGCTTTCGCATTGAATTCAAGGAAGTAGGAACCTTTGTGAAATCCACTGGTACTCACGATCTTGTCAATGCTGTCATTTTTATAATAATAATAATGGGTTTGAGATTTCGTATAATCCCAGAGCTTTGCATCTGTTGTGATACTTGCCAGACCGGTGGTGCCACCTTCGGGAATTTCTCCTACGTCTTTTGTACAGGAAAAAAGGGTAAGGCTGAGTGCAGAAAAAAAAATGATCCGGTTATGCATGTGAAGCTTATTTTGGGCTTGGTCAAAAATATAAATTTTTCCTGTACAAGAGCTTGTTTAAAATTTATCTGTTTCCAAAAGGAATGTTAACTTTATAGGGCCACTTATTTAAAAGGATGAAATTTATTGCACACCTGATTGTTTCTTCGCTTGCTATTATTATTTCGGCTTATTTATTACCCGGGGTTCATGTGGATGGTATTTTAACGGCAGTGCTTGTTGCGGTGGTGCTTGCTTTTTTGAATTCGATCGTGAAGCCCTTAATGGTAATTCTGACTATTCCTTTTACCATTTTCAGTTTTGGTCTTTTCCTGCTGGTTATTAATGCATTCATTATTATTATCGCTGATAAGCTGATTGATGGTTTTGAAGTGAAAGGCTTTTGGTGGGCGCTGGTATTCAGCCTGGTTTTGTCCTTTATTACTTCGCTGCTTAACAATTTGCACCTTGATCGCAAATCCGATGGGCAGTAATGGAAAAGCATATTCTCAGTAAATCTTCTTTTATCCGCGGGCTGCAATGCCCGAAATCGTTATACCTCTATAAAAATTTCTATCTGCAACGGGATAAGGTGAGCCCTGAACAACAAGCTATTTTCAGCAGGGGAACGCATGTGGGCTTACTGGCCCGGAGACTTTTTCCGGGTGGTGTGGATGTGACTCCTTCTTCTCCTTTTAAATTTGCCGAATCGGTTAAACTGACGCAAAAACTGATCGGAGAGGGTATTACCATTTTATATGAAGCGGCCTTTGTATTTGAAAAAACACTGGTGGCTATTGATATACTCGTTAAGCGTGATGATAAATGGTATGCTTACGAAGTCAAAAGTTCGACCCGGATTTCTCCTACTTATATTCTGGATGCTTCTCTTCAGTATTTTATCATCGTGAATTCGGGAATTGAGCTTCAGGATATCAGTATTATTAATATCAACACGGATTATACCCGGCATGGTGCACTGGAGTATGATCAGCTTTTCAGAGTTACTTCTGTTAAAAATGAAGCTGTTCAAAATACTGGTTTTATAAAAGAAAATTTAGAACGTCTGCTCCGTGTTGCCAGTCACCCTGAACAACCGGATGTAAAAATCGGCCAGCATTGTTCGAATCCTTATAATTGTGATTTTATGGGGACTTGCTGGAAGGATGTTCCTGAAAATTCTGTCTTGTACCTGAGTGGTACTGCCAAGGAAGAATTATTTCAGTTGTACGACAGAGGTATTCAAACCATTCAGGATATTCCTGCAAACTTCCCCTTAAACAAACAATTAAGACTCCAGGTAGAGAGCCTTATTGATCACAAAACAATTATTGACCGGGAGGGAATCCGAAAGTTCCTGCAGTCTGTGAATTATCCTTTGTTTTTTATGGATTTTGAAACAATCATGCCGGCCGTACCGATCTATTCAGGCACTCATCCATACCAGCATATTCCTTTTCAGTATTCTCTGCATTTTAAAGAAACGAAAAGCAGTACATTGTTTCATATGGAATTTCTAGCGGAAGCCGGTACTGATCCCCGAAAACAATTTATTGAACAGTTGATAAAACACACTGCTGTCCCAGGGGATATATTGACCTATAACGCGACGTTTGAACGCAGCGTTCTGAACAACCTTAAAAAACAGTTTCCCGAATACGATGATGCGATCGATTACATTATCTACCGGATAAAGGACCTGATGTTCCCTTTTGAAACTAAACTTTATTACGATCCGCGGATGAAGGGTTCTTATTCTATCAAAAATGTTCTGCCGGCATTGGTTGATAATCTGAATTATAGTACGCTGAAGATTGGCAGTGGTAGTGTCGCCATGGCCGCTTTTGAAAATCTGCAAACGGAAACGGACTTGTTCAAAATAGCTGAAACGCGGGATGCTCTGAGGGCTTATTGCGAAATGGACACACTGGCAATGGTAAGAATACTGGAAGTTCTTGAGAATACGGTTATTCTATGAGTACTTCAAAGCGGAAGGGCAGGGTCAGCAATTTTTGAAATTCTTCTCCGGATTCCTTCATTTCCAGGTCTATTTCAGTATAGAGCCAGCGGATTTCCACCGGAATATTGTTGTTGTGTAATTCTTCCAGACGGCCGAATATGTTCATCAGGTATTTGGCGGAAGAGGAACTGAAATATTCAAAATGTATCGTGAAAAACAGTCGGGCAGAATGATCGTTTTGTTCCAGGGTAGCGGCACAGAATGATTTTATCCATTCGATCAGGGGATCATAAAACGCTTTCGCATTTTCAGGTCTGGATTCTCCCTTCATTTCAAATATGTTTTTTTCCGGATCGAAAATAACGTGAGGTGTACTTTCGGTAGCGGGTGAAATGAAGGGTTGCAATTTCATTTTTTTAAAATTTTCGGTTTGTTCTTACATGTTGGGTGTTGAAAAAAACCGAAAAGGGACGGAAAACATTTTCGAGAATTCTTCTCCGGAATTTTTCATGTCGATATCCGGATCATCGTAGTACCATTCGATTTCAACTGGCATTATTTCCTCTTTAATTGAATCCAACTTTCCTATAATGGAGGTAAGAAATTTGGCGGAGGTTGAATTAAAATACTGAAATTTAAATTTAAATATGAGCTTTTCTGCGTGATTGGGCTTAGCTGTGAGCAGGTGATTTTTATAGCTTTCCAACCATTCTAAAACGGGCTCGTAAAATTTGCGGACATTTTCAGGTCTGGATTCTCCGGAAATTTCAAATTCCAGTTTTTCCGGAAGAAACTTAATACCGGGTGTCATATCTGTTGCTTCAATAAGGAAAGAAGTCATAGTTTAGTTTTTAGAATAGGTGTAATTATTATGTATTCTTACCTGGAAAACGTAAAAGGCATGGTCTTTGTCAATTTTTTTAAAATCGTACTGCATCCGGCTTTCGGATTTGATTGCGATGTCGATCATTCCCAATGCTGCACTTTCTTTCTCTGAGAACTCCTCATTGGCAAGGATTTCACGGTACATTTTCTTCTGTCCTTCTTTGTCGAGGGTATTGATTTTATCAATCAGGTTTTTTATGTCGTCCACACGTTGCGTCTGAATGTAATTTCCTGTCACCAGGTAATAATCATTTCCTTTTTTATGCAGTGTGAAAATGGAAAATGGGGGTGTTGTCCCGGCTTGCTCCTCTATGACGGCTGATTGTCTCATAATGCTTTCCAGGGATTCCACCATTACATTGTATACTTTTTTTTGGACCGACAGGTTGGATTCTGTGCTGCTTAATTTTCCCCGGGCTGAATTAACCAGCGCATTTACCACCCGTATATCAAATTCGCCAGTAAATGCGAGCAAAACATTGTTCCGCTCCATCACCTGCAAAATATCATAGACAAACTCGTCATTCATTCCCATAAAACCTTTCCTGATTTACGCTCGTGTAAATATATATACTTAATGCTAAATACGCTATCAAAATTTTAGTAGTTTAGAAGTTCATAAACAGACCATGCCTTCCTTTGATATTGTCAGCAAAACGGACGTTCAGACGCTTGACAATGCGATTAATGTTGCTAAACGGGAGATTTTAAACCGATTTGATTTTCATGGCTCAAAAAGCACCATTGACCTGGATAAAAAAACAATGGTGATTGCTATTCTTACCGAAGATGATATGCGCCTGGAGTCTATTGTTGATGCGATCCGTTCGCGAATGATCAAACAAAAACTTAACCCGCAATGCCTGGATGAGGGTAAGGAAAAGACAGCTTCGGGAAATATGATCAAAAAGGACATTGTTGTCAAACAGGGAATTGATAAGGAGACTGCCAAAAAAATCAATAAGGATATTAAGGATTCCAAATTAAAAGTACAGTCTCAGATCATGGATGATCAGATCCGCGTTACCGGAAAAAAAATTGATGATCTGCAGGCTATCATTTCCATGATCAGCAGAACTAATTACGAATTACCGCTGCAGTTTGTTAATATGAAATAGTCATAAATAGTGTGTTAACATTTTTTAACAATAATCTCCCGGCATTCCTCGTATTCTATCTGTTTTCTAATGACTTTCTAATAATCCTTCTCTACCTTTGCGAGCTATGTATCGCATGAGGCCGGACGTTTTGATATTCAGGTATCGTTTAGTAGTGTTTTTTTGCTTCACTTTCCTGAGCAGTTTATTTGCTCAGAAGGATACGCTAAGGTTAACCCTTCCTAAAGTGGAAAAGATATTTCTTGATAGCAACCTCCAGTTACTCGCGCAGAAATATTCGATTGATGCAACGAAGGCCCTGGTGATTCAGGCTAAGTTATTTCCCAATCCCAACATTGCGTATTCTCGTGGCTTATACTCCGGTTCCTACCATAAATATATTTTACTGACGGATTCTGAAAATTCTGTTCAGGTGTCTCAGCTTATTTTATTAGCCGGAAAACGAAACAAACAGATTAAAATAGCCAAGGCAAATGTAGCCCTCGCGGAATACCAGTTTTTTGATTTATTGAGGACCTTAAAATATTCTCTGCGTTCCACTTTTTTTAACGTTTATTACCTGCGGCAGTCTGCCCGGGTATACTCTGCAGAAATTAATGCTTTGCGACAAATTGTAACGGCCTTTAACGAGCAACATGGAAAGGGATATATTTCCGAACGGGAAGTTATCCGGATCAAGGCGCAGTTGTATAGCTTCCAAAGTGAATACAATGATCTGATCAATCAGATCAATGATACGGAAAGTGAACTGAAATTGTTATTACTGGTTAAAAGCAATGTGTACATTGACCCAATTATAGATACTGCTGCGGTCAATAAGCTGGATCCTTTTAAATACACATTGGATACGCTCCTGAATTCTGCTTACCGTAACCGCACCGATCTGCTGATCGCCAAAGAGAATACGGATATTAACAAACTTACTTACAATTACCAGAAAGCATTGGCCATACCTGATCTTACTTTAAACGCCGGGTATGATCAGGCGGGAGGGTTTGCCCGCAATTACTATGGAATAGGTGCTTCTATTGATCTTCCTTTTTTTAACCGGAACCAGGGGAATATTAAAATGGCAAAAGCGATGATTGATAATACGATTGCTCTTCAAAAAAATACGGAGTTTACCGTAAGTGAAAATGTTAATCGTTCGTTGGAAAAAGCTTTAGCGGAAAACAAACTTTTTCAAGAAATGGATCCGAAATTTTCCAACGATTTTGAACGTCTGATGCAGGAAGTGGTCCTTCATTATATGAAAAGGGATATCGGCATACTCGATTTTCTTGATTTCTATGATTCCTATAAACAAAATGTTTTACAGTTCAATGCTATCCGCTATAATCGGATACAGGCTTTTGAGGATTTAAATTTTTATACGGCAACTAATTTTTACAATCAATAAACATCCCAATGAAAACCAGAATAAGTTGCATTTTATTAACTATCGGAATTGGATCCTTGTGTTTTCAATCGTGTAAAAGCACTGAAAACAAGACCAGCGATGAACGGCAACCTTATGTTATTTCGGATTCTCTGTTAAAAAGTATCCGCATTGATTCTGTCAAACAAGGACAGTTGATCAATTCGATCACCTTGACCGGTCAGGTGGATTTTAATCAGGATAATGTAGTAAATATTTTCCCCTTGGTAAGCGGAAACGTTCAGGGTATAAACGTGATGTTGGGTGATTATGTAAAGGAAGGTCAAGTACTAGGTATTATCAAGAGTAGTGAAATGGCGCAATATAGCAATGACCTGATCAGCGCCCAGACCAATTTGCAATTGGCGGAAAAAATGCTCGAAAAAACAGTGGACATGTATCATTCCGGTCTGGCTTCTAAGACGGACTCCCTGAGCGCAGCTATTACTGTAGAACAGGCAAAGGCTCAGTTGAGCCGGGCCCAAAGGGTTTTAAAAATTAACGGAGGAAATACCCAGGGTGAATTCGCCATAAAGGCTCCTATCAGCGGCTTTATTGTGCAAAAATTAGTTACTAATGATCAAACTATCCGTGCGGATAATGGTGGTGCATTGTTTACGATATCCGACATGAAGAATGTATGGGTATGGGCGAATGTTTATGAATCAAACGTAAATAATATCCATCTTGGAGATAATATTGATGTTAGTACGCTTTCCTATCCGGGCAGAATTTTTAAAGGAAAAGTAGACAAAATCATGGAAATGCTGGATCCTGCTAGCAAAGCTATGAAAGTGCGTGTTTCCATCGACAATGAGGACTATGCGTTAAAACCGCAGATGTTTGCCAGCGTCACGGTAACGAATACTCAAAACAAAGAGGCGATCTATGTCCCCTCCAGCGGCATCATATTCGATCACAGTCAATATTATGTGCTGGTCTACCGGGGTAAGGGAAAGGCCGAAATTACTCCTGTGCAGAAATTAAACAGTCTGGGTACAAAAACTTATTTAACCGCCGGTGTTACGGTGGGCGAGCAGATTATCGCTTCGGATGCGCTGCAGATATACAGTGAATTAAACAATTAAAAAAACGAGAGATACCATTAACTTCATCCAATGATCAAATTTCTCAGAGGTATTATCGGGTTTTCATTGAAAAACAAGTATTTTATCTTGTTTGCGGCAGTGGTACTCATCATCGGCGGGGTGTACACCTTCATTCAGATGCCCATCGAAGCTTTTCCGGATGTAACGAATACGGAAATAGACATTATTACACAGTGGCCCGGCCGCAGTGCCGAAGAGGTGGAAAAGTTCGTGACGATTCCCATCGAAATTGCCTTGAATCCTGTTCAGCAGAAAACGAGTCTTCGTTCTACCAGCATCTTTGGGCTGTCGTATGTTAAAATCATCTTCGACGATAATGTTCCTGACCGGGACGCCCGGCAACAAGTGATGAGTTTGTTGCCGAATGCCAGTATTCCCAGTAACGTGCAACCGGCTATACAGCCTCCGATAGGACCTACCGGAGAGATTTACCGGTATACTATCAAAAGCAGCTTTCGGGATGTGCGGGAATTAAAAACCATCCAGGACTGGGTGATTGACCGTCAACTAAGGAGTGTACCAGGAATCGGGGACATCAATAGTTTTGGCGGCAAAACAAAGACATTTGAAATAAAGGTTGATCCCGGAAAACTCGCGAATCTTGGACTGACCCCCTTGGACGTGTTTACGGCCGTTCAAAAAACCAATATCAATGTGGGAGGTGATATGATCATTCAAAATAACCAGGCCTTTGTTGTCAGAGGTATCGGGTTACTGAACGACATTGAAGAAATTAAAAATATTATTATTGAAAATAACAATGGTGTTCCGCTGCTTGTAAAGGATATTGCAACGGTTGAAATTTCGAATATGCCACGCCTGGGCTGGGTTGCCAAAAGCCAACGTGCCGAAAAGAATGGGAAGGATACGGTACTGGATGAAACGGATGTGGTAGAGGCCATCATTGTCATGAGAAAAGGAGAAAATCCTACTGAAGTGGCGAAGGGAATAGAAGCAAAAGTTGACTATCTGAATCAGTACATTCTTCCGGCAGATACTAAAATAATACCTTACTATGACCGTACGGATCTTATTGAATATGCTACGCATACTGTGTTACATAATTTAATTGAGGGTATTTTGCTGGTTACATTATTGGTATCTCTGTTTATGTTTAACTGGCGGACAACTCTTATTGTCGCCGTCATTATACCGCTGGCTCTTTTGTTTGCGTTTATCTGTCTTCACTTAATGCACATGAGCGCCAACCTGCTTTCTTTGGGAGCGGTGGATTTTGGTATTATCATAGATGGTGCTGTGGTCATGGTGGAGGGGATGTTTGTGATCCTGGATCATCAGGCGCATACCCTGGGAATGGAGCGTTTTAATAAAAGAGCCAAATTGGGTCTTATTAAACGTAATGGCGCTCAGTTAGGAAAGGCAATTTTTTTCGCAAAACTAATTATCATCTCCGGCCTCTTACCCATTTTCGCCTTTCAGAAAGTGGAAGGAAAAATGTTTTCTCCGCTGGCATATACCCTCGGTTTTGCCTTGCTGGGTGCTTTGATCACCACGTTAACGCTTGTGCCGGTACTCATCAGCATTCTGCTGAGAAAAAATGTTCATGAGAAACATAATCCTTTCGTTCATCACCTGACGGGTTTCATGCTTTTTGGTTTTGAAAAGGCCTTTAAAAATAAAAAGGGTGTAATGATTATTGCCCTGGTTGCGGTGGTCATGGGCATCTTCTCCTTCAAGTATCTTGGTTCAGAGTTTTTGCCGGAGCTAAACGAGGGTAGCATCTGGCTGCGTGTTCAGACGGCTTACAGCATGTCCCTGGAAAAATCGGTTCAGATTTCCAAACAGGCCAGGGCACTGGTGATGGAATTCCCCCAGGTAAAGTATTGTGTATCTCAAACCGGTAGACCGGATGATGGTACGGATGTAGCAGGGTTTTATAATAATGAATTTGATATTATTTTGTACCCGGAATCGGACTGGAATCCTAAACTGACGAAGGATGAATTAATTGATCGGATGAATAAAAAATTATCGCTTATTCCCGGAATCAACCTTAATTTTTCCCAACCTATTATGGACAATGTGGAAGAAGCGGTTTCCGGCGTAAAAGGTAGTATCTGCGTGAAAATTTACGGGGATTCTTTAAATTACATGGAAGAGAAAATAAACCAGGTGTACACGATCCTGAATCGCATAAAAGGTATCGACGATTTGGGGGTTATCCATAATATCGGCCAGCCCGAGCTTGATATTAATCTGGATCAGCGAAAAATGGGCCTGTATGGTGTGGCTACTGCTGACGCCAATGCGGTAGTGAGTATGGCCATCGGCGGACTCGGGCCAGGGGGCGTAGCGGCCAGCACCTTGTATGAGGGTATCCGTACCTTTGATGTTCGCATACGATTGCCGGAGGAGTTCCGAAGAACCCCGGAACAGATCGGGGAATTATTGGTACCTACTCAAAACGGCAGCCGGGTTCCTATCAAGGAAATTGCAGCGATCACAAAAAAAACAGCATCCTGCCTGATCTTCCGGGATGATAACCAACGTTATTCTGCTCTTAAGTTTTCTATCCGTGGAAGGGACATGGGAAGTACTATTGCAGAGGCTCAAAAGAAAGTAAATGCTGCTGTCACTTTAAAAAGGGGTTACCGTATGGCTTTTCAGGGTGATTTTGAAAACCAGCAAAGGGCTCAAAAACGCCTGGCGATGGTGGTGCCTATCAGCTTACTGGTGATTTTTATATTATTGTTCAGTATGTTTGGAAATTTCAAGGATGCGCTTCTGGTATTTACGAATGTGCCTTTTGCTATTGCCGGTGGTATTTTGGCCTTGCACCTGACGGGTACTAATTTCAGCATTTCGGCAGGTATTGGTTTTATTGCCTTGTTTGGAATTTGTATCCAGGATGGGGTATTGCTGATTACGATGTTTAAACAGAACCTGGAGAAAAAAAGAGGGCCCGGCAGTTCTTTGTATACGGCTATTATGTTGGGTGTGAATTCCAGAATCCGGCCGGTTATGATGACAGCTTTAATGGCGGCGATCGGTTTATTGCCCGCCGCTATTTCGCATGGTATTGGCTCTGAAAGTTCCCGACCCCTTGCCAGGGTAGTTATTGGCGGCATTTTGTGTGCTATGATTTTTTCTCTTTGGGTTTTTCCATTGGTTTTTGAATGGGCTTACCGAAAAAAAACAAATGCATCCCGTTTAGAATAAAGGGGTTCAGCTATTGTTGGTTGGGCAGTTGGTTGTTTTGTTTGGAAACTTTGCTTTGTTTGCCCGTTCATAGTCGGGCATCCAGGCAAAGTTTTTTTATTACCTTGTTTACCGTATCAAGAAAGGTATAGCCTATGAAAATTTTGTTGGTGGAAGATGAACCAAATGTTGTCTCCTTCATTAAACAGGGCCTGGAAGAGTATCATTTCAGCGTTGATGCTGCTTATGATGGCAAAATGGGATTAAGTCTGTTCGCAAAAAATCAATATGAACTGGTTTTGCTGGATATCATGTTACCCTACCTCAACGGAATAGAGGTTTGTAAGGAAATAAGGACGAATGATAATCAAACACCTATCTTAATGCTGACCGCATTGTCTTCTTCCGATGATATTGTCAAGGGCCTGGATACGGGTGCGGATGATTACCTGGTTAAACCGTTCAAATTCCAGGAGCTACTGGCACGCATACGTGCACTTAGCAGAAGGAAAAACAGCGGGAAGGGACTTGTTTTTAAAATTGCGGATCTGGAACTTGACACTAATGCCCGAAGTGTAAAAAGAAATAACCAGGTGATTAAACTTACTCCCAAGGAATATTATTTACTGAATTACCTGTTCCGAAATAAGGGTGTTTTAGTTTCCAGATCTGATATTGCTGAAAATATCTGGGAGGAGTCTTTTGAAAAGGGTTCTAATATTGTTGATGTGTATATTAACTATTTAAGGAACAAGATTGATAAGGGTTTTGACAAAAAGTTAATTCACACGGTAACGGGAATGGGTTATATCTTAAAAGAAAACTAGCGAAGTTTCTGACCGCATTGCTAATTACTGAATGAAAATAAGAAAAAAAATCACCCTGGTGTACTCCCTCATTGTGGGATTTATCCTGGTGTTTTCCAGTTTATACATTTACTCGCTTTCGAAAAAATATTCGGACCAGCTGTTTTATACCCGCCTGAAAGAAAGGGCATTTGTGGCTGCCAATATTTATTTCGAAAAGGATGAATTGAGTCCTAAACTTTATGAGCACATCCAGAAAGAGTTTCTTCATTCTCTGAATCATGAGGGTATTGTGATTTATGATCATAGCAATGACCTTTTGACCAAGGATGAAAAGCCAATCGTGGATGTTCCAATAACTATTATTGATCAAATCCGCCAGGAAAGGTACCTGCAGTTTAGAGATGGGGACCGGCAATCGGTGGGAATATTTTATCAGGATAACCAAGGTGATTTTGTTATTATCACTTCGGCAATTGATGACATGGGCATCGAAAAGATTAATCATTTAAAAAAAGTGTTGATCCTTAACTTTTTTCTTACGATCGTGGTTGTGATCGTTACGGGGAGAATCATTGCGAATCAACTGCTTCTTCCGATGAAGGAAATGGTTGACCAGGTGAACCGGATAAGGGCTACGAATCTTCATTTACGGTTGACTGAGAATGAAAGCAAGGATGAGTTGTCGGAACTTGGAACTACTTTTAACCAGATGCTCCTGCGCCTGGAAAAGGCTTTTGAATCGCAAAAACAGTTTATACATTATGCTTCTCATGAGCTTAAAACACCGCTCACTTCTATTATGGGTAAAGTGGAAGTGGTACTCAACAGGAGTCGTTCTGAAGAAGAATACAGAAAAGCCCTGAATGTAATTTTAATGGAAGCAGAACGATTGAATAAATTGACGAACGGCCTTTTGTCTTTGTCTAAGGTAAATTACGATGAGGATAAAATTTTGTTTGCAAAAATCAAGGTGGATCAATTGCTTGCAAGTGTTATAAAGGATCTGCAGACACATGTTCCGGACAGTAAAATTCGTCTTTTTTATGCTTCTGATCTCCCGGAATCGTATTTTCTGAACGGGAATGAAAGCATGTTGTACTCCGCATTTTACAACATTATTGAAAATGCCATAAAATTTTCAGGTAAGGAGGAGGTGTGTGTGTGTTTAGAAAAGAAGGGTGGAGAATTGCTGGTACAAATAAGCGATAAGGGAATTGGGATTAACCCGGAAGATTTTGAGAATGTTTTCAAACCGTTTTATCGCCAGCAAAATGCGTTGAGTTATCCAGGTTCGGGTCTGGGTCTTTCTATAGCGGAAAGAATCGTTAAACAACACCGTGGAAAAATTGATATCACATCTAATCCCGGAACAGGTTCTGTTTTTGAAATACGTTTTTTAATCTGATTTAGAAAAAAACCGAAATGCGAAGTATTCATGAACACAAATGAAGATAAAGAAAAGATGTGAATAATCAGGTTTCACCTAAGGAGGGTCACATTCCCCTTCTTGTTTACGCTTTGCCCGTTTAACAATGTGCCTGCTAAATAATAAACAAAAACCCCTGTATCCATTGGTTTACTGTTATATGTCCCGTCCCATCCTGCCGCTGGATTTGTAGTCTCAAACACCAGCTCTCCCCAACGGTCAAATACCTGTAAATGTAGTTGATTCATGCAGGTTGCTCCATGCACAAGAAACTCATCATTCTTTCCATCTCCATTGGGTGAAAAGGCTGTTGGAATATAGATACTTAATGCGTTGCACTCGGATGCTTCTTTGACCGTGATGAGAACGCTGTCTATTGTCTCGCAATGATCGATATCCGTTATGGTCACCTGGTACAACGTTGTCATAAACGGATCCGCAATGGGATTGGAAATGGTCGAATCATTCAGCGAGAATCCAGGTGTCCATAAATAATTAATCCCGCCACTGGCAGTCAGCTGAACTTTTTCTCCCTTTACTATTGCTGCATCCGGTCCGGCAGAGACAAGTGAGTTTTGGAAAAACACGATGCTTGCAGAAGCCGTGGCAGTGCAACCTCCTGCGTCTGTCACGGTGATGGTATACTGACCCGTATCCAGACCGGAAAGACCCGCTCCTGAAGCATGATTGCTCCAGGAATACGAAATAATTGAACCGGAAGAAATCGCGCTGGCCAGCAAGGTCCCTTCTTTTTTTCCATGACAGGTATTTGTCGAATGAACACTTACGCTTATGTCCGTAACTGATACTGTTACGGTTGCTGTTTGAGAAACACAACCTGCAGTAGATATACCTGTAACGGTATAGGTGACAGAAACGGCAGGACTTGCGGTCACGGAGGAACCATTGGCAGAACTTAATCCTGCAGCCGGACTCCAGGTATAGTCGATCCCCCCGCTTGCCCCGAGCAAGGTTGAATTTCCATTGCAAATAGCAGTATTCGGACTTACGGTGATAACCGGACTGGCACAGGATATGTTAAATTTCGCAAGGATGGATGTTTCATTTGTCCCAAGAGTAGTATTGTAATATGCTCCGGCGAGGGACTGAAGTTTGTAGCTGGTTCCGCTTGCGGCAGGACCCTGAGCATCTCCCGCTACAAAAACACTTGTACCGTTGCTGCTGATATAACTTCCATCATTCTCTCCGTCAACTCCAAAATAAGTAGCCCATTGCCGGATGCCGGATGTATTGAACTGTAAAATAAAGACATCCTGGTGGGTTCCGTTCCCAAGCGCAGCTTGAAAAAATCCACAGGTAGGAACAGAAGCCTGGGTCGGAAAATCTGTTGAGCTTGTTGCCCCGCACACCCATACATTCGATCCATCGCTTTGGATAGAATAGCCAATATCACTTTTGCTTCCTCCATAAAAGGTTCCCCATACCAGGCTGCTGTTGGCACAATTGAACTGTAAAATAAATGCAGTTCCGCCGGCATTGCCGGGATTGCTGTTAATCCCATTGAAATATTGACCAGTAGCTGGATTTTTAGTGGGGAAATCCGTCGAAAAGGAGACCCCGGTCAGCCATACATTTACTCCATCACTGCTAATGGACCTCCCTTCATCACCGAAAAAAACGCCTCCGCCTCCGCTTCCCCCGTAATAGGTAGCCCATATCGGAGTACTGGTCACACAACTGAACTCTAAGATGAATACGTTGGTTGCTCCTGTACCTCCCAATGTTGCTTGATTATATGCTCCGCCAAGGGGATGCAAAGGAAAATCAGTTGAAGTAGTAAGGCCTGTTACCCATACATTTGATTTGTCACTTTGTATGGAATAACCAATATCGCTGCCACTTCCCCCGTAATAGCTGGCCCAGGTTAATGAACCGGTAGCGCAACTAAACTGCAAAACAAAGGCGTCTCCTGAACCTTTCGCAGCTTGATTATAGGCTGTTCCAAGAGTTTTAACGGGAAAATTTGTTGATTGTGTTTCTCCTGTTATCCATACACTTGACCCATCACTGTTTATGGAATAACCAAAATCAATGATGCTCCCTCCATAATAAGTGGCCCAGGTTCTGCTGCCGGTACTGACTTGAAATTGCAAAACAAAAGCATTAAAAACTCCTCCTATCGTAGGTTGATTATATGCAGTACCCAGATTTTTCGTGGGGAAATTTGTTGATTGTGTTTCTCCTGTCACCCATATATTTGTGCCATCACTGCTGATGGAATTGCCTTGATCCATTGAACTACCCCCATAATAAGTTGCCCAGATGAGTTTGCCGCAGGTGCTGAACTGGAGTATAATGACATCTGAAGAACCAATTACCTTTCCCTGAAAATAAGCTCCTCCCCTTGGGTTAAGTGTATCTCCAGCCGGAAATCCGGTATTCAGGGAATATCCGGTCAGCCATACATTTGCTGCGTCGGCACTTATTGAATTAATGTCTTCCCCCCCATTTGTGACAGAACCACCAAAATAGGTTGACCATTGCAATGTTGGATCTATGATTA
Source organism: Bacteroidota bacterium (assembly GCA_013286655.1). Taxonomy (GTDB): domain Bacteria; phylum Bacteroidota; class Bacteroidia; order JABDFU01; family JABDFU01; genus JABDFU01. The sequence continues at coordinate 22,897 of JABDFG010000005.1, forward strand.
AATTCATACCGGGATTATACTTCCCTATTTTAAACACCAGCTTATTTCCCTGAATGCTGAAATGCGTATCTATTGTCCGGTGATCGTCAGCCTGGTAACTTACCGGGATTCCCTCCATCATATCACCCATAGGTGTGGTTATTTTAACAGAGCCGTCTCTTTGCAATTTTGGCTTATCCGTCCATCTGTAACGGAGCTGTATAAGTGCAGGGTCGGCTCCCGGATGAACAATAAAATCATATTCAAGTCCCCCTGTATTTTTCAAATCCTCCTTATTCGCCTCCTTTCCTTTATCTTCATTTGAGTTCATGAATGCTTTGCCTTTCTCCATTCCGGGATCCTGATTTTTTTGATACAATACCCAATCTATTCCGGGATAAATATTCTTAATCGTAATTTTTTTATAGCTGTGGACGTTCAACACTCCATCCGGACAATGGGGCAAGTAATAGTCCGTCCGGTCTTCGCTTTCCTGCTCTTGAATGATGTTTTCTTTCTTAATTACCGCCCCTGCCAACTCCATATCAGCACGGCAATATTGAATTTGGGTACGTTCCTGATTTTGCAAACTGCGGCCTGGTAAAGGGGCAGAATTTCTCAGTTGCGGTATAACAGATTTCTCTATTTTGGCAAACACATAGCTCAAGCCCCAGGTTGTAATATAGATATCAACTCCGTCACCATTCACCTTAAACAACAACTTATTATCGGTCACACACTTACCCGAATTGCCGTCTTGCAAATCCGCCATCTGGCCTTTGTTCTCTGTAAAGCGAAGACTTCCCGAGCTTTGTAACCAGCTATTGACCGTAGATTCCAAAACAGGATCGTTTCCTGCATAAAATGGTATTATAGTCCAGACACTGACAAGGTAAACCGCAACTATTTTATTCAGCATCCGCATCAGCGCAGCAGGGTTATATTCCCCTTCCTATCGATACTTTCTCCGTTTGATAATGTGGCCCTAACATAATATACAAACACCGCAGTTTCCATCGCTTTTCCATGGCAGGTCCCATTCCATCCTGCTGCTGGATCTGTCGTCTCAAATACCTGTTCTCCCCAGCGGTCAAATAGCTGTAAATGAAACTGGGTTGCACACAGTGCACCTCTCACATAAAGTACATCATTCTTTCCATCCCCGTTTGGAGAAAATGCAGTTGGAATAAATACCCGTGAAGCCTCGCAACCAATGACTGTTATCAACACGCTATCGATTGCCGAACAACCGCTTGCATCGGTTACTGTTACCAGATACTTTGTTGTTTGATCGGGAGTTGCTATGGGATTGTCAATGCCTGCATTGTTTAATGAGCCTGACGGAGTCCATAAATAAATAGCTCCTCCGCTTGCCATCAGTTGCACCTGTTCCCCCTCTGTAATCGTTGCATTTGTGCCTGCGGTGACAACCGGATCAGGCAAGAGCGTAATGCTGACAGCTGTTGTAGCGGTACAACCATATATGTCCTTCACGGTTACCGTATACTCGCCTGTATCCAGGTTTGTTGCGGTTAAACCTGTCACCATTAAACCTGTTCCCCAGTCGCTCCAGCCATACGTATCACCTATTCCGGAAGAGGAAAGCGTGATTGCTCCATTTGTTTCCCCTTTACACGTATTGCTGGCCTTGAGTACCGTTACAGTTGGAAGCGGGACCGCATTTACCGTATCCGTAGTTGCGGCCGTGCAACCATCTGCGACATCGGTTGCAATGACTGTATAAATACCTGCTGTTGTTACCGTCGCAGGATTGGGTGCATTAACCAGCACCCCTCCGTTCCATACCATTGTATTTCCTGCACTGAGTCCGGTTAATGCCGCACTGCTTGTGTTGCAGGTAAGGGGAGGACCGCTGGTTACACTCAGTGGTGGAAGCGGCGAAATGGTTACCGTAATGGTCGCTGTGGCAGTGTCGGTACTGCCACAACCGATATTTGAAATACCCATTACTGTGTATGTGGTATTGGAACTTGGACTGGCAGAAACAGGTGAACCACTCGTGCTACTCAGGCCCGCAGATGGACTCCAACTGTAACTGTCCGCTCCGCTGGCTGTTAGTGTCACTGAACCTCCCGGGCAAATGGAGTTGCCACCTGCTGCCGAAAGAACGGGAGGGCTAGGACAAAGTATCTTGAATTTTCCGATAAACGTATTTTCACCTGGTCCTCCTCCTCCCAATGTATTTGTTCCTTCGAAATAGGCACCTGTTATATTTCTGATGGGATAGGTATTCATCTCAGCAGCATCTCCTGTAATAAAGACGTTAACCCCATCGCTGCTGATAATACTCCAATCATCTTCCAGGTCTATCCCATAAAAGGTAGCCCATTGTCTTACCCCTGATGTATTAAACTGCAAAATAAAAACTTCCTGGCTTCCTCCTGCAAGCGATCCCTGAAAAAAGCCACAGGAAGGTTTCATGGTAGGAAAATCTGCTGAAGTTGACGCTCCACATAGCCATACATTTGTTCCATCACTTTGAATCGACATACCATTATCCAAGCCGCTTCCACCATAATACGTAGCCCATTTTCTTTCGCTGGATGCACAATCAAATTGCAAAATAAACAGATTTTTAGTCCCACCCAGTGCTGGCTGATTGTACCCACCTCCAGCCTGAATTGGAAAATTTGCGGAAGAGGTCTGACCGGTTACCCATACATTCGCCCCATCACTGCTAATGGAATTTCCCTGATCTCCATTACCGCCGCTTCCGCCATAATACGTGGCCCATATCCGCTCATTCGTAGTGCAGTTAAACTGCAAAATGAATGCATTGGTAGTTCCACCCACTGCTAAAGCAGCTTGATTGTAAACTCCCGGAGCACCACTAATTGCAGCCTGGGTAGGAAACCCTGCTCCCGCGGTGCCGGTCACCCATACATTCACACCATCCGTGCTAATAGAATTTCCCACATCACCTCCACTTCCCCCATAATACGTGGCCCATTCCCGTGCATGTGTAGTGCAGTTAAATTGTAAAATGAAGGCATTGGTAGTTGCTCCTGCTGCTAAAGTAGCCTGATTGTAAACTCCCGGACCAGCACCAATTGCAGCCTGGGTAGGAAACCCTGCTCCTGCTTTTCCTGTCACCCATACATTCACCCCATCACTGCTAATGGAATTTCCAACATCAATTCCACTTCCCCCATAATACGTGGCCCATATCCGTGCATTCGTAGTGCAGTTAAACTGCAAAATGAAAGCATTGGTAGTTGCTCCTGCTGCTAAAGTAGCCTGATTGTAAACTCCCGGACCACCAGTTGCAGCCTGGGTAGGAAATCCTGCTCCTGTGATACCCGTCACCCATACATTCACCTGGTCACTGAAAATGGAATAGGAATTAACTACATTTGCGTATCCTCCACTGTAATAGCTAGCCCAGATAGGCTGACCACAGGTGGTGCCAAATTCAAGGATAAGAAAATCTCCTCCCGGTAAATAATTTGCCTGAAAATAAGCTGTCCCACCTGAATTCATAGTTGGAAATCCAAAATTGCTTATTGCAACTATTACCCATACATGGATCCCATCACTGTTTATCGAACTTGGCTCGGAATCTATATTGCCCCCATAATACGTAGCCCATGTCAATTCCGGATCTATTGTCAACTGTTCATCTTTAGGGTAATTATCAAGAATGAAACCTATTTCATTACCATGGATAACATAACGGGTGATTATGTTACGCTCTTTATTTTGTCCATAACTCACTGGTATACCTTCCACGATGTCACCCATCGGAGTGCTTATTTTTATTGAACCGTCTTTTTGCAAGGAGGGTTTATCCGTCCATTTATACCGGAGTTTAATTTGTGACGGATCTGCCCCAGGATGTACCACAAAATCGTATTTAAGTCCTTGTTCATTTTTCAAATCCTTATTATTCGCATCCTTTCCTTTATCTCCATTTGAGTTTATGAATGCTTCGCATTTCCCAAATCCTGATTCCTGATTCTTTTGGTATAGCACCCAATCTATCCCCGGATAAATATTTTTAACCGTAATCCTTTCATAGCTGTGCACATTCCGTATCCCCTGCGGACAATGGCTTAGGTAATAGTCAGTAAGGTCTTCATTTTCATATTCCCTAACAATATTTTCTTTTTTAATGTCCGCACCGACCAATTCCATATCCGCACGATCGTATAGGATCTGCTTACTTTCCCGGTTATGTGCACTGCGGTCAGGTAAACTAGTTGAATTATCAAGCTGCGGCTTTACCTGCTTTTCCGTTTTTGTAAAAACATAACTGAGCCCCCAGGTAGTGATATACATATCTACCCCACTCCCACTTGCTTTAAACAACAGTTCATTGACTGGCTTTCTCTGCAGATCTTCCATCTGGCCTTTGTTCTCCAAAAAATGAAGGTTACCCTTGCTCATCCATGTTGTCACCTTGTTTTTCAGGGATGGATCATTGTTCCCTTTAACAGGCACTAGCATTCCGGACAATACAATACAAAGAGAAAGCTGAATTTTGAATACCGTTTTCAATCTGAATTTGATTTCTATTTGTTGTTGCCAACAAGCAACTGAACAAAGCCAGATCCGTTATACGCTTTTGATGTATACGATTCTGCTTTGTACACGTAATAGTAGGTTCCATCGGGAACCATCGAGCCGCTCTGTGTTCTTCCATTCCAGGCTGCATTAACTGCATCTCCTTTAAACAATAATAATCCCCAACGATCATAAATGTCATAAGTTAAGCTCTGGATTCCTTTAGCAGTGAATTGAAACGTATCATTGTATCCATCCCCATTGGGGGAGAATACATTGGGAACAAAAATTGAAATTTCAGTTGCCTCCAGGCATTGCGATACCGAATTGGAACAGCTCAATGAATCCTTCACGATGAGCAGCACACAGTATTTTTCTACTCCATCAAACAAGTGACTTGGATTTTGCTGAGATGAACTATCCTTTAGCCCTGAGGAGGGGTCCCCAAAATTCCAGAGCCAGCTAATCGCACCACTTGATGTATTGGTAAACTGCACAGAGGTATTCGCAGAAATAGATCCTGAAGGATTGCTGGTAAAGCCTGCTATAAGCGGGGTCGTTTGAGTCGTTCCTATTTTTACGCTGTCTGATGACTGGCAGCCTTTCGAATCGCTTACCGTTACCTTGTAGGTACCGGCCTTGGTTCCGGTAATTGGATCGTTTGTTGAGCCCCCCGGACTCCAGGAATACGTATAGGGCGGGTTTCCGTTCACTGAAACAGTTGCCGTTCCATTACTGTCTCCGATGCAGGTTACGTCGCTGTGGCTGAAATTCAGAGAAGGAACTGTGACCTTCACATAAGCCGGTAGTAATAAGGTATCCGTCCAGCAGGAAGTTTGTACAATCAGGTTAACATCGAAACTTCCGGTGCTGTCATATTTTATTACAGGATTTGGATTGGATGAGATTCCGGGAGTACCTCCTTTAAAGGTCCAGGAATAATTGGGCCTTTGTGTGCTGGAACAAGTGCTTACAAGGGAAGAGGGCGTAAAATTAGTCGACTGACCTTTGCAAAGACTAGCCGATGCTGCCGTGAAGTTTAAGGAAGGTTTGGTAAGTCCTCCGCAACTGTTTATATATAGTTGGGCAAATGCACCTGTTTCATTGGGAGAAGTCGTTTTGCAGACCGACTGAAACGCTCCGGGTGTTACCGGGTAATCACAGGCTGTAGAGGCACTCAGGTAAAGGTAACAGCCATAAACCGCAATGCAACCGCCATAGCCGCCGGAGCCTAAAAGTGCAGTTTCATTATTGGGGCTACTGGAATTGCCCTTACCCAGGTATCCCAGGCACAGGTTAGTCCCTGTGGAGTCAAAAGTGCCAAAAAACTGATCCTCCGTACCTGCAAAAGTTGTTTGGAATGCGCAGGAGGTCACGGGCAAATCTGTATAGTAAGTGTCCCCGGCAATCAGCACATTGTCGTTCTTATCACAGGCCAGGCCGGTAGTTTCAATATCACCATAGCCGGGCATAGCTACCGTTGCGTTTCCACTGACATACGTACCCCATTTTCGGGTATGTCCGCTGCTGTCAAACTTTTCAATGTAGGCTCCAAAATGGCCGGATCCTGGTATAAAGGCCGTTTGAAAAGCTCCGCTAGTGGCTATGCCGCTTGTTCCGTTGGTTCTCCCATCAATGTATACATTGCACCTCGAGTCAATCGCTAGGGCATTCGCTTCATCAGTAGAAGTACTTCCAAAATAAGTACCCCATACAGGTCCGCCTCCCGGGCTGAATTTAAAAACGAACGCGTCAAAAGCGCCTCCTACATAAGTGCTTCGATACGCCTGGGGCGTTGCAGGAAAATCACTCGAAGAAGTCGTCCCTGCCACGTAAACATTCCCAGCCTTGTCACAGGCGATTCCTCCCGGAATCTCACCGGAAGACCCTGATCCTCCCAGGTAGGTACCCCAGCCCAGACTGCCTCCCGGAAGGAATTTAGTCACAAATGTATTTGGGGTCCCCACCCCTTTAAGCGAGCCCTGAAAAGCTCCAAAGCTTGCAATAGCATTCGTTGAAGTGGTAGATCCATATAAATAGGCATTGCCACCCCGATCGGTAGCAACATCTAAGCCTAAATCATCCAGTGCACCTCCGTAATAGGTTGCCCATTGCAGTACTCCGGCTGAGTCTAATTTTAATAAAAAAGCATCGTCCGCGCCTCCACCGTATTTGCTTTGTTGTACGGTAAAGCCCGAGCCGGATTTTAGTTGAACCGGTAAATCCTTGGATGTAGTTATGCCTGCAACCAAAATATTTGAGTTTACATCACACGCTACACCTGAACCTCCTTCCCCTCCTGTGCCTCCAAAAAAGGTAGCCCAGTCAAGATTCCCTCCGGCACTCATTTTTGCCACATAGGCATCACTCCCAACTCCCGACAAGAAATAAGCACAAACGCTTCCAGCTTTATTCACCGTTTGAAATGCACCGGAAGTAGCCGGAAAATCAAGGGAGGCGGTAGCACCTGTAAATATTGAATTTCCCAGCGAATCGGTAGTCACTGAAACACCTTCATCCATTTTAGATCCTCCAAAGTAAGTCACCCAGGGATCGATGACCAACGTGTAATCCGGATTATAGCTACCAACGTTAAATGAAACAATGGCTTGTGTTCCTTTTGCTGAACCAGGCTCCATTGGGTAGTTAATGGCATAGGATGCACTGACTTCCAACCTCTGCCCGTTTATTTGCTGATAAACTTTGGGTATGTATTCTCCCAATGGTTCCAGGCTGGTTTCGATCAGCAGTTTATTATCTTTAAGACCTATCCTTTTTGCACCGCTGTATTTTAGCTGAATAGCGGAAGGGTCTCCTCCCGGATTTACCAGGATGTCATATTCCAAACCGCTTTCCTTTTTGCCATAATACCTGACATCTGTATTTTTATAAATATTCTTTACAAGCACTTCATTGTAAGAATTTACATGCGTTACGCCATTGGGGCAGTGCGGGTAATAATAATTGCGATACCCTTCTACTTTATCGGATGTTTCCGTTTGTATTTGCTCATTGCATCCTTCAAAATCGACATCTACCCGATGGTACCGGATGAGTTCTGATCCCACAAGATTGCTCAATACATAACTGACCCCCGTTTTTCTCAAATACACATCCACACCTGCTCCATCCCCTTTGTACAGGATGTCGGGTCTTACATGCTTTTGATTGTCTGTTACCTGACCCTTGTTTTCGGTAAACGTAATTCCATTGCCGCGTAAGGAGGGCGCAGTTTTCTGGGCATCCGCTCTAATACAGGTTAAACTTGCAGCGATACTGAAAACATAAATTTTTTTCATGCCTGTAGTTTTAATTGGATTAAAGTCAAACTAAAATCCCCATCCATCCCAGTCTGACGGATGGGGATAATGAATCATTTTTGGATCAAAAGCTTTTGAGTATTGCTCACATTTATTCCGGCCAGCTTTACAACATAAAGACCATTGCTGAGAAATGATAAGTCAACGTGCTGAGGATCCTCTAAAAAGCTGTGATAAGCCTCCTTACCACAAACATCGTATACCATTAATTCGTATTTGCCCATCACACCGGCATAAACCATACCGGTGCTGGGGTTGGGGAACAGTAATCCGGCACCTGATGTCCTGGTCATTGTTGCTATCCCTGAAGGAGTCCGATAACATACCGTTATCCGGATAGCATTGATATACACCGTCGCTTTATTTCCTGCTACATAAAAGCTTGCTCCGAAAGTCGGGTCGTTAATATCAGCCGGCAACCAATTTACGCCCCACAAACTATCGCAGGTATTACCGGTACTGACGGTATCATCAGTGGTTGAGGTGGTAGGCCATTGTTGAAGAGGAATGGCTTTCTGAAGCGCAGAAGTCCGGTAATCCAGGATCACATTATGTTTTACCATATTGATATAACCTGAAACGCCTGCCGTTCCATACAATTTGCAATGTCCTATTACCTGAACTGTAACACCCTGGATTATGGCATCATTTTGAATGGCAAATCCAAAACCCAAAGCCTTTAAAGAATCCGAATAATTAGATCCATTAGGACCCAACGTATAAACAGGAATACTGTCAAATGCATACTTGTTATCCAGCGCTTCCGCATTCATAGGATTAGTCCATGCATATCTTTTTCCACCGCTTCCTGTTTTATCCGAAACAGACGAGGGGTAATTAGGCCCCGTTATCTGACCATGTATATGAGAAGAATAAAGAAATCCTCCTATTACAGCAAGTCCTGTTGCGAGAAAATTTTGTATTGTTTTTTTCATTTTGTTTATTTTTAGTTAATTTATTTTGTTTTTTTTCAGTTAACTAAATTTACAACTTTTTTTCAGTTAACTAAATTTACAACGACCAAAAAGGAATCACAAACAATAATTTGTTCAATATTGGTTTTCTAAAAATATGGAATACGCGCGTGGAGGCATTTAATACACTAAAAAATTAGGTAATAATGCTACTTAATTGCCCACAAAAATTAATGAAATTGGTTTTCTATTATGTTCTTTTTATTCAAAAAAAGAGCGAATGTCTGTTTTGATTCTATTTTACGACTATTAATTTCCCATTCGAAACGGTGTTACCCGTTTGAAGTCTATAGAAATAAATTCCTCCTGCTATTCCTTCCGCATCAAAATTCACTGAATGACTTCCCGCATATTGTTCGGCATTTACGAGTGTTGTAATTTCCTTTCCGGTGATGTCATAAATGACCATTCTAACAATATCCCCATTGGACCCATTGGACAAAGTATAGTTGATCGTTGTTTTACCGGTAAACGGATTTGGGTATACAAGAACCTTGTTTGTATTGGCAGCTGGCTCGTTTATACCTGTTGTTGCCATTGAATCAAATTCAAATTCAAACGCATTGATCCTGGCTCCAACAAGAGCCGTTTTTGATTTGGGAATGAATTCCAAAAGCATGTGACAATTCGTCACCCTGGTTTTGAATGTCTGATCATATGCCTTTTGGACCCCACCCGCTGCTGCAACAATGTCAAAATTTTTCAAAACAGTATCGCCATTAATTGCCACATCCATTTTAACGGAATCGCTCGTTGCATTGTAATTTGCAAATTTCAATGTTACATTGTATGGGCTATTGGCGGTGGGTAAATCATACCTGAAAGTTCCATTCTGATACCTGTAAATAAACCTTGAACTTTGGTACAGGCTCTCCTGCCCATTCAGCACACCCGTTACCGTATTAGTAGAAGCATAGGCAGTTGAAGTGTCGGAATAATTGTAATCAGCAGCCCAAACATGGCCTAATGCGTCTGTAATTTGAGCCCCCCCACAATTCATACGGACCGGAGGAATCTCCTTTAAAACTTTTATTGTAACGGTATCTGAAATGGAAGGAAACAAAATGCTCGTGGCTTTTATTACGACATTCACATCAGAAGAAATTGTATCGCAAGGAGCCCTGTATAATCCATGCGCGTCAATGGATCCAATACCAGGGCTTATAGACCAGGTGACACTGTCACTCGTAAACATTCCGACTGCATAAAATTGTCGTTGATTGCCAAGATTTACTATGTTAGCGGTACGTGGTGAAACGGCAATTGCCGGTGTTCCGGGATCAGGCTCAATTTCCAAAGCCGAAATTTCCACGTCCGGATAATTAGAATGGACTGGCCGTAGCACGAAAGACAGTTGCCCGTTTACAACTTTTGCGGGCAATTGAAGGTCGAGCGGTGTCCACATACCCCCCCGCAGCTGTGTATATGTCCAGGTTAGTATAAATTACTTTGCCCTGGCTTTCCACGTCCATAACCTGAGCTCCCTGACCAAAACCACCGTCGGCGAATTTCGCTGTTATGCGGTAGTTCCCATTGGGAACTGTAAAATCCCAACGGGTATCTCTAGTACTATAGAACCCGCGGTTATAGAGCTTAATATCGGGTGTTGCCGGCCATGGACCTTGATAGAAATAGGGAGAGCCACCATCCGCCAAACTGGCAGTGGACCATACCTGACCGTGAGTATCCGTATAATCGGATGTCTGGCCCGGAGCAATCCGGATGGTACCCGAAGGCAGGATCATCAGTGTCATTTGCGCATAAACACTTGGATCAGCCACGCTTGTTGCTGTAACGGTTGCTGTCTGAACGGAACTGACAGCAGTGGGTGGGGTATACATACCTGTTGATGTTAACGTCCCCAATCCTGATGTCGGATTTATTGTCCAGTTTATATTTTTGTTACTTGCCCCGTTTACCCATCCGATAAGCTGAGAGGGAGATGTGGCTGGCCCTGCCTGAATATTTCTTTGAATTTCCGCAAGTCCCACCGTCACCCCGGTAAGGACAACTCTTTGCTGGGAACTCAGGGTTTTGTTTGTAGTACTTGTAGCAATGACCGTTTCCGCTCCTATTTTTGTATCACCTGAATTGGCTGTTATCATTAAGCCCGATTCATCGACGGCTTCTAAGTCTCCTCCGGTTACTTTTCTGATTTCAAGAAAAGCATTTTTTACTGCCGGAGGAACAAAAGCTCCATCCGTAACTATTTCATAGTCATTTCCCCCATCTGCCACGATTGCTCCATAATCCTTCAGCTGCATCAGTATAACTTTGGCGATCGCTGAATATCCACTTGTATCAAAGCTCGATTTTAACCGGAACCTGGCCCCATAAGGTATTAATCCTGATTCACTAAAGGCCTCCAGAGTGGCGGGCCAGATATGTTTAGCTGCTAAATGGGCATTTGTCATGGTCATTCTTAACGCATGTTTAACAGATCCTCCTGTTGCTGCTGCTATTAAAAGCTCCTGCATGTGCAGACTTAAGGGTAAAAAAACCATGCCTGCAGCATCTGTTGATCCATTCGCCGGCAAATCGTAGCTTGATCCTGAATATTTCCAGCCTGCGGCAGAATTACAGGGAAGACAGGGAATCCAAGTATTGGTGCCAACAGGGTATAAATTATACGTTTCATAAAAAGTAGAAGAAGAGTGATCGATCGATAAAAGATGCCTGTCGACACCGGCATTGGGTGGAATAAACCAACCACCTTCTATGTTTACATCGGGATACGGAGGCATTTGAAAAGAATCATCACTTAAAGGGGTAGTATAAAAATGCATCCATTCTTTGGGCGTACTCGCGTCCGTATTGTTATACAGAAGCCCATCTCCGGCAATGAACTGCAATTGCCCTGTGGGATTTTGTGCGATCCAACTTGTGCTGCTGGCATTTACCGGTAAGGTGTCTATTTTAGTATTGTAAATATGGTTATTGGGTAAAACCTGGCATGCTCCATGGGATTGCTTTGCAACAACCTTCGTAGGTGCCTGATAGAGGCCTGTACTTGCATTAATAGTACCCTTGCTTCCGGGGGCCATGGACCAGGTTACGCCCGTATTAGCCGTAAATGTAAATGTACTGCCCTGATTCACTGCAGGAGGGACTGCCGGACTTATTATTACCTGACTTTGCGCATTTAAACTTACAACTGCACCCGGCAGAAGCAAACTAAAAAGTACTATTTTTTTCATGATTTTAGAATTTATCCTGCGTTTGAGCTCTACTTGAGCCTTTATAATGAAGTTAAATCAGTTTATACCCGATTGCAAATAAAAATTTGCTCAAGATTGGTTTTCCAGAATTAACCGGGAAGATTTTAAAAATGCTTTTACGCAACTTTTGAATCAGATCAGATCGAAAAGATTCTGCACACCCAGGTGGCGTTCTACGGTAAATCCCTCTGCGTAATTGACGCCGATCGTACGGCCGAAATCAATCATCCGGGCATGAAGGCTTTCCAAAAATAATTGAGAGGAGATGGGCGTGTTGGGTTCTTTTGAACCGGGATTATAGAATTGAGAGGTAAATGCCAAAATGGCCTGCATCTTTTTTTTCACAAAGGGACTTACATCTATCACAAAATCGGGCTCTATGTAACGGTCCTGTATGGAATGGTAGACTGCTTTCGGACGCCAGGCCTCTTGCCTTTTTCCATTGAGTGTACTGGTTATCTTCCGAAGTCCTGAATAAAAACAAGCTTCTGAAACGAGCTGGGCGGCCCTTCCATGATCGGGATGGCGGTCGCGAATGGCATTGCATAAAATTATTTCAGGCCGGTACTGCCTGATTTTTTTTATGATCGCTACCTGATGTTCACTGTCGTTCCGGAATGCTCCGTCTTTCATTCCGAGGTTATCGCGAAATGCAACTCCTATAATTTTTGCGGCCTTGGCTGCTTCTTTCTTACGCAATTCGGCTGTTCCCCGTGTACCTAGTTCTCCCGCTGTAAGGTCGAGCATTCCAACGACCTTGCCTAGTGCAATGTGTTTTAACAGTGTGCCGGAACACATTAGTTCGATATCGTCGGGATGAGCCCCTATGGCAAGAATATCGACTTTCATGGGATTATTTTGATTCAATCCACTTAATGATCGTATCACTCATAGGGGATTCTTTGGGTGCTATCGTGCCGATCCATTTCCCATTTTCATCGATCATGAATTTTTGAAAGTTCCACTTGACCTCGGCATCAGCTACTCCATTTTGTTCTTTTTTTGTAAGCCACTGGTAGATCGGATCGATGTCTTCTCCTTTGACCGATATTTTCGACATCATCGGAAAGGTGACGCCGTAGTTTTTAGTACAGAATTCAGTGATTTCCTGGTTGGTTCCCGGTTCCTGCTTGCCAAAATTATTGGCCGGAAAACCGATGATGATAAAATTTTTGCTTTTGTATTTTTCATATAATTTCTCCAGGTCTGCATATTGAGGGGTATTGCCGCACTTGGAAGCGGTATTAACGACCAGTACTTTTTTGCCTTTTAGCTGATTCAGATTAAAGGCTTTGCCGTCAATGGAGCTTACCTTAAAATCATAGAATGATTTTTGGGAGGGTGCTTGCGAAAAAGCACTGCTGATGATTACTAATAATGCACTGATCAATCGTATGTGTTTCATAATCATTGTTTTTAAATTTTCATAAAGATAGGGATAATAGATTGTATCTTTATACCGGCAAATGCTGATAAAAGAACTTAAAGCCCTGCTGGCAAAGGAAGTAAAACTTGAATTCAGGAATAAGTATGCTTTCAATGGCATTTTATTGTATGTTGCTTCTACCGTTTTTGTAAGTTACCTGTCTTTTCAGAAAATTGTTGATCCTCCAACCTGGAACGCTTTGTTCTGGATCATTCTATTATTTGCGGCAATTAATACGGTGTCTAAAAGTTTTATACAGGAAAGTAAGGGTCTCTTATTGTATTATTATACGCTTGCGGGACCTCAGGCCATTATTCTTTCAAAAATAATTTACAATGCCTTGCTCCTGGTCTTTATTTCTTTTGTCTGTTATGCCTGTTACTCTTTGTTTATCGGAAATATTGTTCAGAACCAAGTGCTTTTTATGGCTTCTCTGGCCCTGGGAAGTATTGGTATCTCTTCCGTTCTGACGCTGGTTTCTGCCATTGCTGCAAAAACCAATAACAACCTCAGCTTGATGGCTGTTTTAAGTTTTCCAATTATGATGCCTTTGCTGATTACTTTAATAAAGGTTTCCAAGTATGCAGTGGATGGGGTTTCGCTTTCTGTTACCTATAAATACCTGCTGGTTTTGAGCTTGTTAGATCTGATTGTACTGACTCTTTCTTACTTGTTATTTCCGTACCTTTGGAGGGATTAAATAGCGAATAGCGAATAGCGAATAGCGAATAGCGAATAGCGAATAGCGAATAGCGAATAGCGAATTGGGAAATTGAAGAAATGAAAAGATACTGGTGGAAAATAGTTGCTGTTGTGTTTCTCTTTTACACAATTATTATGGGATTTCTTGGCCCTGTTCCTCATCTTCCGGTTTTGCATGAAACGATCCGGAATTTGTATTTTCATGTGACCATGTGGTTCGGCATGATGATCCTGCTTACTGTCGGCCTTGTTAACAGTATTCTTTACCTTCGGAAATCCGATCTTAAAAATGATATTCTGGCGGCGGAAGCGACCAATGTTTCTGTATTGCTGGGAACCTTGGGCCTTATTACCGGCTCGATCTGGGCTAAATATACCTGGGGGGCCTGGTGGACAAACGACCCGCAGCTGAACGGCGCGGCTATTACCATGCTGGCTTACCTGGCTTATTTGCTGCTTCGCAGTTCGGTTGAGGAGGAACAAAAAAGGGCCCGAATAGCTGCCGTTTACAATGTTTTTGCTTATGTGATGATGGTTGTGTTTATTGGAATCATTCCTAAGTTTACCAATGTGGATTCGCTTCATCCCGGCAAGGGCGGGAACCCGGGTTTTAACACCTATGACCTGGATCGGAATCTTCGGCTGGTTTTTTATCCGGCTATTATCGGCTGGACTTTATTGGCTACCTGGATTATGACGTTACGGATCCGCCTAAAAAATATTCAAAAATTATAATTACACGATGAGAAATTATTTGGGGCTGACCGCAATTATGATGATGGGACTTAGTGTCTTTGCCCAGGAACAAAATACGGCTGAGATGGCGGATGTCATGCGGAGTAATGGAAAAATATATGTAGTGGTGGCTGTATTGCTGGTTATTTTTTCAGGGATCATCCTCTACCTCATCAGCATTGACCGGAAAGTGTCTAAGCTTGAAAAGGAAATTAAAAAATAAATAATACCTGTTTTCCATGAAGAAGATTCATATTATCGGTATTCTGTTAATTGCGGTTTCTATCGGGGCTATTATGGCCTCTTTGTCTAATTCCAGTACTTACGCCAATTTCAGGGAAGCGAGTGTTCATCCGGATTTGGAATACCATGTTGTGGGTAAATTGAACAAGGAAAAAGAAACCGTTTACGACCCTAAAGCGGATGCGAATCTTTTCACTTTCTATATGGTGGACAATGGCGGTATTGAAAAGAAAGTGGTCCTGCACAAAAGCAAACCTCAGGATTTTGAACGTTCCGAACAGATTGTCATCATTGGCAAATGCCGGGGGGATGCATTTCAGGCAGATGATATCCTGATGAAATGTCCTTCCAAGTACAATGATGGAAAGCCTTCTGAAACAAAAATTTAATCGTTAACAGTTAACAGCAAGAAGTTGGACATACATTATATTGGTGAACGATTGATTCCGGGACAGCTGGGTAATGTTTGTGTGATTTTAGCTTTTGTTGCTGCTTTGTTTTCTGCCGTCACCTACCTGATTTCCGCGAATAAATTTACAAAATCCGAACCGGATGCTGTTGCCTGGAAAATGATGGCCCGTGTTTCTTTCCGGCTGCATTCACTCGCGGTTATTGGAATCGTCGTTACCTTATTTTACATGTTGCAGGGCCATCTGTTTGAATATGAATATGTATGGCATCATTCGAATTCTGCTATGCGCATGCGTTATATTCTTTCCTGTTTCTGGGAGGGTCAGGAAGGAAGTTTTCTTTTATGGACGTTCTGGCATGTTGTTATTGGTACGATACTGATCAAAACAAGCAAGGAATGGGAAGCGCCCGTTATGACAACTGTTTCTGCTGTGCAGGTGTTCCTGACTTCTATGTTGCTGGGTGTTTATCTTTTTGATTATAAAATCGGAAGTAATCCTTTTACCATTTTACTTCGCCAGCATCCTGATTTTGCCAATATTCCCTTGTTTCAAAATCCCGACTACCTGGCGAAGTTGGATGGAAGGGGCTTAAACCCTTTGCTTCAGAACTACTGGATGACCATCCACCCTCCTACGCTTTTCCTTGGTTTTGCCCTCACCCTGGTACCTTTTGCATACGGCATTGCGGGTTTGTGGACGAAGCGATTCCAGGAATGGCAGAAGCCTGCTTTGCCCTGGGCTTTTATTGGTATGGCGGTTCTTGGCACCGGTATCCTCATGGGAGGTGCCTGGGCTTATGAGGCCTTAAGCTTTGGCGGATTCTGGGCCTGGGATCCGGTGGAGAATTCTTCCCTTGTTCCCTGGTTAACGCTGGTGGGTGCTGCGCACGTTATGCTGATTCATAAGCATAAAGGACAATCGCTCTTTACCACGTTTTTCCTTACGTTCACCACATTTATACTGGTGCTTTATTCTACTTTCCTTACCCGGAGTGGTATTCTGGGTGAAACTTCGGTGCATGCGTTTACCGATCTTGGAATGTCGGGACAGTTGCTTCTTTATCTTTTCTTTTTTGTGATACTCGCTGTTGTCCTGCTTATTGTTAATCGCAAACATTTCCCCAAGGTTGCGGAAGAGGAAGCTGTCTGGAGCCGGGAATTCTGGATTTTTCTTGGATCATTGGTTTTGCTGATCGCCTCTTTCCATATCATGTTTAATACTTCCATGCCGGTCTGGAATAAACTTTTTAAATTGAAAATGGCGCCACCAACGGATGCAATCGGGTTTTATAATTCCTGGCAAATTCCGTTCGCGATACTCCTTACTTTTCTCCTGGCTACGGGTCAGTATTTTAATTATAAGAACTCTGATATCAGAGCTGTTGTAAAGAAAGTACTGATTTCTTTTATTCTATCGCTTGTTTTGGCGGTTGTGATCGCTCTTCTGATGGGAATCAGCAAGGCCTTTTATGTTGTTCTGCTTTGGTCTTCTTTGTTTTGTATCTGCGCCAATGCGAATTACTGGCTGTTCGTTTTGAGTGGAAAGGTAAAAAAGGCAGGGGCTTCCATAGCTCATATTGGTTTTGGTTTAGTATTGTTGGGAGCGCTCCTTTCTACTTCCCGCAAGGAATTTATTTCTCATAATAATTCTGATAAGGACATCGAAGCGCTGAAGCTTTCGAATGGCCGGAACAATATTTTGCTTCAGGTGGGTGACACCTTGCAAATGGGGGATTACTTTGTTACGTATACCGGGAAGCATAAACTGGGAGCTAATATTTATTTTGATGTGGAGTATTATAAAAAACAACCCGATGGCAAATTAAAATACGATTTTACCTTAAAACCTATTGTGCAGATTAATGCTCAAATGGGAAATGTGGCGGAACCGGACACCCGGCATTTTTTGCAGAAGGATATTTATACGCATGTGACGTATGCGGATTATGAAACACTGGATGAAAAAAAACAGGAGGGAAATGAATACGGGACTTCGAAAAGTTTCACGATGGCTGTAGGTGATACGATTTCATCTTCGAACAGCCTGATTGTCCTGGAGGGGTTTAATACGAAGGTTGATAAAAACAAGTACCACCTCGGCGATTCGGTTCTAGCGGTGGAAGCGCATTTTAAACTATTCGATATTAACAAGAAAATTTATATTGCCAACCCGGTTTATGTGATTAATCATAACCAGGTGGAACCTATTGAAGCGGAAGTTCCTGAACTGGGTTTGAAAATGAATTTCTGGAAGATTACTCCTGAAACCGGTAAAATTGACATCTCTCTGGCGGAAAAAAATGTTAACAAGCCTGATTTTATTGTGATGGAGGCTATTGTTTTTCCCTGCATCAATATCCTCTGGATGGGTTGTGTAATTATGGTGATCGGCACGGGATTAGCAATCTGGCAGCGAGTGAAGAAATTGAGGATTAAGGATTAAGGATTTATGTTATCTCACTCTTCAACTATTGTACTTTTGGGTTCGGGTAATGTGGCTACGCAATTAGGCCTCGCCCTAAAAAAGGCGGGGCATCCTATTTTACAGGTGTATGGCCGGACAACAAAATCTGCCCGTACGCTTGCTCTTAAATTGAGGGCCCAGCCTGTTACCGTTCTTAAAAAAATCTCGGCGGAAGCTGATTTATACATCCTTGCTGTAAAAGATGATGTGGTGGCAACCCTAGTCAAGCATTTGCCTTTAAAGCATCAACTGATTGTGCATACTTCGGGCACGCTTCCGATTTCTGTCCTGAAAGGTGTTTCTTCTAATTTTGGTGTGCTTTATCCCTTGCAGACCTTGTCAAAAAACAAACTGCTCAATTTTACAACAGTTCCTCTTTGCATTGAGGGGAATACAGCAGCCAACGAGCAGCGGATCCGAAAAGTGGCCAGGTCCGTTTCCGGACATGTTCATACTGTCCCTTCTGAGCAACGCAAAGTCCTCCACCTGGCGGCTGTATTTGCCGGGAATTTCAGCAATCATATGTATGTTATTGCTGAACAAATACTCCGGGAACATCATCTTCCCTTTGAATTGCTTCTGCCTTTGATACGGGAAACTTCGGACAAGGTCAATTACGGATCTCCTCGTGAGTTGCAGACCGGCCCGGCTATTCGAAATGATCGGGTCGTAATGAATGCTCACCTGAAGATGCTTTCTTCTGAGAAGGAGCTGAAAAATTTGTACCGGGCTATCAGCCAGCATATCCTTCGGCCCAATTTACCTCCTGGAAAAAATAAACCGTAATTTTGTCGTATGCGCAAAATTGTTGCTTTTAGTAAACTCATACGTCTGCCCAATCTTTTGATCATCGCACTCGCACAGTATGCTATGCGATGGGGGGTTATTTATCCTATGTATTGTTTTATTAACAAGCAGCTTATTCAAAATTTTCCGGATAAGATCACGAATCCCAGGATACTTCAGTTCCAGGTAAGTGAACTTCAATTCTTTTTTCTTTCCCTGGCGACGGTGATGATCGCCGCTGCGGGCTACATCATCAACGATTATTTTGATGTCAACATTGATCGCATTAATAAACCTTTACAATTAATCATTGATAAAACGATTAAGCGGAGGGAGGCTATGCTGGCCCATCTGGTGATCAGCGGAGTTGCTATTCTGATTGCCATGCGGGTATCGTTTCAGCTGGGTCTGTGGCATTATAGTTTTATCTATGCCGCCTGCGCATTGGGTTTGTGGTTTTACTCAACTGAATTTAAAAAACAATTCTTAATCGGCAATCTTGTTGTCGCACTGTTTGTTGGGCTTACTCCTTTTATTACCGGACTTTATGAACTGCAACTGACTGCCGAAAAATACAGAATCTTAACCCTTCCCCCATTCGAGGTTCATTTTAAAATTATTTTCAATTTCATCTTCGGTTTTTCCTGCCTGGCTTTTCTTATTAATCTTATCCGTGAGATCATAAAAGATATTCAGGATATGGATGGGGATAAGGTTTTCGGGTGTCGCACGGTACCGATTGTACTGGGTATTGAAACGAGTAAAAATATTGTTTCATTTCTGATCGTTGTTCTTATATTGATCATCGGATATCTTCAGAAAGGACAATACGATTCACAGGCTACTCTTTCTTTTACTTACCTGCTTTTTTTTATCCAACTACCCCTGGCTCTATTGCTTTTTCTTGTTCAAAGGGCGGATGCTCCAAAAGAATTTAAACTACCGGATAGCTTAAGTAAACTGATTATGCTAACAGGTGTTTTGTATTCCCTGGTTATTTATTACAGCTTTCTGAACAATGCCTGATTATACGTTTTCCCATTATCATATTATCCTCGCGTCCAAATCTCCCCGCAGGCATCATTTATTAAAGGAGCTGGGAATTGCTTTTGAAGTGCAAACGAAAGATGTGGAGGAGTCTTTTCCGGCGCATCTTAAAGCACAGGAAATTCCGCTGTATCTCTGCAGGAAAAAAGCAGATGCTTTTGAAGGTTCCCTACAGGATAATAGTATTGTGATTACGGCTGATACGGTCGTTTGGATTGAAGGACAAGTACTTAATAAGCCTGTAGATGCTTCGGATGCAAAGCGAATGCTTCGTCTTCTGTCGGGAAAATGCCATGAGGTTTTTACCGGGGTCTGCCTCAAATCAAAACTGAAAACGCATAGTTTTTTTTCTGCTACTAAAGTTTATTTCAAACATCTTTCGGAGGATGAGATTGATTACTATATCAATAATTACCGGCCTTATGATAAGGCCGGTGCCTACGGCGCTCAGGAATGGATTGGATATATCGGCGTGGAAAGAATTGAGGGTTCTTACTTCAATGTGATGGGATTGCCGGTGAAGGAGTTGTATGAGCATTTAAGCATCCATTTTACTACTCCATAAATTTGTCGTATCACATTTAATGCAGCAATTCCCCATACAGGTCGTAGGGTTCTGCGGAAGTTATTCTGACTTTGCTAAAGTCTCCGATGCGTATATAATTACTTGCTTTTACGAGTACTTCGTTGTCTACTTCGGGGGAATCCGATTCTGTTCGTCCGATGAAATAATCACCTTCTTTGCGATCGAACAGAACCTTGAATTCTTTTCCGACTTTTTCTTGATTTAATTCCTGGGAAATGGTTTGTTGCACTTCCATCACTGCTTCTGCCCGCTCTTGTTTTGTTTCCGCGCTTACGTCATCTTTCAGGGAATAGGCGTGTGTGTTTTCTTCGTGTGAGTAAGGGAAAATTCCCAGGCGGTCAAAGCGGGTCGCCCGGACCCAGTCCAGCATTTCTTCGTGGTCTTTTTCTGATTCTCCGGGATAACCACTGATCAAGGTTGTACGGAGCGCAATTCCGGGTACTTTATCACGGATCGTATTGACCAGGTCGATCGTTTTTTGTTTGGTGGTTCCTCTTCGCATACTTTTCAACATGGCATCGCTAATGTGTTGCAAGGGCATATCCAGGTAATTGCAGATGTTTGTTTTCCCTTTCATTACTTCCAGTATATCCAGGGGGAACCCTGCCGGAAATGCGTAATGAAGGCGGATCCAGTCTATCCCTTCGACATCTGAAAGTTGATTCAGCAGTTCGGAGAGGTTGCGTTTTTTATACAGATCAAGTCCGTAATAAGTTAAATCCTGAGCGATCAGAATCAATTCCTTTGTTCCGTTTTTTGCCAATGTCTTTGCCTGTTGAACAAGTTGCTCCATGGGAACGGACAGGTGTTTCCCCCGCATAAGCGGAATGGCACAAAAGGAACAAGGACGATCGCAGCCTTCTGCTATTTTGAAATAGGCAAAATGGTTGGGCGTGGTTAACAGTCGCTCTCCAATTAGTTCATGTTTGTAATCTGCCTTTAATGTTTTTAATAAACGGGGCAGATCCCGGGTTCCAAAATAAGCGTTCACTTCCGGTATTTCCTTTTCCAATTCAGGTTTATACCGTTCGCTCAGACAACCGGTTACGTATAATTTATTGATCAATCCTTTTTTCTTTGCATCTGCATAACGGATGATGGTATCAATGCTTTCCTGCTTTGCATTCTCAATAAATCCGCAGGTGTTAATAATGATAATTCCTGCATCGCCTGCGTTGCTCTCGTGCTCTACTTCTATGTTGTTTGCTTTCAACTGACCCATCAGTACTTCGGAGTCGTAAATGTTCTTGGAACAACCCAGGGTTACTACATTTACTTTATTTTTCTTGAGTGTCTTGGTTTTCATACTTTATTAATTCGCCAGATCCGCATTGTCTTTGAAAAGAGAATCTGCAAATTCGTATTTGTTAAATACCTGCAGATCTTCCTTCTTCTCTCCTACTCCTATGTATTTTACCGGGATTTTAAATTGATCGGAAATTCCAATCACCACTCCTCCCCTGGCTGTTCCATCCAGCTTGGTAATTGCCAACGCATTCACATCGGTGGCTGCACTGAACTGCCTGCATTGTTCAATGGCGTTCTGCCCGGTGGATCCATCCAGTACGAGCAGGATCTCATGAGGAGCATCGGGAATAACTTTTTGCATGACTTTTTTGATCTTACCCAATTCGTTCATCAGGTTTACTTTGTTGTGCAGGCGACCGGCTGTATCGATGATCACCACATCGATGTCCTTGGTAAGAGCGGAACTCAAGGTATCGTATGCCACGGATGCGGGATCTGCATTCATCCCTTGGGATACAATCGAGACTCCTATACGCTCAGACCAGATCGTCAATTGTTCCACTGCAGCTGCCCGAAAGGTGTCCCCTGCACCCAGCATTACATTTTTCCCCGCTTTTTTGAACTGATATGCCAGCTTTCCAATGGTAGTTGTTTTTCCAACGCCATTGACTCCAATAACCATTATAACATAGGGCTTTTTTGCAGAAGGAAGCTGGAACTCTCCCTTTGTGTCTGCTGTTTCGCTTTGTATCATCAAAGCTGCAATTTCTTCCCGGAGTATATTCTTTAATTCTGCGGTATCTACCTTGTGCTGCTTTTCTACCCGCTTCTGAATGTTATCAATAATTTTCAGGGTGGTTTCCACTCCTACATCAGAGGAGATAAGTATTTCTTCCAGGTTGGCCAATACTTCATGGTCTACCGTAGCTTTTCCCATAACTGCTTTTGCCAGTTTGGAAAAGAAGCTTTGCTTAGTGACAAATAAACCTTTATCTAGTTTTTCTTTTTTGTCTTTTGTAAAAAAACCGAATAGCCCCATTTGTTGTTTGTTAATAAGCACCTACAGACTACGTTTTGCAGAGCAAAACCAGGTCTAATTAAAAAAGCTCCCTTCTTGGAGAAAGGAGCTTTAACAAGATTATTATAAACGTATATTATTTAGACGCCAAAAAATCTTTGATGTGATCGTTGTGAACAATCTCCTCTTTGAAGGCATAAGAACCTGTTTTGGCTGATTTAACCATTTTTATCACTTTCGTGAAATTGTTCCCTTTACCGCTTTTTAATGTTGCAACTACTTTCTTTGCCATGACTTATTGTTATTTAATTTCTTTGTGAAGTGTCACTTTTCTTAGAATGGGATTGTATTTTTTCAATTCCAAACGATCGGTTGTGTTTTTTTTGTTTTTGGTGGTGATGTACCTGGATGTTCCGGGTTTACCACTGTCCTTGTGCTCTGTGCACTCCATGATCACCTGGATCCTGTTTCTGCTTCTTGCCATTTTTTTACGCTTTAAATCGTTATTTCTTCAAAAATCCTTTTGCACGTGCTTCTTTTACTACTGCGCTTACGCCATTTTTGCTGATGGTACGCAGAGCGGAAGTGCTCACACGGATGCTGATCCATTTATTTTCTTCCGGAAGGAAGACCTTTTTTGTTTGCAGGTTTACGTTAAATTTTCTCTTGGATTTACGGTTAGAGAATGACACTTTATGGCCTGTTATCGCCTTTTTTCCTGTTATTTCACAAATTCTTGACATGGTCCTGAATATTAAATATAGTTCCCTTTTTTTATTAGGGAGGGCAAATATCGGGTATTTTATTGAATAAGACAATAGTAAATTAGCCAATTAGCCAATTAGCCAATGGGGCATTATTCAATAAATTGATTATCAAATAGTTGCAAACTATTTTCCATTAATGACTAATTAACCATTGCCTCCTGAATTAACGTTCCGATGATTTCCTTTACCGGTCGTATAGCATGAATGTATTCAATGGAGGGTCCTGCGCACCATACCGTTTTGTAGCTGGCTCCTAATGCTGATTTTTCAAGCATCCGAAGGCCTTTTAGGGCGAGGATTAATTTTATGTATTTTTTCAACCATTTGTTGCTGTGCATCAGCTTTTCCAGGAAACTGGCTTTGGTGCCCAGGCTTTGTACATAGGGTGTATTTATCACGGTGAGGGCTGAACCTGATAGTTTTGTTGTTCGTACGATGTCTTTTGCTCCGTAATGAATGAGTGCATCTTTGTATTCCTTTGAAACGGGTGATTCCTCTGATGCGATAAATAGGGTTCCTATGGAAAATGCATCGGCTCCAAGTGCCAGCCCTTGTTTTAGCTGCTGGCCGGTCGCGATACCGCCAGCGGAGATAACGGGGATGGTCAGGTTTTTCTTTAACAACGGGACCAATTCTTCGGGAGGAATATTACCTGCATGACCTCCTGCTTTTGAGTTAACCGCAATTACCGCGTCGGCACCAAGTTGCTGTACTTTTAAGGCATAGTTTAAATCCACCACGTCACAAAAAACCTTGATGCCCGTCCCTTTGCATTTTTCAATGACTTCCTGCGGACTTCCCAGAGAAGTTATTATAAAATCCACCTTTAATTCGATGCAGGTTTTTAATTGTCCGGGGTATTTATAGTTCGATTTATTGACAATCAAATTGATCCCGAATGGTTTATTTGTCTTGCTCCTGATTTCTAAAATTGCTGCTCTCAACTCCGGATCGGTACGGTAATTCAGGGCCGGAAAAGCAGCCGTAATTCCGCTTTCGAGTGCGGCGATCACCATCGCCGTATTGCTGACCAGGAACATAGGGGCCATGATGATAGGGTATTCTATGCCTAACATTTTTGTGAAGGAGGTCATTAATTCGTGAATTAACAAATTAGCAAATTTCTGCGTTTACTAAAAAATTTGTTTTAAAAGATACATAAGTATACCCACCATTCCATCACTAAAAAATTAGCTAATTAGTTAACTGACTAATTGGCTAATTGGCTAATTAAAGGACATTCTCAATTATCACAGCACTGGCTCCTCCTCCTCCATTGCAAATTCCGGCAGCTCCATATTTCGCCTTGTTTTGCTTCAGCACCTGGATGAGTGTTACCAGGATCCGTGCGCCGGAACAGCCCAATGGATGCCCGAGGGAAACGGCGCCTCCGTTTACGTTCACTTTTGCTGCATCCAGTCCCATTTCCTTATTATTGGCCAAAGAAACTACCGAAAAGGCTTCGTTGATTTCGTAATAATTGATGTCGGCCATTTTTAACCCGGCTTTGGAGATCGCCTTGGGTATCGCTTTAGAGGGTGAAGTGGTAAACCATTCGGGAGCTTGCTCTGCATCAGCATATGACCTGATGATCGCTAAGGGTTTTAAACCTAATTGCTCGGCTTTTTCTTTGCTCATCAGCACCAGTGCTGCAGCGCCGTCATTCATAGTGGAGGCATTGGCAGCTGTAACCGTTCCATCTTTTGTAAAGGCGGGACGCAATTCGGGCACTTTTGCAAAATTTACGTTTTTATATTCTTCGTCTTCTTTAATGATGAGGGGATCTCCTTTGCGTTGCGGTACTTCAACAGGCACGATCTCTTCACTGAATTTCCCGGCTGCCCAGGCCCCCTGAGAACGTTTGTAAGATTCAATGGCGTATGCATCCTGTTCTGCCCGGCTGATCTTGCATTCTGCAGCACATAATTCGGCCGCATTCCCCATGGGGTAGTTATGGTATACGTCGGTTAAGCCGTCTTTTGCCAAACCGTCGATCATGGTCGTATTTCCATATTTATTTCCCCAACGCAAGGTGTCTGTATAAAAGGGTACCTGGCTCATGTTTTCCATTCCTCCTGCCACGATTACTTCATTGTCTCCTAACAGAATGCTTTGTGCTGCCAACATAACAGCTTTCATTCCGGACGCGCAGACTTTATTAACCGTAGTGCAAATTACGTTATCCGGCAAACCTGCGAATTTAGCGGCTTGTCGGGCAGGAGCCTGGCCAAGATTGGCCTGCAGAACGCTTCCCATAAATACTTCATTTACCTCTTTGGGGTCGAGTTTAATCTTCGCGAGAGCTCCCCTGATTGCAATAGCTCCTAATTTAGTAGCGGATATTGTTGATAATACTCCTCCAAAACTTCCGATGGGGGTTCTCACCGCAGCAACAATGTATACACTTTTCATACTTGAATTTGAGTTAAAATTTAAGAGGGTGAATTTACCTATTAAAGTTTCGGGTTCAAAGTTTAAACGCGTAATTTCGTTTTGCAAATAACCAGAAATGCGATCGTTTTTTACCAAGCTATTCCACAATCATACGGGGACCTATAAGGTGACGGCTTTTGCATTTAGCATCCTGTTGATCGTTTGCGTTTTTCCCCATCAGGGGAAATTTAAGTATGACTTTCATAATTTAAAAGGGAAACCCTGGAACTTTCCGGATCTTATCGCCCCTTTTGATTTTGCGGTTGCTAAAAACAATGAACAGCTGAAAGCGGAAAAGGAGGAGGTATACCGGAATGCTAAAAATTATTTTAAGCTTGATAAAAAAATATACCCGCTCAAAAAACAGGAGCTCGAAAACGAATTAAATAAGCAATTCTCCGGAAAACCAGTTCATCTGCAGCAACAATTATCCTACCTCGCCAATTCGCTTTTTGATTCGCTTTACAAAAAGGGGATTATTCAGCTGAACGATGCGTTTGAAACCAAACCGCCTGACTACAGTATTTATGTATTAACCGGGAATCTGGCGGAAGAACATGAACTGGGTGACTTTTTTACTGTTCAGACTGCGGATGATTTTCTAAAAGCAAAACTAAATGCTTTTAATTCAACTGAAGTGAGCAAGTTGGTCCCGATCCTGGAAAACGCGCTCGCTCAGAATATTTCCTGGGACCGGGAAACATCGGAGAAGGAACTGCAACAGGAACTGGGGAATATTTCTCTTACTCACGGAGGTTTTGTAAAGGACCAGATTGTTATCCTTAAAGGGGAAATTGTGGATGCAGAAAAATTTATCGCACTTGAATCGTTAAAAGATGAATACGAACGGCAACTGGGTGGCAATGTGAACTATTTTTCAATCGTTATCGGGCAGGGAATTGTGGTTTCGCTTTGCCTGCTGGTTCTGGCCATCTTTTTAATTATGTTCCGGAAGGATATTTTTCTGGATAATTCCAAAATAACGTTTATTCTGTTTCTTATTGTCCTGATGGTGGCATTGGCGAATGCATCCATCAGCTATGATAAATTCAATTTATATGTATTGCCTTTTTGTATTCTGCCTGTTATCATCCGGGCTTTTTTTGACACGCGTCTGGCACTTTTTGCTCATATCGTTACCACCCTGATCATTGCCTTCGTTTCTCCTAACCGGTTTGAATTCGTTTTCGTTCAGATTGTGGCCGGCATGATCGCTATTTTCAGTGTGATCAGTTTGCGCAACCGGTCCCAGTTTTTTCTGACGGCAGTCCTGGTATTTGCCGCTTACATTATTTCGTATATCGGCATCAACATTGTACAGGAAGGTAGTTTTACCGGCATTAACTGGAGTGTTACGGGCTGGTTCGGTATCAGTGCATTGCTTACGTCTTTCTCCTACCCCCTGATCTTTATTTTCGAGAAAACATTTGGTTTTCTTTCGGATGTTTCTTTAATGGAATTGTCGGATACGAATAGTCCTTTACTCCGGGAGCTTGCTTCCAAAGCTCCGGGCTCTTTTCAACATTCGCTGCAGGTAGCTAATATCGCAGAAGAAGTTATTTATCAGATCGGAGGGGATCCTCTTTTAGTAAGGACGGGAGCTTTGTACCACGATATCGGGAAAATGGACTCCGCTGTTTATTTTACAGAGAATCAAACGGCTGAAATGAATCCTCATAACGATTTGAATTATGAAAAAAGTGCGGCCATTATTATCAACCATGTTACGTATGGTATTGAGCTGGCTAAGAAACATAACCTACCTCAGCAAATTATTGACTTTATACGAACTCATCACGGAACCACGTACGTTGGCTATTTTTATAAAATGTACAAGAAGGAACACCCGGATGAAAAAATGGAAGAAGGCCGATTTCGTTATCAGGGTCCGACCCCTTTCTCTAAAGAAACAGCGGTACTTATGATGGCAGATGCCGTAGAAGCGGCATCGAGAAGTTTAAAATCCTATAACGAACAAAACATCAACGAACTGGTGGAACGGATTATCAGCCACCAGATTGACTTGAATCAATTTATCAATGCTGATATAACGTTCCGGGACATTACGACTATTAAGAAAATAGTGAAGAAAAAATTAATCAGTATTTATCACTTAAGGGTAGAATACCCGAATTAATCGATTTATGATTACTTACCTTATCATTGGTATAACTTCTCTTGTTTCTGTTTTAGCTTTCTCTAACCGTGAGCTATTGGGTAAGCTTCTGTTCAATGCACATGCTGTTTACGCCAATCATGAATGGTACCGCTTGTTCTCTCATGGGCTGGTCCATGCTGATTTTACACACCTGTTATTTAATATGCTGGTACTGTATTCATTTGGCTCTAATCTTGAAAACTATTATTTCACGCAGTACTTTGGCGCCCATGCAGGGCTTGTATTCGGACTATTATATGTGACGGCATTACCCGCAGCAAATTTATACAGCTA
The DNA here is from genome assembly GCA_013286655.1 of Bacteroidota bacterium. Lineage (GTDB taxonomy): Bacteria > Bacteroidota > Bacteroidia > JABDFU01 > JABDFU01 > JABDFU01. Next base: position 51,231 of record JABDFG010000005.1, read on the forward strand.
TTATAAGCACAAACAGGATTTTTCTTATAATGCACTTGGTGCATCGGGGGCTGTATCGGCAATCCTGTTCTCCAGCATCCTGATCAGTCCTCTGAGCTCTTTGTACCTGATGTTCATTCCCGTTCCTATTCCTTCTTTCATTTTCGGTTTCTGCTACCTCGCTTATTCCTGGTATATGGGAAAAAAGGGAAGGGATAATGTGGGCCATGATGCCCACTTCTGGGGAGCTGTGTATGGAATTGTATTTACGCTCGTATTGAAGAAAGAATTATTCATGCATTTCATTCACCAGGTACTTAGTTTTTCTTTATGAACAAAGCGATTTTTTTAGACCGGGATGGCGTGATCAACCGGGAACGGGGGTTTACTTATCGCCTGGAAGATTTTGAGATCTTGCCGGAGCTTATCGGATCGCTGAAAGAATTCCGCAAAAGAGGTTACCTGCTCATTGTTGTTTCCAATCAAAGCGGAATAGCCAAAGGTCTGTATACGCAGAATGATGTAGAACTTCTTCACCGACATTTACAGGAGGTTTTGAAAAAAGAAAACATTGCATTTGACGAGATCTACTACTGCATCCATCATCCGGATGTAAGTAAATGCATTTGCCGTAAACCTGATTCCTTATTTATTGAAAAGGCGCTTGCACGATTTAATATAGATCCGGCACGTTCCTTTTTCATAGGAGATAAACTACGCGACATAGAAGCAGCACAAAAAGCAAACGTAAAAGGTTTGCTGATAGAGGCCAATACTCCCCTTTCTGAAATTATGTTTGAAATTCACTGAATTTATTAAATTCGTATCTGCTATGTCATCCTTTGTAAACTATAATGGCAAACTGATTAAGTCGGACGAACCTCTGTTAAAGGTTGACAACCGTGCATTTCGTTTTGGTGATTCAACTTTTGAAACTATCCGGGTAATGGAAGGGCAAGCACTTTTCCTGAAGGATCATATTTCCCGGTTAATAAAAGGCATTCAGGCACTCAAGATGGACATTTCCCCGGATTATACTCCGGAATTCTTTCAACAGCATATTACTGAATTGATTAAGGCGAATGCGATCTCATCGGGAGGCCGTATCCGCCTGACTGTTTACCGGAATGGAGAAGGGTTTTATACACCCGCCGAAAACTCCACTTCTTTCATTTTGGAAGCTTACCTGATCGAAGAAAATGAATATGTTTTAAATCAAAAAGGTTATTCCATTGACATTTATAACGAAGTAAAAAAGCAACAAAACAGTTTATCAGCTATTAAATCGGGAAATAGCCTTCTGTATGTCCTTGCGGGAGTTTACAAACTAAAACATGCGCTGGATGAATGCATACTGATGAATACCAAAGGGGACGTGATTGAATCGATCAACTCCAATATTTTTGCTGTTAAGAATGGCGTGCTTTATACTCCTCCTGTAGCAGAAGGGTGTGTGGATGGGATACTTCGCAAAAAACTAATAGAGGTGGCATTCAAAAATCGCATAGCGGTGTATGAGATCAACCTGGCTCAAAGTGTTTTACTTAGTGCGGATGAATTATTTCTCACCAATGTGATCAGCGGACTGCGATGGGTAGGCGCCTATAAAAACAAACGCTATTTTAATACGACGTCTAAATTACTTACGGAGCGACTTAATGAATATGTTGCGGCAAAAAAAGAGGCTCCCCTTGAATGAATTTCTCTAATAAGCTCCGGGAACCTGTCATCATTATCCTGGCAGTTGTAGCGCTGCTATTTGCTCTATCCTTCGGAGATTCTTCCTTTATTATCCTGGGGCATTCCTTTAAAAAAATCGATCTTTTAGCTGATGTGAAAACAAAGGATGCCGACCTTTATGCTCCTGCCACCTCTCCTTTGCTTAGGGATTCCATTCCCCAACCGGATCGCGTCACCCCTGAAAAGAGAAAGGTTAATCCGGCAGCTATCTTTGATTTCGGGAACGATTCTCTTCCTGCATTGGCTCACTTTTTCGAATCTTTGGCTCAACTGCATCAACGAAAAAAGAAGACACGGATTGCTTACTTCGGGGATTCCATGATTGAGGGGGATCTCGTTACACAGGATCTGAGGACTTCCTTCCAGGATACTTTTGGGGGAACAGGAGTTGGATTTATGCCGATTACTTCTATTGTAGCAGGTTTCCGGCAAACTATTTTTCATACTTTTTCAGGAAACTGGCAAACCTTTAGTCTGCTGGATCAGCCGGCCGCCGATCATATACTTGGAATTGCCGGATTCGATTATGTTCCCGCAATTACTTCAACGACTGATTCAACGAATCTCTCTGGCGAAAGCTGGGTCAGATACAGTGCCGTTTCCAGAAAACACCTGGACAAGTTTTACAATGTGAACTTGTTTTATGGGAAAAGCGAGGGTGACAATAATTATGTATCTGCTGCCAGAAAAACAATGCCGCTAACCGGGACTTTGCCGGTTAATGAACTCTCTTTGGTGAAGGGTTCTCCCCTCCAAACAATACAGGCATTTTTTCGGTGCCGGGATCGCGTGAATGTATTTGGATTCAGCATTGAGGGGGATAGTGGCATCTGCCTGGATAATTTTTCTTTCCGGGGAAATTCGGGTATGCCGCTTATTAAAATCCCTCTGCCGATTTTGTCCGGTTTAAATAATCACCTTGATTATGGATTAGTTATTCTTCATTATGGTGTCAATGTAGTGAATTATAAAGTAAATGATTTTTCCTGGTATGAAAAGGGTATGACGGAGGTTGTGAACCATATTAAATCGGCCATGCCCAATGCAAGTATTCTTATCATCAGCACTGGTGATAAAAGTTTTTACCAGGACGGTGCTTATATTACTGACCCTTCCGTACCTTTAGTCATAGCGGTTCAGAAGCGCGTGGCTGAAAAAACCCGAATTGCTTTCTGGAATCTGTATGAAGCTATGGGAGGGTACAACTCCATGGTTAAATGGGTGCAGGGGGATACGGTACTGGCCAATAAGGATTATACACATCCCAATTTCAGAGGAGCGAAAAGAATAGCCGACCTGCTGTACCAGCAATTGATGGGTGACTATAAGGAGTATGTTAAGAAACAGAAGGTTTGAAAGTTTGAAAGTCGAAAGTCGAAAATTAAAAATCAATGTGTGGATATTATTCCTATTGGCTATTGGCTATTATTCACAACGTCTATTTAGTTTTGTCAGAGTTCATGAATACCTCGCTTCGCTTAGTATTTCGCTACTCGCTGTCTGCTCCTTATCCGCTCAAACAGACACCGTTCTTCCGAGGTATCCCTTCATTGTTCATGATTCCAGCCACGTTCGCAATGACGAGATTGCACTTCATCTGTTTTATGAAAAATTATCCCAATTGCAAAAAACGAAAGAGGGAAAACTGAACATTGTTCATATCGGCGATTCGCATATACAGGCTGATTTTTTTTCGGGTGAATTGCGGCAGCATTTTCAACGGGAATTCGGCAATGCAGGCAGGGGCTTAATTTTTCCTTACCGGGTTGCTAAAACAAATGAACCCTTGAGTTTTAAAACGTCAACGAATGTGAACTGGGAGGCAAAACGCAATGCTTTTCCGAAACAAGCGCTGCCAATCGGAGTAAGTGGAATAACAATTGAAACGACTGATACTGCGGCTGAAATAAAATTAACAGTAAAAGACCAGGAGAACCTGGATTATGGTTTTAATAAAATCACCTTGTTTCATGCTAAGAGCGAAGAGAATTTCGATTTTGCGATTTATGATTCGCTTTACCGGGAGATTGCTTATGTTGATAACCTGAACGATAGCACCGACAAATACAGCAATGTTATTATGCTTGACAAGCCCTATAAGCACGTTATTATTAAGTCTTGTCCCCGGAATACGTCTCAAACTTGTGCACGTATATATGGTATGTTGCTGGAAAACAATTGTCCGGGAGTAGTGTATGACATGATCGGCGTTAACGGTGCTGAATACCGGCATTACAACCAATCTCAGTATTTCATAGAACAATTGTCTGTATTAAAGCCTGACCTGGTGATTATTTCGATGGGTACCAATGAAGGTTATGCAATGGGTTTTGATAGTCATTTATTTTACCTGCATATTGACAGCCTGGTAACGGCTATTAAAAGAAGTAATCCTTCTGCCTGTTTCCTGTTGACGACTCCCGGTGATTCCTTCCGACGCACACGCAAGGGCCGGGTCAAAAATCCCGACATGCAGGAGGCTCGCAATACGATTGTGAACTATTGTCAGCAAAACAACATTGCCTATTGGGATCTGTATGAGGTGATGGGAGGATATGGTTCCATGCAAAAATGGTTTAAAGCCGGATTGACCGCGAAGGATCGCCTGCATTTTAATGGCAGAGGTTATGGGATACAGGCCGATCTGATGTATAAGGCTATTATCTCCGGTTACACCAAGTATAAGAAAGAATAGTGCATTTAGATTACACTAAAATACTTCATTCGTTAAGCTACGATGCAAAGAATCCTTTATTATTCAACAGCGGTTTCTTTTTATTTTTCCTTTTCATCTTCTTTCTTTTTTATCCGTTTATTTATAAGCGTAAACTAACTCGTGTACTTTATTTTACATTTTTCTCTCTTTATTTTTTTTACAAAGCCTGCGGCCTCTATGTTTCCTTAATTGTTATTTCTGCAGTTGTTGATTTCAGTTTGTCGAACTGGATATACCGGGCTAAAACCCCGGCTTCCAAAAAAAGCTTACTCCTTTTCAGCGTTGTCATCAATCTTGGAATGCTTTGCTATTTTAAGTATACTAACTTTTTTATAGACCTCTGCAATGATCTGCAACTGGGACATCTTCATCCTTTGAAATTGCTCTTACCCATCGGAATTTCCTTTTATACGTTTGAAAATTTAAGTTATACGATTGATGTTTACCGGGGAAAATTTAAACCGGTCAGCAGCTTCCTGGATTATTTGTTTTTTCTGTCGTTTTTTCCAAAACTGGTCATGGGGCCTATTGTCCGGGCATCCGACTTTATCCCTCAAATACGCCAGGATCTGGCAGTTTCTGAACAGGATATCGGCAGAGGTCTTTACTTAATTCTTGGTGGGATTTTCAAGAAGGTCGTTCTATCGGATTATATCAATATCAATTTTGTGCAGTATATTTTTGATGATCCAAGCCGTTATTCAGGAATTGAATCTTTATTTGCTGTGTACGGATATGCCCTGGTTATTTACTGTGACTTTTCAGGTTATTCCGATATGGCGATCGGCATGGCGCAATGGATGGGTTTCAAAATTCCGGTGAATTTTGACCTGCCCTACCAATCAGCAAGCATTACCGAATTCTGGCGCAGGTGGCATATTTCCTTATCTTCCTGGTTAAAGGATTACCTCTATATCGGGCTGGGAGGAAATCGCAGGGGAAAAATACGGCAATATTTAAATCTGATGCTTACCATGTTGATCGGTGGCTTATGGCATGGGGCAAGTTTGAAGTTTGTTTTTTGGGGAGGGATGCATGGAGTGGCATTAGCTTTTGATAAATTAGTGAAGGGATCAAAAAACAAATTAGTCCAGCGCCAGAATTGGAAATTGGAATCCCGCGTCTGGAATAAAATTGGTCGGCTGATCGGCATCGTCATCACTTTTCATTTTGTATGTTTCTGCTGGATATTTTTCAAGGCCGCTACTTTTCACGATGCGATCACGATGATGTGTCAAATCGGCGACAACTTTAACGGGAGCGCTTTCCTTCCTATGTTGAAAGCCTATCCGATTGTCTTTAGCCTAATGGCTTTAGGTTACCTGATACACTTTACTCCAAAATGGATACAAGCAAAAACGGAGTGGCTGATATCGGAAATGCCGGTTGTTGGAAAAATAGCGCTCTTGTTTATTTTTATTTGGGCAGTGATCCAGGTAAAGCAGGCTGATCTGGTTTTGCCGATTTATTTACAGTTTTAAGGATCATCGAGTAGCGAATAATATAAAAAAATGATGCTTTTCCCCTATTGGCTATTCGCTATTCGCTCATCAAAAAATCTACTGATCTGTTTAATAAATTCTCCAGGAGCTGCGCAGGGTTTATTCGTAGAACGATTAACAAATACAAGTGTGGTTTCACCGGTGTTTAGTTTTGCACCTTCTGCATTATAAATTTCGTAAAAGAATTTCAGGCGGGCCTGAGGTATTTCTTTTATTGTCGTTTGAATGGTCAGCAAATCATCATAAAAGGCGGGTTTAAAAAATTTAATGGAATAATCCAGTACCGGCAAAAGTATTCCGCTATCTTCTAAAGCACGGTAACTGGAGCCTAATTGCCGCAAAGCTTCTACCCGCCCCACTTCATAATATTGTGCATAATTACCATAATATACATAACCCATGCGATCGGTTTCGGCATAACGCACTCGAATTGTTGTTTCAGAAACATACATACTTTACCAGATAAAATACAGGTGCTTAAATTAGAAATTTATCTTTATTCATGTTGATTTTAAAAAAAATTTAGCAAATAAAAAAAATACCCGATTAAAGTTTTGTTGTAACGAATAAATTACTATTATTGCACCCCGTTTGAAGTCGACAAGGGCTAAAAGCTTTCATTGACGAGAGTTTCAGAAGATAAGTAAAAAATGTAAGACTACAAAGAAAATGCGTTCTTTTATTTTTGTTGAATTAAAAAAATGTCTGAAATACGGTTTCGCATCGCCTGGAAAATTTTTCAAAAAAGCAAGCCCGAAAAAAAAAATTAATTTTTTTTTGTTTAAACATTATAACGCGAATCTGATTTCTTGTTATATATTTATGAAATCATTTTCAAATCTGAAAGACTACAATTTTAACTCACTATAATTACTGATTTTTTTGAATGGAAAAAGAAAAAGATTACGCAAAGGTTTGGGTAAACTGCCTGGAAATTATAAAAGATAATGTTAGTTCTCAAAGTTTCAAAACATGGTTCGAGCCCATTAAACCAGTTAAGCTGAGTGCGAATGTTTTAACAATTCAGGTTCCCAGCCAGTTTTTTTATGAATGGATTGAAGAACATTATATTACTTTAATTAAAAAAACGGTACGGAAAGAATTAGGTGCGGAAGGACGTCTGGAGTACTCCATCATCATGGAGAACACTTACAACGCAAAACCCTATACAGTTAAAATACCTACTGTCAATAAGAGAGAACTTAAGAACCCTTCTGTTTCCATGCCCATTGATACCGGTAATGCGGGTATCCGTAATCCATTTATTATTCCGGGGCTGAAAAAAGTGAATGTCGAGTCTCAGCTGAATCCTAATTACGCATTTGAAACTTTTATTGAGGGGGATTGCAACCGCCTTGCAAGGTCTGCAGGAGGTGCTGTATCGAAAAAACCGGGAGGAACGGCTTTCAATCCTCTCCTTATATATGGTGGTGTCGGACTTGGCAAAACGCATCTTGCCCAAGCCATCGGTATTGAAATAAAGAAAGAGTTTCCTGGCAAAACGGTATTGTATGTGACTTCTGAAAAATTTACGGTACAGTTTATAGATGCTATCAAAAACAATAATACCAATGATTTCATGCATTTTTATCAAATGATAGATGTACTGATCATTGATGATGTGCAGTTCTTTGCAGGTAAGGATAAAACCCAGGATGCTTTTTTTCATATTTTTAATCATCTGCACCAGAACGGAAAACAAGTTGTACTGACTTCTGATAAACCTCCTGTGGAAATGCAGGGAATGGAACAGCGTTTATTGTCTCGCTTTAAATGGGGCTTGTCCGCCGATCTTCAGGTGCCAGGCTTAGAAACACGTATCGCCATACTTGAAAAGAAAATGTATGCTGACGGGGTCGAGTTGCCCAAAGAAGTATTGGAATACCTTGCTTATAGCATTACTACCAATATCCGTGAACTGGAAGGCGCTTATATTTCCCTGCTTGCTCAATCGTCTATGAATAAAAAGGCCATTACACTTGAACTGGCCAAACAGATGATTGATAAATTTGTGAAAAATACGGCGCGTGAAGTATCCATTGACTATATCCAGAAGGTTGTTTGTGATTACTTCGATCTTCCGATGGATCTGCTGAAATCGAAAACACGTAAACGTGAAGTGGTACAAGCCCGTCAAATTGCCATGTTCTTCGCTAAAAATATGACTAAATCATCCCTTGCTACAATTGGTATGCACTGTGGGGGAAAAGATCATGCAACTGTGTTACACGCCTGTCGTACCGTAAATAACCTCATGGATACCGACAAGCGGTTCAAGAACTACATATCCGAATTGGAGAAGAAAATATCTCTCCAATAAGTTTAAGACATTTTTTATTGCAAAAAGGCGCTATTTTGCGCCTTTTTTGTTAAATCTACAAGAAAACAGTGTAATTAACTTGCAGGTATGGAAATTCCCAATAAATTTATGGTGTATTATGGAGCGGACTATTTCATCATGCCATCTTATAAATCATAAATCACATGCTAAACATTGTAATTTTCGGACCTCCGGGTGCTGGTAAAGGAACTCAATCAGCCAGGCTCATTGAGAAATATCATCTTTTACATCTTTCCACCGGTGATATTTTGCGCGGGGAAATTGCCTCGGGCTCTATACTCGGCCAGGAAGCTAAATTACTGATGGATCAGGGAATGCTGGTGCCGGATGAAATTGTCATTACCATGATTAATAACAAGCTACAGCAGAACGCTCATGCTAATGGGTTTGTTTTTGATGGTTTTCCCCGTACGACTGCTCAGGCCGAAGCGCTCGACAGATTACTGAATGCAAAAAAAATGGGGATTACCCTGACGTTGGCTCTTGATATCAGCAATGAGGAACTAATCAAACGAATTTTACAAAGAGGTGAAGAACTTGGTCGTACGGATGACCAGGAGATTAGCACTATACGTAACCGAATAGCCGAATATGCCAACAAAACCGCTCCGCTGAAGGATTATTATAAGAAACAACGTAAATTTTATTCTGTAAGTGGTGTCGGTACCATTGATGAAATATTCAACTCTCTTTGCAATACGATTGATTCCAATTATCACCCGGAACAAACAAACGGTTTTCCTTCCATTGAAGAAAAAAATTTCCCCAGTGCCGGTGTCAAGAGTCCTCTGCCAATGGAATCAGAAAAAGTGAAAGTAGCACCTGCTATCCGAAAAGAAACTCATCAAGAGAAGGAAGTTGAAAAAATAACGAATACTATAGCTGTGCAGAAGAAAACTGCAAAGCCACTTCCTAAAAAGAAGGCCGCGAAACCACTTCCTAAAAAGAAAACTGCAAAATCACTTCCTAAAAAGAAAACTGCAAAATCACTTCCTAAAAAGAAAGCCGCAAAATCACTTCCTAAGAAGAAAGTTGCAAAATCACTTCCCAAAAAGAAGGCTGCGAAATCACTTCCTAAGAAAAAAGCTGCAAAAAGTAATGTGCTAAAAAAAATAAATTCTAAAAAGAAAAACGTAAAAAAAGCCACTCTTAAAAAGGTTGCGGGAAAGAAAAAATCAAGACGATAAGAAGTGGCCGATTCAAACTTTGTTGATTACGTAAAAATTTGTTGTAAGAGTGGTAAGGGTGGCGGAGGTTCTGTACATTTTTTACGAACTAAAAAAACTTCCAAGGGTGGACCCGACGGAGGGAACGGAGGCAGGGGCGGCCATATCATTTTAAAGGGCAATAAACAGCTCTGGACTTTACTTCACCTGAAATACCGTAAGCACATCATGGCTCCGGACGGGGATAATGGAAGACGCTCTCTGCAAACAGGCGCCGATGGTGAGGATCAAATACTGGAAGTTCCGCTTGGTACCATTGCCCGAAATGTAAGAACGGGTGAGGTTTTATTTGAAATAACGGAAGATGGCGAGGAGCAAATTTTATTGAAAGGTGGCCGGGGCGGATTAGGCAATGACCATTTTAAAAGTCCGACCAGACAAGCTCCCCGGTTTTCACAGCCCGGAGAACCCGCTTTAGAAGAATGGATTATCCTGGAATTAAAAATTCTCGCAGACGTCGGTCTCGTTGGTTTTCCGAATGCCGGAAAATCCACCTTGCTTTCGGTAGTATCTGCTGCGAAACCAGAAATTGCGGATTATCCTTTTACAACGCTTGTTCCTAACCTTGGAATAATCAAGTACCGGGATTACAAGTCATTTGTAATGGCAGATATTCCAGGTATTATTGAAGGGGCTCACGAAGGGAAAGGCCTTGGACTCCGGTTTTTACGGCACATCGAACGAAACTCTATTTTACTATTTCTTGTACCGGCTGATACAAAAGATATTCTGAAGGAATACAAGATACTCGTCAACGAGCTGAAACAATTCAATCCGGACCTCCTTGACAAACAACGTGTACTGGGTATTTCAAAGACTGATCTGATGGACGAAGAACTCATGGAACTTACCAAAAAAGATTTCAATAAGCGTTTCCGTGAAAAAAAGACCGTGCCGGTAGTGTTTTTTTCATCGCATGCCGAAAAGGGAATAAAAGAATTGAAGGATGTGTTGTGGAAACAGATAAATTGTTAAACTTATTTTGTGCTCGAATTTTTCAAACATATCGACACTTCCCTATTCCTGTATCTGAACGGTAAACACAATGGATTTTGGGATGTCGTGATGTACTGGACATCCAAAGAATACACCTGGCTTCCCCTTTATTTCTTTCTGCTTTATTTAGTTTATAAAAAACAACCGGAACAGACTTTATCCGTTTTGTTATCAGTCGGAATTTTAATTACATTGAGCGACCAGCTTTCTGTTCATTTATTTAAAAATTTTTTTTTAAGGTACCGGCCTTCCCATAATTTACTCATTCAGTCCCTTGTCCACACGGTTAAAGGCTATCGCGGAGGGATGTACGGATTTGTATCTTCTCATGCTTCGAATACGTTTGCATTGGCTACATTCATGGGCTTACGGTTAAACAAGTATTACAAATACATAGCTACCTGTTTACTTGTCTGGGCCTGTTTTGTTTCGTACAGCCGGATATATCTGGGCGTCCATTACCCCGCCGATGTTGCTGCGGGAGCCTTATTAGGAATAATTCTGGCACTTTTAGTTGACAAATTATACCTTTATCTCGCGAACAAAATAAGTTCCACATGAACAATATTTTATCTGTATTTATAGGAGGAGGCCTGGGGAGCCTCGCCCGCTATGGTATTGCAAGTTCTTTAGGTCTTCTGGCAGCTCGTTTAAAATTCAACTTCCCCCTGGCTACCTTGTGCTCTAACGTATTAAGCTGTACTTTACTGGCAATTACGGTAAGTGTTCTTAGTAGTAAAACGGATATTAGCCCTACCTGGAGAATGCTTATCGTTACCGGATTTTGCGGAGGATTCAGCACATTCTCTGCTTTCAGTTATGAAACCCTTGATCTTATGCGAAATGATTATTGGCTGACTGCTTTCCTGAATGTTTTCATTAGTATTTCTGTCTGTTTTTCTTTGATTTATTTTATCACAAAAAACTGAAACCTTGATCCGTTTTCTTTCTCTTAACAGGGTATTCCTGATCGTCTTCCAATTAATGATTGGCTGTTTTCTTTCGTCCTCTTATATGCTTTTTGCCCAACAACCTAAACTGGTTGTTGGGATCGTTGTTGATCAAATGCGTTATGATTATATTGATCGTTATTGGGAAAAATTTGGAAACGAGGGTTTTAAACGTTTAGTCAAAGAAGGATTCTTCTGTAAGAATACTCATTATAATTATGTCCCCACCTATACAGCACCGGGTCATGCCTCCGTCTATACCGGTACAAGTCCTTCTGTGCATGGAATCATTGCCAATAACTGGTTTGACAAAGAAACGAACACTTTTGTTTATTGTACAGAAGATAAAACCGTTAGCGCAATTGGCGGAAGTGAAAAATCGGGGCAAATGTCTCCGGAGCGATTATTTACGACGACGCTTGGTGACCAATTAAAGTTATCGGATAATTTTCAGTCAAAAGTTATCGGCATTGCTCTTAAAGACCGCGGAGCTATCCTGCCAGCTGGCCATAGTGCTGATGCGGCATATTGGTATGATGGCATCACAGGTAACTGGATGAGCAGCACCTTTTATTTGAAAGAATTACCTGAGTGGGTAAAGGAATTTAATAAACGGGAGTTGCCCAGGCATTACCTGGAAAATACCTGGAACACGCTTTTACCCCTTGAACAGTATTCGGAAAGCACAAAGGATGATAATCCTTATGAAAAGCTGTATGCAGGTCTCAGCAGACCCGTGTTTCCGTATAATTTGAAAGATCTTATGCCGGCCAATGAGCAGTTAAATTTGTTGCGGAGCACACCCTTCGGAAATAGCATAACCAAAGACTTTGCCATAGCAACCATTAAGTCCGAAAACATGGGTAAAGGTAACTCGACAGATCTTCTTGCTATCAGTTTTTCTTCTACGGATTATATTGGCCACCAATTTGGTCCTAATTCCATTGAGACAGAGGATGCTTATTTGCGACTGGATAGGGATCTGGCAGAATTGTTAAAATTTCTGGATGAATGGGTTGGAAGGGATCAGGTGCTTTTATTTTTAACGGCGGATCATGGAGCTGCTGAGAACGCCACATTTCTTAGAGAGCACCGTATTCCCGCAGGCAGTTTTAATGACGCCCAATTGATAAAAAAAACAAAATCATTTTTATATGCTATGTATCACGATAGCCTGGTTTTATCCGTATCCAATCAACAAGTGTTTCTTAATCATACGATGATCGCTGAGCAAAAACTAAAAATGGAAGATGTGGAAAACACCCTGGTCGATTTTTTGCTGAAAGAAAAGGGGGTTGAAAATGTATTTACTTCTTTCAACATTACTAACTGGGGAATGACGGAAGGTTTAAAAGCCAGAATACAAAATGGATTTAATCAAAAACGTTCGGGTGATCTGATGATTAATTATTTTCCTTACTGGACGGATAATCAATCAACGACAGGAACTACGCATGGCTCACCTTATGAATATGATACGCATGTTCCCCTGATTTTTTACGGGAATGGCATTAAGACTGGCAGCACCAATGATCCGATTGATATTACGGATATCGCAACCACTATTTGCAACTTGCTGAATATTCAGGAACCGAATGGGTGTTCTGGAAAAGTGATTAATGAATTAAAAAATCGTTGAATTCCAAAATTATTGATTCCTATAATTGAGTTCTTTTTAAGTACGTTGAGAATTTCTATTTATCCAATTTTTTTCCGTTCTCTTTCTCCCGCTCTATTCCATCCAATTGACTCATGGCCATTAATTGGCGTACGCTTTTTTGCATTCCATCGGGCGAGCCGTCGATAAATATGACATTTCCTTCTCCTGCTTCTGCGAAATTCTTAATGGCTTCGGTCCACATACTGAACATGATCATCGATGCGTCCAGATTTACCTGCTGCATTTCTTTCGCGGCATTGCTCATCCCTTTGGCTACTTCTTCCCGGAACAGGGCTACTCCTTGTCCCCGCAATTGGGCTGCTTCCCGTTCAGCACTTGCAGAAATCTTAATGGCATTCCCTTCCGCTTCGGCAGCTTTTGTTTTTGTGATTAACAGTGCCTGTCCTTCGTTCTCGGCCGCCGCTTTTAAATTGTTCGATGCCACTACCCGCGACATGGAGGTCATAATGGCTTCATCAAATGTAATATCGTTCAATTGCAGGTCGATCAGGTGATAGCCCCATGATTCCAGGGTATGATCAATGTGTTGCTTTACATCTTCTACCAGGTCTCTGCGCAGGGATAGTATTTCCGCTTGTTTCTTGGTAGCCACGAAACCACGTATGGATCCTTCCACTGTCCGGATAAGGGCCTGCATAAGGCTACGGTCATCTACAAATTTAAAGGCGACGTTTACGATTGTTTCTTCTTTCTGATCAATTACAGCATAGAGCAACATGGCTTTAAAGTAAACATTGGCCTGATCAATGGTGACGGCCTGGAAGTCCAGTTCGACTGAACGGTTCTGAATGGATACCCGTTTGTATATTTGTTCGATGAGCGGTAATTTAAAATTTAAACCGGGTGCTAGAATCCGACGGTACTTACCAAAGACCGTAATGACTGCAATGAATCCTTGTTGAACTGTTACAAAACTGGAGAACAGTATAATCAGGATTAAAGCGAGGAGAATGTAACTTGCATACATAAGGTACTGTATTAGTTGGGATGAAATTAGTAAAAAAGCGGGATATCCGCCTTAGTTTATTCCTTTGCTATAGAAACCAAGGGGTATCAATTCTTCCAAGGTCATGCGTTTGCCTTTGTAGGTGGCAACAATCCACGCATCCCGGGTGCCGAGGGCTATTATCTTTTGCCTTAATTTCTCCGTATCCTTCAACGTGTTGAACTCCCCGGTTATAAAACGTGTTATCCCGTCACCGACCGCGTCGTAACGGTCAACACTACGGCCGATACCTTTCAGATGATTGTATTTGAAATTTTCCGGATGGTGATACGCTCCTACCTGTACTTTAAAGGTCATGCCTTCCACACACATAGAACCGGCTATGTTCATTAACAGATTGTAGGTTGCCGGATCATTCAGACTCTTGCCGGCCAAAGCGGAAAAATCATAGGTTTTCCCACTTTCACAGGGAGTGCCTTCTTCTTTTGCTGAAGCAGTAGTAGTTGTTGCCGAAGTTTCTTCTGTTTTCCGAGTTTCCTTTTGTGCCTTTGCTCTGGCTTCTGTTTTCGTTTCAGAAACGGCTTTAGTTGCGGTCTCCTTTATTACAGGTTGTGGTTTTGTTGAGGAAATTGTTGCAGAACCCGGCTTAGCTGATGTAACAACTTCAGGTACAGATTCTGTTGCTATTGGGTTAGGCCTGGTCTTGATCACCGTTGGTTCGGTAGGCACTGTATAATCCTTTTTGGCATAATAGGCCGCGTAATAATCCTGCAATAATCTGTCCTTCCCTTTGTCATTCACCGTAAGTTGAGAAACGGTATTAAAAGTACTGTCCTTTGTAATTACTTTTTTTCGAATATTTTCTGCGTCATCCATCGTGTTAAATCCCGCAATGTGGAAGGTAGTGCTGCCATTTGCATTTTTAACACTGTCGATTTTACCCAGATCGCTGAATTTGGATGGGTTGAAATCTGATGCCGTCTGATAGGTTCCTAAATCTACATCGTATGTGACGCTGTCTTTCTTCAGATAGCCTGTTTTCTTTAAAAGATCCTTATACTTGCGTGCTTCATAAACTTCAGGGTTACGTTCTTCCACATATTTTTTTAATTGCTCGTCCAGCTTCTTTTGCAGGTTAGCAGTCCCAATGGAATCAATGTGATGGGCCTTCATATAAGTATCCGTATATAAGTGGATGTCCTGCTGCAGTGTTACATAACTATCAAGTGTTTTCACATTTATATACTCGTAATGCGGAGGTAAGCCTTCTACTTCAATGGCTAGTTTATAGTTATTACTTGCGGGAAGTGCTACCGCGTATTTGCCGGTGGTGGAATTTGATTTATAATCTCCTTGTACTTCACCATTTTCCATATTCATCACTTTTATGCTCGCTTCAACCGGAACCGAATCGGACAGGACTTGTCCGACGGACAAGGCAAGTACCGGCTTGTTGCCCGGCAAGCCGGGAGTCACGACATAAATGTCCTGCTGTCCATAACCTTCTTTTCGATCTGAAGAGTAGTATCCGGTTTCTCCATCCGGAGTTAATACATAGTACAGATCATCATCTGTTGTGTTCAAAGGCATTCCCATATTTTGAGGCTCTGACCATTCTCCTGACTTATTGCTGGAAGAAAATATATCGTACCCGCCGATACTGGTATGCCCCTTGGAACTGAAAAACAATGTGGTTCCGTCCGAATGAATAAAGGGAGCATCTTCGTCGTATTTGGTGTTTATCTTTTCTCCTAAATTTACCGCAGGTCCCCATTCTCCGTTGGCTTGTTTTTGTGATCTGTAAATATCCCTGCCTCCAAACCCTCCCGGACGTTCACTGGCAAAGTATAACTGTTGTTCATCTGTCGACATGGAGACACTTCCTTCCCATGCGTTGGTATTAATGGTTGGACCTAATCTTTCCGGTTTCCCCCATACATCTCCTTTCAATTGACTGACATATATGTCTCCTTTGTCCTGAGGTGTACTCTTGAAGATAAAGAGCTTTTGTCCGTCAAAAGACAGCGCGATACTGGCATCATGTCCTTTGGTATTAATATTTTCGCCAATGCTTTGGGGATCTGTCCATTTTTCGCCGATCTTATAACTTATAAAAACATCCTCGTAGTACTGACCGTCCGGAGCGGGATTGAACCCCGCATCCATCAGGCCTCCTGTACTTTTTTCGCCGATATAAGTAAAAATTAAAATGGATTGATCTGCATTCAGAATCGGAACATATTCCGAATTTTCCGTATTAACAGGAGGTCCTATGTTTTCTATAATCATGTTCGTACGATTGGTTGCCGCCGTTTCTCCATTTTTACAATATTCCAGGTAGTGTTCTGCCAGGTTTTTTTTCTGGGTCGAAGGATTCTCTTTCAGGTAGTTCTCAAAATAAGGTATTGCCTCCTGAAATTTATAATTAGCATGATATGCACGTCCCAGATTGTAATTATAATCTTCCAGTTTAGGATTGAGGTTGCCGGCGGCTGTAATTAATTCTATTGCTTTCCCCTTTTCATCTGTTTTATATATATAGCAAATCCCTGTTTTATACTTAAGTTCGGCATTCTCCGGATAATTATCTGTTAACACTTTATAGATAGCCAATGCCCGAATGAAGTTTCCATCTTTGTAAAAACCATTGGCCGTTTCATACAAACCTTTGTCTTCTTTCGTAAACCTTCCTGACTTAGGTTTTGGGTTGTCCTGCGCCACTGTATGAACCGCGGAAAGCACAAAGAGAAGTAGCACCAATAAAATGACTTTTTTCATACGAATTGAATTGTGTTAAAACCTAAGTCCTTATCTGGTGTTTAAAATTCATTAAAAAAGAAAGGGAAGGAAGGGCATTGATGTAAACTTATAAACGCAACACTGTTAATAACGATGTGCACATAGGGTCTGAATCTCAATGATATCAGCTATTTTAGAGCTTTAATAATTCATCTGGAAGTTATGGAATTTCTTGACCCTATCCTGGAAGATTACATCACTGCACATACGCAAGCAGAACCGGATGTATTGGCGCGTTTGAACCGGGAAACCAATTTAAAAGTATTAATGCCCCGGATGCTTTCCGGACACTTGCAAGGACAAGTATTGCGAATGCTGAGTCACATGATCCGGCCGAAATGCATTTTGGAAATCGGAACATTTACGGGATATTCCGCCATCTGCTTGTCCGACGGATTGACGGATGGTGGAAAGTTGATTTCCATTGATATTAATGTAGAGCTGGAGAAAATGGTCAGAAGGTACCTGGCAGAGGCCAATGTTAGCCATAAAGTTGATTACCGGATTGGCAATGCAGTAGAAATCATTCCTGCTTTAGATGAAGTTTTTGACCTGGTCTTTATCGATGCCGATAAGGAAAATTACTCCACCTATTAT
This sequence comes from Bacteroidota bacterium, assembly GCA_013286655.1. Lineage (GTDB taxonomy): Bacteria > Bacteroidota > Bacteroidia > JABDFU01 > JABDFU01 > JABDFU01. The sequence goes on from JABDFG010000005.1 coordinate 68,704, forward strand.
GATCTGGTTTTTACTAAATTAAAAAGGGGTGGATTTATTATTGCTGATAATGTATTGTGGAGTGGGAAGGTTTTGTTAAAGGATGCGGAGATGGACAAGGATACAGAGGCTATTTGCGCTTTTAATGACAAGGTTCATGCCGATGACCGGGTCGAACAAGTTCTCTTTCCTGTCAGGGATGGACTGATGGTTGTGAGAAAGAAATGACCTGCATTTATTTTCTCAGGCAACTGTGGTAATAGTTGGCAGTATAATCAGAAGAGTTCCTATTACCATAAGAATAAACAACACTATTTTTTTTGCAATTTTATCTTTTCCTACATATTCATTAAATAATCGTGGTATTTTCTTAATGAACAAAAGTGCAAAAATCAGTACAAATACAGGCTGGGTACTTTCAACTCCTTCAAACAAGGAAACAGGTATAAAATAAACGGCATATACACCTATTATGTCTCCTGTCCAAGTAAAACACTGATTTAAAACAAATAAACCAATTTGCTTTTTCGAGAGTTCCGTCAAACTTTTTAAATCTTTAAAGTTTTCAGGATGAACCATGAAAAGGGTAACGATGGCCATGTCAACAATAGCTACCCAAATAACAGAACTACTCCATTTTACCGATTGCTGAAAAAGATATTTATATAAAACAAGCTGTATTGTCAGCAAAACAGAGACGATCAACATGTAAATACATTCCTTGTTTAACCGGATCTTTTTAAAATCAATGGTTAATAATACGCTTGATAAAATAATAGTAAAAAAGCCAAGGTATTGAACCTTTTGAAGATGTTCTCCAACAATAAAAAAAGCAAAAAGAGGGGTTGCTATTTTTCCAAGAGAAAACAAGGAAACAACTACAGAAGTTTCTGCGGTTCGCAAAGACCAATAATAGGGATATTGGTATGCCACATTGCATAAGGCAATAAGCAAAACAACGCCGAAAGACGCAAGATTTAGCATTTCGGGACGACCTGTAAAAAAAACAAATGGCAGAAAAAACAGATTAACGAAACTCGAAAGAAAAATAAGCGTGGTTAACTTCTTGAATATTTTAGCGGAAAAATAATTATCAAAAATGTTTGCCCAAGAATGCAAACAAATAACTAATAGGGTGCAGCTAATTCCGATCGTATAACCTGACATGTAACTATTTATAATTTAACAATATGATTACTTCAATCAATAACTTATTTGCCGTTATTATTTTTACCTTGGTGTAATTATATCTGACTCAAAAGTATTATTTAATTTTTCCATATGGACAACTACCTTGAAGACGCAAAAAAAATCATACAGCAGATTAAAAATAGTGTAGAATCCAAAGCAAAAAACATCGTCATTTTATTGGTTATTAATACAAAGAAAAATTATCAAGCTGCGAATGATTACGAAAATTTTTCTGTTAAAAGTGAATATTTTTCTGACAAGGAGCTTGACGAAATTACAACGGGCTTCCAAAGCCTTGGTTGTACAGTTGATCTGTCAACCAGTGAGCAGGAATTTATTGTCAAGCTTTCGAATAATAGCTTTAAAAAATACGGTGCGTTATACCCCATCGTTTATTACTCGACAGGAGCCGGAACCGGAAAGAGCCGATCAGCAGTAGTACCTTCTTTGTGCAGTTTATACAACCTCGCTAATTGTTCCAATGATACCTATACTTCCTGCCTTCTTGAAAACAAGGTTCATTTGTTCAATCTCCTTCATTATTATGGCTTTTCAATTCCCCGCACCTGGTATTACGACAGGGAGAAGGGATGGTTAAACGGACAACCTCTGAAAGATCTGTTATTAATTGCTAAACCGGCTTACGAATCTTCCAGTATTGGAGTTACTGATAAATCCGTTTCCGAATACACAAACGAGTTTCAGACTCACATCCATTTTCTTTCAGATTCGTTAAAACAGCCTATTCTCGTCCAGGAATTTATAAAAGGCTATGAAGTTGAAGTGCCCTTGTTCGATATTGGAAACCCTTTCACTCCGATGGCTGTTGGAATAAAAATAAAAAATACAGAAAACCTTGGAAGTGATTTTTTAACGTATGATAAGGTTTATGGTGATCAGTATACTTTTTATTCCTTTGATAAATTCAATCCCTCTTTGAGCGAAGAGCTGAAAAAGACAGCGAAGCACTCCTTTTTAAAGTTAAATCTTTCAGGAATGACCCGGGTAGATTTCCGGGTGACGGAAGAAGGCCGGTTCTACATTATGGATTACAACAATAACCCTCATCTGACACTTTTTCATTCTTGTGCATTTTCAGTAACGAATTTTGGATTTGGTTACTCAGATATGTTTTGTTTACTCTTATATAAATATTGCAGCTAAACAATTACTATGACCATTGATTTAAGAAGTGATACGGTTACAAAACCCAGCAAGGGGATGCTGGAAGCTATGTTTCAGGCGAAAGTTGGGGATGATGTTTTCAGAGAAGATCCTACCGTGATGGAGCTGGAGGCAAAAACAGCTGAGTTATTTGGGATGGAAGAAGGCCTGTTTTGTCCTTCGGGGACTATGACGAACCAGATTGCAATCAAAACGCACACCCAGCCAGGTGATGAAGTTCTTTGTGATGTCTCGGCTCATATTTATAATTATGAGGGAGGGGGAATAAGTTTTAATTCGGGTGCACAGGCAAAATTGCTTAGCGGTGATAGGGGAAGATTCTCCGCCAGACAAGTGGAAGATAATATAAATCCTGACCTGGACTGGTTAACTAAAACCCGTCTGGTGGCCGTTGAAAATACGGTCAACAGGGCCGGAGGAAGTTATTATAGCCTGAGTCAACTGAAAGAAATTGCAACTGTCTGTAAAAAATACAAGATCAACTACCATCTGGATGGAGCCCGTATTTTTAATGCGCTTTGGGAAACGAAGGATAAACCAAAGGAGATCGGAAGTTTATTTGATTCTGTTTCGGTTTGTCTTTCCAAAGGTCTTGGAGCTCCTGCAGGTTCTGTATTACTGGGAAACAAAGAATTCATCAAACAGGCCAGAAGGATCCGTAAGGTCTTTGGCGGAGGAATGCGCCAGGCAGGTTTCCTGGCAGCTGCGGGAATTTACGCACTGAATAATAATCTGGAACGCCTGGGAGAGGATCATCGCAGAGCCGGGCTTTTGGGAACTGTTATAAAAGCCTTGCCTTTTGTTGAGAGCATGCTTCCTGTTGAAACCAACATCGTCATTTTTACCTTATCAGATAAAATGAAGGCAGAGGATTTTGCAAACAGGCTTGCTCCAAACAATATTAAGGTGTCCAACTTTGGTAAGCAATCTATCCGGTTTGTTACGCACCTTGATTTTACGGATGAAATGCTGGAAAAAACCTGTGAGGTTTTGAAAAAGATGTAGTGTAACCTGTTTTACAGTAGTCAATTCAACTTGACAGCAATCCCAGGTATTTTCCCTAATGTGTCGAGCAATCCATTGCTTGGATTCACCTTTATTTTCCGGGCGGGCATTTCAATCGCCAGGTTTTCCTCTTTATCATAAACAGCGAAGCGCAGGGAGCACGTGCGTGGCTCTGCTCCGGATGGATCGTTCACAATTCCAAGCAATTTTTCGATGAAAGAATCGGTTAGTTCTGCCAAGGGGATCTGTATCGTTAAATTTTTTGTCATTTTATCGCGCAACTCGGTAAGTAATTGCATGCTGCTGATCTTGAATTCAAGATTGCCGGGTTGCATGTACCTGTCCTGTACTTTTCCTTTTATATACAGAAAGAAACCTTGCACGAGAAAGGCTTTGAATTTTACATAGTCTTCTCCGAAGACCATGAATTCAAAGGAGCCTTTGTAATCTTCCATTGTAAAACTCCCAAAGGGTTTGCCCATTTTCGAAACACGGTGGTTGGCAACGGTAATAATGCCTCCAACAGCAATCTCTTTCCCTTTTAATCTGGGCAGGTCCTGAAAATCGGCGATAGCTGTATTACAAAAACTGGTCAACTCCAGACGGTAGGTATCCAGGGGATGCCCCGAAATATAGATGCCGACCACGTCCCGCTCATATTTTAATTTTTCGAGGCTTCCCCACTGTTCGCATTGAGGCACTTTGGGCTCGGGCTCCATTACGCCGGATGCTTCTCCAAATAAACTCTGTTGAGAGGAATTTTTCGCTTCCTGAAAATTATTTCCATAGCGAATGGCTTTTTCAAGAAAACTAATACCATCTCCACTTTCTGAATGAAAGTACTGGGAACGGTGTACGTCCGGGAAGGAATCAAAACCTCCGGCGTAGGCCAAGCTTTCAAATGCTTTTTTGTTGGCAGCACGTAGGTTTATTCTGCGGGTAAGATCAAATATATTTAGGAATGGTCCATTCAGCATACGTTCGTCAACGATGGCAACAACGGCCCCCTCTCCGACTCCTTTCACTGCGCCTAATCCAAAACGTATGTCGCCTTTTTTATTCACGGCAAACTGATATTGACTTTCATTCACATCGGGTCCCAGCACGGGGACTCCCATGCGTTTGCATTCTTCCATAAAAAAAGTGACCTTATCAATGTTATTCAGGTTATGTGTAAGTACGGAAGACATGTACTCCCCAGGGTAATGTGCTTTTAAATAGGCCGTCTGATAAGCCACGAATGCATAACAGGTGGAGTGTGACTTGTTAAAAGCGTATTGTGCAAAGGCTTCCCAATCTGTCCATATTTTCTCCAGCTTATCTGCCGCCAAACCTTTATTGGTTGCGCCCGCTATAAACTTGCTTTTCATTTTATCCAGGGTAGCTCTGTCTTTCTTACCCATGGCCTTGCGCAGTACGTCAGCATCTCCTTTCGAAAAGCCGGCAAGCTTTTGAGATAATAACATCACCTGCTCCTGGTAAACGGTGATACCATAAGTGTCTTTCAGGTATTCCTCCATTTCGGGAAGATCATAGGAGATCGCTTCCCTGCCATGTTTGCGTGAAATAAAATTGGGGATATATTCTATAGGCCCCGGACGGTATAAAGCATTCATCGCGATGAGATCCTCAAATTTATCCGGTTTGAGGTCTTTCAAATGCTTTTGCATACCTCCTGACTCAAATTGGAATGTCGCATTTGTTTCTCCACGCTGGTACAATTCAAAGGTCTTTTTATCGTCCAGGGGAATTTCATCAATGTTAATATCTATATCATGGTTCTGCTTGATCAGTCGCAGGGCATCCCGCAAAATAGTCAAGGTTTTAAGTCCCAGGAAGTCCATCTTTATTACACCCGAATCTTCAATCACTTTTCCATCGTATTGGGTGATTAACAAATTGGTTTCTTTGGAAGTTGCTACGGGTATAATTTCCGTCAGGTCCTTGGGGGCAATGATGATTCCGGCTGCATGTATCCCGGTTCCACGAACGGAGCCTTCCAATATCTGGGCTTCTTTTAATACGCGTGCCTGGATATCATCTCCCTGATATATTTCCCGAAGCTTTTTTACATTTTCCAGGTCTTCTCCCCCGAGTTGTTCTACCGTTTCCAGACTCTTTTCCCCTTTTAAAGGAGCGGTAAGCATGCGGTCTAATTCAATTCCAGGGCGATCCGGAACTAATTTGGCTAACATATTGGAATCCTGCAACGGCAGATCAAGGACCCTTGCGACATCTTTAATACTCATCTTGGCCGCCATTGTACCGTAGGTAACAATCTGTGCGACCTGGTTCTTGCCATACTTATCTACTACGTAATCGATTACTTTCTGCCGTCCTTCATCATCAAAATCCGTATCAATATCGGGCATGGATTTGCGGTCGGGATTCAGAAAACGCTCGAACAGAAGATTGTATTTAATGGGGTCAATGTTGGTTATTCCAATGCAATAGGCAACGGCAGAGCCCGCAGCAGATCCACGGCCCGGCCCGACAATCACTCCGAGATCACGTCCTGCTTTAATAAAATCGGACACGATTAAAAAATACCCTGCGAAACCCATGGTTTTAACCGTGAACAGTTCGAAATTCAAACGCTCTTCAATTTCCGGGCTTAACTCCCGGTAACGTTGTTTAGCGCCTTCATAGGCCAGGTGGCGTAAATAATCATCCTGGGAATCGAAACCAGGGGGAATTTTAAAGTGTGGTAACAGGATGTCCTGCTTGAGTTTCAGCTGCTCCACTTTATCTACGATTTCATTCGTATTATCGATCGCTTCCGGAACGTCACTAAACAAGGCGGTCATTTCAGCAGTCGTTTTGAAGTAGAACTGATCGTTGTAAAAAGCGAAACGCTTGTCTTTTGTCATGACATCGTCTTCGGCAAAATCCTTCATGGTAGGCGTGCTTTGCTTTTCACCGGTGTTGATGCACAAGAGGATATCGTGCGCATTGGAATCAGCCTGATCGACATAATGGGAATCATTCGAGGCAATGATTTTTACCTGGTGTTTTTTTGCAAAACCTAAGAGGACCTCGTTTACTTTTATTTGCTCGGGAATATCGTGACGTTGCAATTCTATATAATAATCTTCCCCGAAGAGATCCGACCACCACTTAAATTCCTCTTCGCCTGCTGCTTCGCCTTTTTTTAAAATCATCTTAGGTACGGAGGCTCCGAGGCAACAGGTTGTCGCAATTAAACCTTTGTGGTACTGCAAAATAAGTTCTTTGTCAATACGCGGATATTTACCGTAGAGGCCTTCCATATAACCCAGAGAACATAGCTTTATCAGGTTTTTATATCCCTCCGGATTTTTTGCCAGCAATAATTGATGCGCACGTATATCCTTGTCTTCTTTTGTAAACTGGTGCTTGTGACGATTTTGAACTACGTAAAATTCGCAGCCTATAATGGGTTTTATTTTATTGGGATTATCGGGCGTATTGTATTTCCCCGCTTCCGCCACAAACTTAAATACGCCGAACATATTGCCATGATCGGTTATCGCAATACTGCGCATATTGTCGTTTACTGCTTTTTTGTATAAGGAGCCGATATCGGCGGCTCCATCCAACAGGGAATACTGGGTATGAACATGTAAGTGAGAAAACTGCATCGTTGTTAAATTTACTTAAAAGCCGCTCTCTATTCGCCTTCTGTTGATAATTTCTGAAGAGTATTTTATGTCGGGATTGACGTATTATTTAATAAATTTGGACGAATTAAATTATGCGCGCACGCCTTCTACCAAAGTTTTGTAACCTAT
>JABDFG010000006.1 GCA_013286655.1 Bacteroidota bacterium
ATTCCTGACCTACGATAAATTCCAGCGCGTTATTGGGAACCATAAAGTATTTGAGGGTAAGTCCATATAAAGGCCCTCCCCTCAACCCGAAAGCTGTCGTATAACCTTCTTTTCCACCATGCCGGGCAAAGCAATGCCCGTTGATGATACCTGTCATAATAATCAATAAACATATTCGTGTAGTCGTCTTCATTTCTTTTCTTTTGTGCAATGTATAAATTAACTAAATTTAAAGCAACAGTTTTTATTAAAATTGAGACAAACAACAACTAAGAAACGTTGCTTTTGGGTAACGCAAGATCCCTTGTACATCGAATACCACGACAAAGAGTGGGGTCGACCGGTACATGATGACAAAGTGCTGTTTGAGTTTTTAGTGTTGGAAAGTTTCCAGGCAGGGCTAAGCTGGCTCACTGTTTTAAAAAAGCGGGAGAACTTTCGCAAAGCGTTCGCTGATTTTGATGCGAAGAAAATAGCAAAGTTTGATAAACGCAAGTATGAATCCCTGATGCAGGATGCCGGAATTATCAGAAACCGTTTAAAAATAGAAGCTGCGATAAATAATGCCGGCCGTTTTCTGGAGATACAAAAAGAATTCGGATCATTCGATAAATACGTCTGGTCATTTACTCAGGGAAAAACGATCGTGAATAAACCAAAAGACAGAGCAGAATATCACGCTAAAACGGAAATCTCAGACGCCATGAGTAAAGACATGGGTAAACGTGGATTTAAATTCAGGGGCTCAACCATCTGCTATGCGTTCATGCAGGCCGTTGGCATCGTTGACGATCACACCAAAGATTGCTTTCGCTGCAAATAGCACTGTTATTTTAACCCAGCTAAGACAATTTTCCCTGCAGTTCTTCCCACTTAATCATTTCCAATCCCAATCTCTTTTTAGAATCTTCATATTTGCTGAAAAGAGCTCTGTCATTTACAATTGCCTGGTACTGTCCAGGGTCGGCCAGCTTTTCATCAAATGCTTTAATTTCTTTTTCCAGTCTTTCAATTTCTTTTTCGGTCTTTGAAAGTTGAGTCTGCAGATTTTTCAACTCCTTCTCCATCTTTTGCTTCTCCTCCAGGCCCTTGTTCTCTTCCGCTGGTTTTTTAATTCCCGGTTCTTTCTTCTCTTTCAGGTCCAGGTCCATCAGCTGCTCAATCCTCTTCTCTTCCAGGTATTCGTTAATATCCCCAAAGTGTTGTTTTACATTTCCATTCTTAAACTCATACACTTTACTGGTCAGGCCTTGCAAAAAATCCCGGTCATGAGAAACAATAACCAGGCTTCCATCATATTTCATCAAAGCATTTTTCAGCACCTCCTTCGACCGTATGTCAAGATGGTTAGTAGGCTCATCGAGCACCAGCAAATTATAGGGTTCGAGTAATAATTTGCACATGGCGAGACGCGACTTTTCTCCACCCGACAATACTTTCACTTTCTTTTCCGTATCATCTCCGCTAAACAAAAAAGAACCCAGGAGATTGCGCACATTTTTCCGGACTTCTCCAACAGCCACTTCATCAATCGTATCAAAAACAGTTGCCTCCAGGTCCAGCATTTCCGTTTGATTCTGTGCGTAATAACCGATGTTTACATTATGGCCAAGCGTTATTTTACCTTCCGTGATCGCTTGATCGCCTACAATTAATTTCAGCATGGTCGATTTCCCTTCCCCATTACGTCCGACAAAAGCAATCTTCTCTTCCCGCTCAATCATAAAGTCCACCTTGCTGAAAATTGTTTTTTCACCGTATTGTTTTTTCACCTGATCAGCTTCCACAACAACTTTCCCACCACGAGGAGCAGGAGGGAAGCGGAAATAAATACTTGAATTGTCCGATTCATCCACCTCCACAATTTCCAGCTTATCCAGTTTTTTAATGAGCGACTGTGCAAAAGAAGCTTTATTAGCTTTGGCCCTGTATTTATCAATCAAGCCTTGGGTTTTATCAATGTATTTTTGCTGATTCTTGGCAGCGGCATCCAGCTGATCTTTGCGTTCTTTACGAAGTATTAAATATTTGGAATAATTGGCACGGTAATCAAAAATTTTACCCATGGATATTTCGATCGTGCGTGTGGTCAGGTTATCCAAAAAACGTTTATCATGTGAGACCATTACTACGGATCCGTAATAACTCCTTAAAAAATTCTCCAACCACAAAATGGATTCAATATCCAGGTGGTTGGTAGGCTCATCCAGCAAAACCACATTTGGTTTTTGCAATAAAATTTTGGCCAGCTCGATGCGCATGCGCCATCCCCCGCTGAACTCATCCGTAAGCCGGGTAAAATCCTTGCGCTCAAAGCCCAGTCCCAGAAGCGTAATTTCTATTTTTTCGTTGATAGCGCCAGCTCCGATCAGGTCGAGGCGTTCATGCGCCTCATTGAGCTGGGTGATGAGGTTCATGTAAGCGTCCGATTCGTAATCCGTGCGGGTTTCCAGCTGATGGGTGATGGTCACAATAGCGGCCTCCAGTTTTTTCACTTCATCAAAAGCAGTGGCGGCTTCATCAAAAACTGTTTTGCCCAGATTATGCACCATATCCTGGGGCAAATAACCGATTGTACATTCATTCGGCTTCGAGACCTCCCCTTTCTGTGGCTTTTGCAGGCCAGCCAATATCTTCAAAAGAGTAGATTTTCCCGCTCCATTCTTCCCTGCAAGACCAATCCGATCCTGTTTATTAATTAAAAAAGAAATGTCTTCAAAAAGAAAGGAACCTCCAAATCCAACACTCAACCCACTTACAGATATCATTTTTCAAAATTAAGTTCGCAAAGATACGAAATGTAAGGAAAAACGAGTGACATCTTATTTTGATAAGTATAATTCGTAAATTGTAATCCAAGAGCACATAGAAAACGCTCCACTGAATTTTTAAAACACAATCATGAAAAAGGCAGCTCTTTTTACTTTATCCGCAGGATTTTTAATTACCCTGAGTTTTTTTATGGCGAGTTATCTCCGGATTATAAGGCAAAAGCAAGAAGTAAATCAGAAGAGCTCAAAATCAATGGACTCAGAAGAAGCCGGTCTATGGGACTGGGAACAGATGCGTCTACAGGATCCGGTTACAGGAATGATTCCCGATCATATTCAGCAGAAAGAACAAATTTTTGCTTCTTACTTACCCAGCGATGATAGATCAGATAATAGTGCACTCAGAACGCTTAATCAAAGTTCCTGGGCTCAGGTCGGTCCCTGGAATGTAGGAGGAAGGACAAGAGCAATGGCAATTGATATCAATAACGATAATGTCATTATTGCCGGTTCTGTTTCGGGCACCTTATTCCGTTCTGTTAACGGAGGAAAAAACTGGACACCTGTTTCCTCTCTTGCAATGGAGCCATTTGGTTCCACCTGCATAGTTCAAGATCCGCGAAAAGACAAAACGAACATTTGGTACCTTGGAACCGGTGAAAACATAGGGTCTTCCGCTGGTGCGGTGGGTGCGTATTATCAGGGTAACGGAGTTTATAAATCCTTAGACAGTGGCATAACGTGGACATCACTCAGCGCTACAGTATACAATGCGCCCCAATCATTTCATCCATTTGATGGTATCTGGAATATCGCAGTTAATCCTGTCGATACCGCTCATGACGAAGTTTATTGTGCCGTTATAGGGGGTATTTACAAGAGCCTGGATGGGGGAAATACCTGGAATACGGCTATCGGAACTCCTGGAAACAGTAGCACTGACTACACGGATCTGGTAATAACACCGTCGGGAATCATTTACGCAACACTTAGTTCGGGAGGTTCAAAATCGGGTATCTGGCGTTCAACAGATGGAATAACATTCACTAACATTACACCCATTTCTTTTCCAGCTACCTATAATAGGATCGTTATGGGTTACGCGCCTTCTGATTTAAATCAGGTTTATTTCTTAGCGAATACACCGGGGTTTGGCCGGGCAGATAGTATTTCAAAGGGAAATGTTAACTGGAACAGTTTATGGAAATACCGGTACGTTTCCGGTGATGGCTCAGGAGCAGGTGGAAATTGGACAGACTTGTCTTCTAATCTTCCGGGAGGAGGAACCCAAACGGTTTCCAATTTCGAGACCCAGGGCACAGGTTATGACATGCTTGTAAAAGTGTTGCCAACAGATACCAATATTGTTTTCATAGGTGGGACCAATTTATACCGTTCTACGGACGGATTTAAAACTAAAAACAATGTCCATCAAATTGGTGGTTACCATTTAGGACTTACTTCTTTTAATGGTCCTCCGGTAAACTCTTTGTATCCGGATCATCATCCGGATCAACACGCCCTTGCTTTTTTTAGTTCCAGTAGTAATAGTATGGTCAGTTCAAATGACGGAGGTGTTTTTAAGACATTGAACAATACCCTGGACACCGTTCAGTGGATCTCACTCGACAGCGGCTATGTAACTTCCCAGTTTTTTACGGTGGCAATGGATCATGCCTCTTCAGGAGATAATGTGGTAACGGGAGGATTACAGGATAATGGAAGTCGTTTTACCAATTCACCTGATCTTACTATCCCCTGGACCTTTCCCGCTGGAGGTGATGGTAATTACTGTGCCATTGCCGACCATAAATCGATGTACTATTTTGCAACTACCGGGAGCCGTATTTTTAAGGAATCGCTCGATGTGAATGGTAACGTTACAGGCTTAAATAGAATTGATCCCATAGGCGGAAAAGGGTATTTGTTTGTAAATCCTTATCTACTTGATCCGAATAACAATAACCTCATGTACCTCGCTGGAGGTAATTTCATTTGGAGAAATAATGATCTTTCAGCTATTCCTCTTCTGAATAAATATGATTCTATCAGTACGAACTGGATTAAATTTCCGGATTCCATAAACACAGGAACAATTTCAGCACTTGCCATATCTAAAACGAATCCTGTCAATAGACTCTATTATGGAACCAGTGCGGGTGCACTATTTAAAATAGATAGTGCCAGCAGTTATACAGGTGCTATACCACCCGTAAACAGGACAACCGGACTGACGAATGCAGGCGCTGCGACAAACGGATACATTACCTGTATCACAGTAAACCCTCTTAATGCCAATAATATAATGGTCGTTTACAGCAATTATAATGTGTACAGCTTATTCTACAGTACAGATGGAGGAATCACCTTTACAAAGGTGGCAGGAAATCTCGAACAGTTTTCGAGTGGCAGCGGGGATGGGCCTTCCTGTCGCTGGGCCTCCATTATCCCGGTAAACAATGGGACCGTTTATATGGTAGCCACCAGCACTGGTTTATACGCTACAGACACATTGATGGGTCTGGCAACAGTATGGATCCAGCAGGGAAGCAATACTATCGGCGGCGTTGTGTGCGACATGATTGATTACCGTACCACAGACGGATTTGTTGCAGTGGCTACCCATGGGAAAGGGGTCTTTACTACACATATAACAAGCACAAAAGATGTCATGAATATAGATGAGCTGAAGAAGCAAAGCGACATTTCACTCACAAACTTCCCCAATCCCTTCAGTAATTCCACCACCATTGCAATTAACCTCGAAACACCTTCTAAAGTAACCATTCAGGTGATGGATACGAAAGGGGAAATGGAGGAAACAATTATTACTAACCAGGAAATGGCAGCGGGCACAACGAACATATCCTTTAACTCTAACACCTATTCCCCAGGTATGTATTACGTCGTTGTAACAACGGGAAGCAAGGTGAAAATTCAGAAAATGCTGATTGTAAAATAATTTTTTCCCTAACTGTCTGGATTTTTTCTAATTTGGCGCTCGGAGCAAATAGGTTTTTGTGATCACTGGATAATGTTTAGAGTATGAAATGTAAATTTTTTATCATCGCTTTAGTTGCCGTAAGCTACCTGTTCGGACAGGACAATAACCCCAAAATAGGAACTGCTTTTGTACAAACGCTTTCCGGGAAAAGTCTCAGTACAGATTCTCTCAGCAATGGGGGAAAGCCTATTCTGATCAGCTTCTGGGCTACCTGGTGTAAGCCATGTGTAGCAGAATTAAATGCGATCAATGAGAACTATAGTGATTGGCAAAAAGAAACCGGGGTAAAAGTCATTGCGATTTCTGTTGATGATGCCAGGACCATGAATAACGTTGCACCCTTCATCAATGGACGCAACTGGAACTACGAAGTATACCTTGATCCAAATGGAGAATTTCAAAGAGCAATGAGTGTAAATTTAGTTCCCCATAGTTTTATCATCAACGGGAAGCGCGAAATCGTTTCCCAACATACCTCTTATAATCCGGGAGACGAAGATAAATTATACGAAGAAATCAAGAAAATAAGTTCTGCCAAGTAACTCCTCCCGCATGAATTTCAGTTTTAAAGGATTTGTTTTTTTAAGCGGCTTGTTTTTTTTAGGACTTCAGGGAGAAGCCCAGATAGGTGTTCCTTCTGGGTTAAGCGGAAATGTAGAGATCGATGCCCAGACCTACAAACACGATTCCTTGATCGGAGCACCTAAGGTTCCGGAAAAGATCAATTCCAATGCCTTCATAAATCTTCTATATAACAACGGTCCCATTAACGCAGGTTTAAGGTATGAATCCTATGCCGACGTCCTGCAGGGATACGATCCGAGATACAATGGCAATGGCATTATGTATCGGTATATCGAATTTGTGAAAAATGAATTAACCGTAACAGCGGGTAGCTTCTATGAACAATTTGGAAGTGGGATGATCTTACGTGGTTATTTTCAACCAGGTCTTGGAGTGGACAATGCATTTGACGGTTTCCGGGTTAAATACAGAAAAAATGGAATAACACTGAAGGCCTTCGTTGCCCGGCAACGCGAATATTGGGTAAATGGCCCCGGCATTGTACGAGGCATTGACGCGGAAGTAAACATAAACGAATTAATTCCTGCTTTTGCCAACTCGAAAAATATCATTACGCTGGGCAGTAGTTTCGTAAGCAAGTACCAGGCGGCAGACGATCCGGTATACAACCTTCCGGAGAATGTCGGGGCATTCGCTGCGCGCATGAATATCCACCGGGAAGGTTTTAATTTTTATTCCGAATATGCTCTGAAGGCCAACGACCCTTCCCTTGAAAACAATTTTATTTATAAAAATGGCCAGGCCTTATACCTTACAGGTGGATACAGTAAGAAAGGATTTGGGTTCACCGTAACCGCAAAACGTCTGGACAATATGGATTTCAGGAGCGATCGGAATGGAACATTGAATGACTTAAATATAAACTATCTCCCCGCTATCTCTGAACAATACACCTATCGTCTCGCCACACTATATCCTTATGCTACCCAGGATCTGGGCGAAATGGGAGCATCCGCTAAGATGTATTATCAGTTTCAGCCCGGCACCGCTATAGGAGGAGAATACGGAACCTTATTAAGCCTTGAAACGAGCCAGGTGAATAGTATCCAGATGAATCCGGTAAGTTCGGGGCTTGGCTATACCTCTAATTTTTTTGAAATTGGCAACACTGTTTATTATTCGGACGTAAATATTGAGCTTAGTAAAAAAATAAGTAAAGAATTTAAACTATCATTGAATTACCTCTACGAACAATACAACATGGCGGTTGTACAGGGACATCCGGACACACCAATGGTATATGCCCATATTGGAGTCTTGGACATGCAATATAAATTCAGTTCCCACAAAACGCTGAGGATGGAACTTCAGCATTTATATACCAAGGAAGACAGAGGTAATTGGGCCTTTGCATTGGTGGAATACTACCTTCCTCATGGATGGTCATTCAATGCATTTGATCAGTACAATTACGGAAATCCTGTGCCGTCCCTGCAATTGCATTATCCCAGTGTCGGAGTGGCATATGTAAAAAACACATCGAGAATAGCTCTTGGCTATGGGAAGCAGGTAGCCGGACTGCTATGTGTAGGAGGAGTATGCCGGTATGTGCCGGCCTCTGATGGTTTTAGCGTATCCCTGACAAGCAGTTTCTAAGGAATAAGTATACTTTAGGGAAGTAAATTCGTTTGTTGTGCCTGGATAACTTCGTTGGTAGAATTATTAAAGACATAGGCAACAAGGTGGCAGTTCTTAGGAACCAAAGCGGAATCCAATGTACAGGTGTAATTATTTGACCAGACGGAATAAGCGCTGGGATTAGACGCAATTTGTTGTCCCCAGTCTCCATTCAGGTTCCCCCGCAATACATGCATAAAAACATATTTAAGGTTAAACGGTCCACTTCCCATTATCTGGGCATTAATAATACTGTCCTCCGTATATTCCAGGCATAAGCTATAGGTGCCTTTTAGATTACTTAGCCAGTTAACACTAACAGAAAATGCCGATTGTTTGATGAGGGGGTTATAATTGGAATTGGAGATAATGATATTTGCAGCAGCAGTATCATTGACGAAAGTTTGGATAGCGGCACCCCAGGACCCTGAACCCAGCAGGGCTGGACGGCTTTGACTTCCCCCTGCGTATGGTTTACGGTTCACCATTGCGGAAGGATCCCCGCTAATTCCAAAATAAGAAGCATATTCGTTTCCGGAAGAAGTTTCGAAATTATAATTAAACGGTGCCCCAATGGGATCCGCCAGGCTCAAGGCATGAATAGCAACAGGAATGACCCTTCCTTTAAAGGTACTATCGATAAAACCTTCCACTATCTGTGCAGCAGCAGGACAATTGGGACAAGTATGTCCTGTAAATTCCTCCAAAAGAATATTCCGGGAATTAGGAAATGTAGCGACAGCAGATTGAGTTTTTTTGTAGGGCGGAACTATTTTATCACAAGCATTGAAGAACGCAAGGATAAGTCCTGCAATAACCACTCCGGCAACTGATCTTAAAATTTGCATGTGAGCTTATAAAAAGAATGCATTTGTTTTCATTCAATGTGAAACGACCAGTTTCCGCGAGGAAGGAGCCATGCCGCTAGCCTGAAAGCTACACGTAAATATACCGGAAGGCAAATCGTCAATAGGGATATTCATGGTTCCCGTTGAAGGGCTCAAAAGCCATGTTTTGACGAGCTGACCGAGGGAATTATAAATCCTTAACTGTGCATCAAAATCAGTGTGATAGGTAAAGCTCAATATACTATTCGCAGGGTTAGGATACAAGGAAGAAACCTGAACACTCTTGGAAGAAATAATAGGCACACCGGTCGGATTCACTATAAATTTCACAAATATCCAGGCAGAATCGGTAGCAGATTGAGTTACAACATCATATCGGATAATTGTTGTACCCTCAGACATGGCAACATATTCGGTAAAAAGAGCATTCGGATTTTTCCCCTTGGGTGTAGTAAAGGAAGAAGAGGCATAGTTTGTATTATCTGGAACATTTGCCAAACAAGTGATACCCACACAAATAGTATATTGGCAATTAGCTACCGCGATAGCGGTGGGAAAACAATTTATTCCAACAACAAGAGGAACCAGGCTGTTATTGATGTAAAAATGATCGCTAAGTGTGTTATATATCTCTCCATAGACAAGCACCGTATCACCATTTGCAAGTACATGTCCGGAAGTATCCTGCAATGATAATTGCCCATAACTGCTTACAGAAAGACATGCGATAATGATGAAGGAGAGTATGGTCTGTTTCATTTGAATGTGGTTTTACTCGTGCAGAAATTGTCGCTGAATAAATTTAATCATTTATTACTGTATAATCAATTTTTTAGTGGTGGAAGAGTTGTCGGTTGCAAACTTAACCATATAAATGCCTGTAGGTAAACCATTTCCATTTAGTTCAAGAGCATGTTTTCCTGCAACCGTTCTGCCAAGGTTTTCCGAATACACTTTTTCTCCCAGCAAATTAGTTACTTCAATACTTATATTTTCTTCTTTCGCAATATCATAGACTAAGTTAGTACTGCCCTTGGCAGGATTAGGATACATCTCAAAATAAACACCGTCGGAAACTTCCTGAACACCCAGCACATAATTCAATTTTGCGCTCGCACTTTGGTACACATATTTAGCCGGAACCCCTAAAGTAGGTTCCCCGTTTTTATCCTGAAGAAACACCGTAAAGCGTGCTGTTTGAGTGGAGTCGTAACGTGTCGTATCACTTAATTTGAGGCTTGCGCCAAGAGGATCGATGCCCCATGGATGATTCACTTTCCAGCTAACGTTAATTGATTGGGTAGAGTTGGTAGAAAAAGCGGCAAGCTTTGTTCCATTTGCCGTTGGCATCATATCTTCTACCACATCCGGAAAATGAAGCAATCCAGGATACAGGTTATCAGGGATACCCAGGCCTAGTGAATAAGGGCCGATCGGGGAATCAAAATAGATCTGAGGGTCTTCCTGACTCTGGTCGAGACCATAAGAGATGGTATCAACAGAAAGAGCAACCTGTGCAGTAATACCGGCAGGAAAATTTCCATATGCAGTAATGTTTGCCGAAAGAGCAAAGGTCTTCGTAGCAGCAGTATAGGTTGCTGAAGTAATGGAAATGCCAAATGCAGATCCTGCGTTGGCTGCTTCTTGTATAGAGGAAGAGGAAAGAGATCCATAAGCAGGGAATATGTAGCTTCCGTCTATCTGAGCCTGAGGAACGCCACCCGTCTTAGGTGGATTATAGTATGTCCATCGTCCCTGCACAAAAGGCAACCAGGTTACGGAATCCATAAAATCCCTGCCGGGGAAATTCACATGGTATCTGATCGCATTACATTTCGCAAGGTTATTGGCAGAAACCGAATCTATATTCGGAGTAGCAAACATGCAGGGATTACAGGAAGCATTCATAAATTCTTCTAACAGCACCATTTTAGGCTGAACAGCGCTTATCGCCATAAAATTGGCTTGCAGCGTATCATTTTTATTATTCTGATCAGCATTTGCCCCATTGAGGTTGTCCGCCCATAATTTTACAGTATAAGTGCCTACAGCAGTAGGTGTAAACGATAGATTATCAGTAAAATTATAGGAAGTAAGCCCATTGAAACCCGTTATTCCATTAATAGTGTATGATTGGGCCGCTCCTCCGTTAACGCTATAATTCATATGAAGGGAAGTAATACCAACTCCCCCAAAATTCTCAAGTGCACCGGTAAATTTATAAGAGTTACCTACTTGCATGAGGTAAGGTAAGTTTTGGGAAGTAAGGCTTAAATCATAATCAAGTGGTGCAAATACATCGACATTGTCGATGGCGATTCCTGCTCCTGGATATCCAATAGAATTAGGGACTCCGTCAAAATAAGCAAACCCAAGCATTACATTAGCTTGGTTAGCCGCATAAGCCGAAATGTCGTACACCAGGGAATCCTGCCAGGTGAAATTATTCGCCGGCAGTGCTTTTCCGGTAACAGTTGCCCAGGTTTTTCCTCCATTCGTCGAAATAACAAGGGTGGTGGTGTCATAACCGTTAAAAACGTAATTCATTAAATCAAAAGAAACAAAAACATGGGAATGCCCCAGGCAACTAAAGGAGGGGGTATACAACGTGTCATAGTTTGTAGCCACCGTGAGATTGTTATCGAAATCGTCAACCAGGCCAAAATAAGTATGAGTAGGGACGTTTTGTTCAAAAGTGCCTGCAATATTAAATGTAGTCGAATTCCCAAACTGCCAGCCCAGATTAGTAGGATCTGCGGCGGTCTGCTGCTGTGTCCAGCCCGCAGGAATAGCGGTTTTAGAGGCTTCGAAATTTTGAAACAGGATCGTTGTTTGCGCATTCAGGGCAGCAAACGTAAATAAAGCCGCTGCCAATAATAACCTGGAGTGGAGTAGTAATTTTTTTCTCATTTTCATTTTTTTTAGACCTTGCAAAGGTACTATATAAACTTACAAACACATCCTACTATTTAGGGATATTCAAGATTCATTAAGTTTATTTATTAAACGGC
Source organism: Bacteroidota bacterium (assembly GCA_013286655.1). GTDB lineage: Bacteria > Bacteroidota > Bacteroidia > JABDFU01 > JABDFU01 > JABDFU01. Next base: position 11,837 of record JABDFG010000006.1, read on the forward strand.
AATGCTGACCCTTTCAATAGCGACATTGTTGAGTAAACGGTAAAGATGCCATATCACAAATACAAGCAGCCCTGCGCATTATTTGTCGAATTAGGCTTCTTTCAGTAAATTCAGCCTAAAAAATCCCGGCATTTGAAATCTTTTTAATCGTGCTTAAAGCTTAATTCATAAAAAATAATCTATGTTACAAGTTAAAACCTTAAGTTATTTATCGGCCCTCAAAAAGAACAACAACCGGGATTGGTTTGAAAAAAATCGTCCTTCGTATGAAACAGCTAAAGCAGACGTGCAAAAATTCATTCAGGAACTAATCCCCGAACTATCCAAATTCGATAAAGCATTGGTAGGTCTGGAAGGGAAGAAATGCATGTTCCGTATCAACCGGGACGTGCGCTTTTCAAAAGACAAAACCCCTTACAAAACTAACTTTGGAGCCAGTATCAAACCCGGCGGAAAAAAATCCCCGCTTCCAGGCTATTACCTTCACCTAGATCCAACCTCTGCATTTTTAGCCGGAGGGATTTGGATGCCCGAGCCCGACAAACTGAACGCCATTCGCCAGGAAATAGATTATAATTTTAAGGACTTTCAGAAAATCGTAAACGACAAGAATTTTAAAAAGCATTTTGGAACCCTTAGTCAGGATGAAAAGCTTGTCAATGTACCCAAAGGTTATCTCAAAGACAATCCCGCGGCTGAATTTTTAAAACTAAAAAGTTTTGTTGCTTATAAAAATATCAGCGCAAAAGAGACGACTTCAAAAATTTTCATTAAGCAATGTGTGGAAACATTCAAAGCAATGCATGCTTTGAATTTATTTCTGAGAAAGGCAATGGATTAAGTGTTTAATTAGCTAATTCACGAATTGGCTAATTAACAAATTGGCTAATTAGTTCCTTAATACAAAATTCTGGCCGAGGTATACCTTCCGCACCTGCTCGTTATTAGCGAGCTCCTCCGCAGTTCCGGCCATAAGTATAGAACCTTCAAAGAGAAGGTAAGCCCTGTCAGTAATACTCAATGTTTCATGAACATTATGATCCGTAATTAAAATGCCGATATTTTTTGCCTTCAATTTATGGACAACAATTTGAATATCCTCCACTGCAATAGGGTCGACACCCGCAAAAGGCTCATCCAGCAAAATAAACTTAGGATCAACAGCCAGGCAGCGGGCAATCTCGGTTCTTCTGCGCTCGCCGCCCGAAAGCCGGTCCCCGGTATTTTTCCGGATATGTTGGAGCCCAAACTCATCCAGCAAAGACTCAAGTTTTTCCGCTTGCTGCACCTTCGAGAGCTTGGTAAATTCCAGGATCGCCTTAATATTATCCTCTACACTCAATTTTCTGAATACAGAAGCCTCCTGGGGTAAATATCCTATTCCCATTTGCGCACGCTTATACATGGGAAGATCAGTAATGTCAGTAGTATCCAGAAAAATCTTGCCCGCGTTTGGTTTAATCATTCCCACGATCATATAGAAAGAAGTAGTCTTTCCGGCCCCGTTAGGCCCCAGTAACCCCACAATCTCTCCCTGATTTACCTGTACCGATACATCCTTGGCAACAGTCCGGTTCTTGTATTTTTTGAGCAGATTATCAGTCCTTAAAAGCATTTATCTCATCATTAGTGGTTAATCCCTAATCCCTAATCCTCCCTAAAGATACTTCAATATTATATTAAATTTTATAGACTCCATTACTTTTTACCATAACTTAGTCGCGTTAAACTTTAGGGGTGCCCCGGGATAAGTGGGAGCTGAGAACAGACCCTGAGAACCTGAACAGGATAATACCTGCGAGAGGGAAAAGTAGAAGACCGCGTTGTGCGTATTTTCATTTCCCCTGAAGTTTATAAGAATAATTAAAACAACAGCTAAATGAAATTGATTGTAAACGATAAGCCCGAAATACTTCTAATCGGAAACCGTTTGCTTGATCTCTTGCACAAAACAAACCTGACCAAACAGAAAGGACTCGCTGTCGCAGTAAACAACAACATCGTTCCCAAAGCAGAATGGGAAAATCACGAATTAAAAGAAAACGATAAAATAACCATCATCCGTGCTACACAAGGCGGATAAATGAAGTCAGATCAAATGAAAAAAGAAAAGACACTCCCCCAGGACAATACAATAAGCCGCGATCCGCTCAGTGGATCGAAAAAAATATACGTATCGGGAAAAGTTCACAACATTCAGGTCGCTATGCGCGAGATTCAGTTAACCGACACCGTGCATAAAATCAATGGAGCCGAAAGGGTCGAAACCAATGCCCCTCTGACAGTTTACGATACCAGCGGTCCGTTCACCGATCCGGAAATAACCATTGACCTGAAAAAAGGAATTCCCCGCTTGCGGGAACAATGGATTGTAAAGCGCGGAGACGTAGAGCAATTAAGTGATTTTACATCGGATTATTGCCGTACCCGTCTGGCAGATAAAAGCATAGCACATTTGCGGTTCGAGCATTTAAAAAAGCCATTAAAAGCCATGCCCGGGAAAAATGTATCCCAGATGCACTACGCAAAAAAAGGAGTCATCACCCCCGAAATGGAATACATTGCAATTCGCGAAAATCAACGGTTCGAAGGCAAGAGACAGATCACTCCCGAATTCATCCGGGAAGAAGTTGCCAGAGGGCGTGCCATCATTCCTGCGAATATCAATCATCCGGAAAGCGAGCCCATGATCATCGGCCGGAATTTTTTGGTAAAGATCAATACCAATATTGGAAACTCCGCTGTAAGTTCCAGCATAGAAGAAGAAGTTGAAAAAGCCGTATGGAGCTGCCGCTGGGGCGGAGACACCCTGATGGACCTGTCCACGGGTAAAAACATTCATGAAACCAGGGAATGGATCATTCGTAACTGCCCGGTACCAATGGGCACTGTACCTATTTACCAGGCGCTTGAAAAAGTAAAAGGCAAAGCGGAAGACTTGACCTGGGAAATTTTCAGGGACACTCTGATCGAGCAGGCAGAACAGGGCGTTGATTATTTCACCATACATGCGGGCGTATTATTGCGCTACATTCCCCTGACAGCAAAACGCCTGACAGGGATCGTTTCCAGAGGAGGCAGCATTATGGCCAAGTGGTGCCTGGCCCATCACAAAGAAAATTTCCTGTACACCCATTTCGAAGATATCTGTGAGATCATGAAAGCCTACGACGTTTCTTTTTCCTTGGGAGATGGTCTTCGTCCGGGCTGTATTGCAGATGCCAACGATGCTGCACAATTCGGAGAACTGGAAACATTGGGAGAATTGACAAAAATTGCCTGGAAGCACGATGTGCAGGTGATGATAGAAGGACCCGGGCACGTACCTATGCACCTGATCAAAGAAAACATGGACAAGCAATTGGAACATTGCCAGGAAGCTCCTTTCTATACGCTCGGACCGCTTACGACAGACATTGCTCCCGGCTACGACCACATCACGTCCGCTATTGGGGCGGCCATGATAGGCTGGTATGGAACAGCAATGCTGTGTTATGTAACACCCAAGGAACACCTGGGATTACCGGATAAAAAAGATGTAAAAGATGGGGTAATCGCCTATAAAATTGCGGCCCATGCTGCGGATCTTGCCAAAGGACATCCGGGTGCACAAGTCCGGGACAATGCCTTAAGCAAGGCCCGCTTTGAATTCCGTTGGGAAGACCAGTTTAATTTATCACTCGACCCCGATACGGCCCGGGCTTTTCACGATGAAACATTGCCTGCGGAAGGCGCAAAAACAGCGCATTTTTGTTCCATGTGCGGACCCCATTTTTGTTCCATGAAAATCACCCAGGATGTAAGAGACTATGCCGATCAACAGGAAATAGCCGAAAAGGAAGCCCTGGGCAAGGGCCTGGAAGAAAAGGCCAGGGAATTTAAAGAAAAAGGTTCTCAGGTATATTCCTGAAGCATACAAGAAAACTCCCTAATGCAGGAAATCACACTCGAGATGCCGATTGTTTTAACCATAGCCGGGTTCGACCCCAGCGCATGTGCGGGCGTTCTTGCGGATATCAAAACACTGGAAGCACACAACGTATACGGTATGGCTGTTTGTACAGCCAATACCATTCAAAACGTTCAGGAATTTGAAACCCCAAATTGGCAAAAATCAGAAGAAATCATAACCCAACTGAATATTTTGTTTAAACAGATCCGATTTGACTTCGTTAAAATTGGCCTGATCGAAAATTTCAGTCTGTTAACAATTATCCTGGGCAAATTGATCGCTCATAACAAGGACATTAAAATTATCTGGGATCCCATTTGCAAAGCAAGCGCGGCTTTTGAATTTCATAACCGGATCGATAAAAAACAGTTGGAAGAGGTTTGTTCAAAAATATACCTGCTTACTCCGAACATGGAAGAAATAGCCGTGTTGGTTCCCGATCGGGAGCCCGAAATCGTAGGCAACTATTTGTCACGCTTTTGTAACGTATTAATAAAAGGAGGACATAGCAAGGACGGTACGGCCACCGATACACTCTATCAGGAAGGAAAAATGCCGCATCAATTTAAAGTAAACAAGCGCAGCAACTTTTCGAAACGCGGAACGGGATGTGTACTCTCTTCGGCTATTCTTGCAAATTTGGCCAATGGTTTGGAATTAATTCAAGCATGTGAAAAAGCAAAAACATACACTCAGAATTACATCACCAGCAACAGTTCAGAGATCGGCTTTCATGAATATGCAAATAGATAAATTACACTATATCACGACGAATTTTTCGGATGCCGAACAAGCTTGTAGGGGAGGAGCTGGATGGATTCAGCTCCGGATCAAAAACAAAGCTTACGAAGAATGGAAAGCAATTGCCCGGGAGACAAAAAAGGTATGTGAGCAGTATGGAACAAAACTAATTATTAATGATAGCGTTCAATTGGCAAAAGAAATCGGAGCAGCAGGCGTTCACCTTGGAAAGGAAGACATGTCGCCCGCAGAAGCAAGGATTATTTTGGGAGATCAGTTCATAATTGGTGGAACAGCGAATACCTGGGAAGATATAAAAAGACTGACAACATTAAGAATAGATTACATAGGTTTAGGACCTTTCCGGTATACACAGACGAAAACAAATTTAAGTCCTCTGCTGGGAATCAAAGGCTACGATGCTTTAATGAAAAATTGCCGGGTTGAAAGTGTGACAACGCCCATGATTGCAATAGGTGGAATACAGAAAGAAGATATCCATTCTGTTTTAGCCACAGGAGTATTTGGAATAGCCGTATCCTCCGCGATCACTAATTCAGGTAACATTAAAAAAGAAACCTTCCGGTTTAAGGAAGCGATTGAAAATTATAAAAGAGAATAATTACAACACATGGACAAGGATTTGTTAACGATAGCAGGTAAAACATTTAGTTCCCGTTTATTCACCGGAACAGGTAAATTCGGTTCTTCTGAATTAATGGAACAAGCTTTGTTGGCTTCAGGCTCTGAACTGGTAACTGTTGCGCTGAAGCGTGTTGATATGAAAAATAAAGAAGATGATATTTTAAAACACCTTTCAGACAATCGGTTTAACTTACTGCCCAATACTTCCGGTGTGAGAAATGCCAAAGAAGCCATTTTTGCTGCCCAGATAGCGCGGGAAGCTTTACAAACGAATTGGCTTAAACTGGAGATTCACCCCGATCCCCGGTACCTTTTACCCGACCCCATTGAAACACTCAAAGCAGCTGAAGAATTAGTAAAACTTGGTTTTGTCGTATTGCCCTATATACATGCCGATCCCGTACTCTGCAAACGTTTGGAAGAAGCAGGTGTGGCCGCTGTAATGCCCTTGGGTTCGGTAATTGGAAGCAACAAGGGATTGAAAACGAAAGATTTTTTGGAAATTATCATTGAACAAAGCACTGTTCCTGTGATTATAGATGCGGGTATAGGTGCGCCCTCTCATGCAGCTCAGGCGATGGAAATGGGTGCCGATGCGGTTCTGGTAAATACGGCAATAGCAACTTCGGAAGATCCGGTTCAAATGGCAAAAGCGTTCAAACTATCCATCGAGGCCGGCCGCATGGCCTACAGAGCTAAACTGGCGGTTCCCAAAGATTTTGCAGAAGCAAGTAGTCCCTTCACCCGATTTTTAGAAGATTGATATGTTTCAGGATGTTTTCGATAACTATCATTGGGAAACTGTTAAGAACAGTATCTATTCTATAACAGAATCGGATGTCTTACAGGCCTTACAAAAAGACAAACGAGATTTAGAAGATTTTAAGGCACTTATCTCTCCGGCAGCAATTCCTCACCTGGAGAAAATGGCGGAACTCAGCCATCATCTTACTCAAAAACGATTTGGAAAAACACTGCAAATGTATATTCCCTTTTACCTTTCCAACGAGTGCCAGAATATATGTACCTATTGTGGATTTAGTTTTGACAATAAAATCAAGCGCAAAACACTTACGGAGGAAGAAATACTAAAAGAAGCTCAGGCAATAAAATCCTTAGGGTACGATCATGTACTATTAGTGACTGGTGAAGCAGCTCAGACAGTAGGAGTCAATTACCTGAAAAAAGCAATACAGCTTATCCAGCCTTATTTTTCACACCTGGCGATCGAAGTCCAGCCCCTGGAACAAGACGATTACCGGGAGCTTCAAAGTTTTGGATTGAATACCGTATTGGTTTACCAGGAAACGTATCATGTGAAAAATTATAAAACACATCATACCAAAGGGAAAAAATCCAATTTTTACTATCGGTTGGGGACTCCGGATAGAATTGGAAAATCAGGTATTCATAAAATCGGGATAGGCGTATTGTTAGGCTTAGAAGATTGGAGGACCGATAGTTTTTTTACGGCCCTTCACCTGGACTATCTTCAGAAAGTATATTGGCAAACGAAGTACACTGTTTCATTTCCGCGCCTGCGCCCGGCAGAAGGATTCGCTGTTCCGGGGAATGAGCTGAGCGACAAAGAGCTCGTTCAGTTGATCTGTGCTTACCGGATTCTGAATGAAGAAATAGAGTTATCCATTTCCACCCGTGAAAGCGAAAAATTTCGTGACAACATCATTAAGCTGGGAATCACTTCCATCAGTGCCGGTTCAAAAACAAACCCGGGGGGCTATGCGGTGGAAACAGAATCACTTAAACAGTTTGAAATTTCCGACGAACGCTCCCCGGAAGAAATCAGCAGCATGATCAAAAGGCAGGGTTACGAACCTGTATGGAAAGATTGGGATAGAGTTTTGATGAACAGGGAATAGGGAAGCGAATAGCCAAATACTAAGCGAAGCGAAGTATTCATGAACTCCGATAAAACTAAACAGACGAGGTGAGTAATAGCAAGTAGCCAATAGAAATAGGAATAAGAAATAGGGAGGAAGACAATGACAGAAAAAGAGTTAAACAGATACAACCGGCAGATCATTCTTTCGGAAATCGGACTCTCCGGCCAGCAAAAGCTGAAAGATGCCAAAGTACTTGTTATTGGCGCAGGAGGTTTAGGCTGTCCGCTGCTGTTTTATTTGGCAGCAGCAGGGGTGGGGCATATTGGAATGATAGACGGAGATCAAGTAGAAGAAAGCAATTTGCAAAGACAAATTTTGTATTCCTCGGCGGACATTGGAAAATACAAAGCAGAGATTGCCAAAGAAAAACTGGAAAGTCAAAATCCATTTATTAACCTCACTGCACATACTGCAGAACTCACACCTCAAAATGCGTTGTCGGTTTTATCGGATTACGATATCATTGTGGATGGTTCCGATAATTTTCCCACCCGTTATTTGGTGGGCGATGCATGTGCAATGTTAAATAAGCCACTCGTATTCGGATCAATTTATAAATTCCAGGGACAGGTTTCCGTTTTTAATTACAAAGAGGGTCCAACGTATCGATGTTTATATCCGGAAGCCCCTCCAGCGGAAGAATCCCCCAATTGTTCCGAAATAGGCGTGATAGCCACACTGCCCGGGATAATAGGAACACTGCAGGCGAACGAAGTAATAAAAATACTCACGGGAGTAGGAGAACCTCTCAGTGGAAAACTACTGACACTGGATGCACTCAGCATGAAATTCGAAACATTTCGATTTTCGCTGGTTGAAGAAAATAAAAGCAGAACACTATTGACAGACTACTCACAATCCTGCAACTCAACTACCAAGGAAATATTCGTCACAAAGGAAATATCCTCAGAAACCCTGAAACTAAAAATAGCTTCGGAAGAAAAATTTCAATTAATAGATGTACGGGAATCCTCTGAACACGAAAGAGACAATATCGGAGGAGAGCTCATTCCGATCAATTCATTGCTCCAAAACCTTGATAAAATAAAAAAAGAGATTCCTGTTATCTTTTATTGTCAGTCAGGAATCAGAAGCAAAAAAGCAGTGGAAATACTAGCTCAAAAAGGATATGAAAATGTATCTTCTTTAAAAAACGGGATACGTTCCTTTCAAAAAACAGTTTTCCCCGCCGTTTAATCAATAAAGCCGACCGTCAGATAATTGGAGGTATTTAGTTGGGAAGGATGTTGTTCTTTTGCTACTACACGAATATAAAATAATCTTGAGAAAATCATTTTCCTTTATAGTCATCTCTTTAACAGCAATAACAACGTTTATTTTTCTTATTTCGATCGGCATAGCGGCGATTTCGGAGAAAGAATTATTTACAAAAAAAATATAAATTAATTGACTAAATCAGAAATTTTCGAATGAATTTTAGGAAATTCATTCAGTGGATCCTTACTTTCCCATACCGCGCCCAACAGAGCTGCCCCTGAAAACCCGAGCTCTTTTGTTAAGGAAACATTCAAAGCATTAACTCCCCCCAGCGCAATAACCTTGGGTAATATCCGATGCTCCTGGTTCCAAAGCTGAAAACGTTCCAGTAACAACTTTCGATCAAAGGCACTGGAGTATCCGGGTTTACTGATACTGTCAAAAACAGGACCCAGGAAAACATACTCAAAGGGATAAACATTTTTTTCAAGTTCCTCCAATGAATGAAAAGAAGCCGAAATTATTTTTTGTGACGGGAACTCAAGCTCAATAGCTTTAATGAGTATTTTTTTCTCCTCATTCAGATGAATTCCCTTCAGCCGGTATTTTGAAGCCAGCTGAAAATGAGAATGAATAACTATCCGATGATAAAATCGGACAGGAATAGATTGGATGTAGTCATCCAGTTGTTTCTCATTCCAGTCCGGTTTACGCAAATGAAAACAATCAAGCCCACGATCAAAAAGTTGGGAAACCAGTTCGGTTTCATGATCAATTGAATATTCAGGAGATACTATGATTAGCCTAAACAATACACCCATTATTTATTTTTCCTGTTTCCCTATTGGCTATTGGCTACTCGCTATTGCCTATTCACTCAATCTCAATTCCCAATTCCTTATACTTATTCACATACTCCATGAACACCCCGACAGGATCATTCCCGTCCCAGATATCACTGCGTATGGCAAGACCACGAAATCCGATTTCTTTAACCTTGCTGATATGCTGCACCCCGATACCTCCGCGGGCGATAACATGATAGCGCGATTTTTCCAGAACCCCCTTTAAACTATGTTCTGTAAAACCCGCCTGGTATTTCGAGGTTGAGCTGTCGAAGATCGGACTCAGAAAAACATAGCTATATTCTTTAAAAGATTCAACAATACTTCCAAGCTTAGTATAAGAGGTAGAAGTGATAAATGCTGACCTGCGGGATTTGAGTAGTTTAAGTATGAACCAGGTTTGGAACTTTCTTTTTTTGTGTTTCTTGGTAAGATGGATCCCTTTCAGATTAAATTTCAAAAGAAGTTTATGATGAGAATGTACGATGATACGGTTATGATATTCGGCTGGGATCTTTTTTATTAGTTCCGTAAGTTTTGGAGTAGAATATTTGGGTTTACTAAGATGCAGTGTTTGTAATCCATTTTCAAAAAAAACAGTAAAGATGTTCTCTTCATTTATAATCGTTTTAGCGGATGAAATGACGATCAGTTTCATTTTTTATTTTAAGTATGAATAATGGAATTTTTATGAGCAGCATCCGCTATATCAAGCAGCAGCCCTGGGCAATCTTCAAAAGCGTTACCCATGACAATCAAATCCGCCCCCGAATTCCACGCAGCCCTGGCCTCCCCGACTGATTTAATTCCTCCTCCGACAATCAGGGGGATACTGATAGTTGACTTAACAGCCCTGATCATTTGTTCCCTTACCGGATGTAAGGCTCCGCTACCTCCATCCAGGTAAATTAATCGAAGTCCCAGCATTTCACCTGCCATTGCTGTACAAACTGCAATTTCATTTTTATCGAAAGGAATAGGAGTTGTATTGCTGATATAAGAAGCCGTAGTTGCTCTCCCGCTATCCACTAAAATATAGCCGGTAGAAAGAAGTTCAAGCCCACTTTCTTTGAGATAAGGAGCAGCCAGCACATGTTGGCCAATTAATAAATCCGGATTCCTTCCTGAAATAAGTGAAAGTAATAAAATACCATCCGCCGTATTGCAGATTTGCATGGAGCTACCCGGAAAGATAATAACGGGGATATCCGAATTTTTTTTGATCACCTGGATGCAACGTTGAATATTTCCTCCCGACATCAGGCTTCCCCCGATAAAAAAATAATCGATCGCCGCCTTATTAGCCAGTTCAACAATTTCAATAGATTCAAATTTGTCCGGGTCAATCAGCACAGCCAGCTGTTTCTGTCCCTCGCGCATTTTATCAAGAATGATAGAATAGATAGAACCCTTACTCCGTCTGTTTTCACTTCTCATAGCATTACAATATTAGAGGATATCACTCACATAAACCAACATATATTCTCCTATTTTTTCATAACACAAGGATAAAGTAATCGTAAAATCCCCAATGCTGATATGTCCCTTGATCCTTCCATAATTTTCCGGCGTAAAAGGCTCAACAAACAAATTGTCGCGGAAGATCAATCCTTTCTTGCCGTAGTATTTATACAGAGCTTCTTTTGCGCACCAGTAAATAGTTAAGTGTTCCATTCTGTTGGGAGTTTCAACAACAGCGAGTTCTCTTTCACTCATAAACTTGGAAGAAATCCGTTCAATAGTAGGCTTAATCCGTTCAATGTCAATGCCGGTTTCTTTAGTTGCACTAATAATTACGGCGACCAGATCTTGAGAATGTGAAATTGAAATTTTAAAGGTTGAATGCAGCAAAAAAGGTTTATTGAAAACATCATACGCTATTTCATTGCAGGTTTCCGGCCCGAGAAGATTAATCAGTATGCGGGCACAGAGACGCTGCTTTTTTAGCAGCTCATTTACATCGAGGAGTATGGGATCAATCGGACAATTCTGCAAGGCAACCAAGTCCTCAAAACCTTCGGTTATATGCCACAAAGCCAGACGGTTATTCCCGTCTACATATTTATCAACTAACAGCGGCATAATTGTAGTTCAATATAAGTTATATATTTTTGCGCTTTTCAGGGCAATTCCTACCTTTGCAGCCAAATCAGGATAACACATAAATTTAAATAAAAAAACATGGCAAATACAGCGACAACAAAATACACCAAGTATAAAGTAAAAGATATAGGTTTGGCCGAATGGGGTCGCAAAGAAATTAAGTTAGCAGAACAGGAAATGCCTGGTTTAATGGCACTCCGGGAGGAGTTTGGACCCCAAAAGCCACTCAAGGGCGCGCGAATAGCGGGCTGTTTACACATGACCATTCAGACAGCCGTTTTGATCGAGACATTAGTCGAATTAGGTGCAGAAGTTACCTGGTCTTCCTGTAACATATTCTCAACACAAGATCATGCCGCGGCCGCCATAGCCGCTGCAGGAATACCCGTATACGCCTGGAAAGGTATGAATGCAGAAGAATTCGATTGGTGCATCGAACAAACCATTTTCTTTGGAGAAAACAGAAACCCTTTAAACATGATTCTGGACGACGGAGGAGATTTAACCAATATGGTACTCGACCAATATCCCGAGCTCGTCAAAGGCATCAAAGGAATTTCCGAAGAAACGACAACAGGGGTGCTACGTCTGCATGAGCGCATGACGAAAGGAACACTTCCGCTTCCGGCTATTAACGTAAATGATTCCGTTACCAAATCTAAGTTTGACAATAAATATGGATGCCGCGAGTCCTTGGTAGATGCAATTCGCAGGGCCACGGATCTTATGCTGGCTGGAAAAGTCGCCGTAGTCGCCGGGTACGGAGATGTAGGAAAAGGATCGGCAGAATCATTAAAAGATTCCAAAGTGCGCGTGATCGTTACCGAAATAGATCCTATTTGTGCATTACAGGCAGCAATGGAAGGCTATGAAGTCAGGAAGATGGACGATGCGGTAAAAGAAGCGGACATTGTGGTAACAGCCACAGGCAATTTCAATATCATAACAGACCGTCATTTCAAAGCAATGAAGCACAATGCGGTAGTATGTAATATTGGTCATTTCGACAACGAAATAGACATGGCCTGGTTAAACAAAAATTACGGTTCCACGAAGGATACCATCAAACCACAGGTCGATAAATATACAATTGACGGTAAAGACATCATCGTATTGGCAGAAGGTCGTTTGGTAAATTTAGGCTGTGCAATGGGACATCCCTCTTTTGTCATGAGCAATTCCTTCACCAATCAAACACTGGCACAATTAGAACTGTGGACAAATCCCGGCAAATACGAAAACAAAGTATATACTTTGCCAAAGCAACTGGATGAAAAAGTAGCCCGCCTGCACCTGAAAAAAGTGGGAGTTGAGATCGATACACTAACAGACGTTCAGGCTAAATACATCGGCGTTCAAAAGAGTGGACCGTTTAAGAATGACAGCTATAGATATTAGGTAATAGCGAATAGCCAATAGTTAATAGTTAATAGTTAATAGGGAAAGTATTCAATAGGATAACCTCCCAATTCCCTATTCGCTAGTTAGTGATGGTTACCGTTGTGTTTCCGTCGAAAGAAGTCTTATACTGAGTCAGTGGAATAGTTGCAGGACCTTGTTTTACTTGTCCGGTTTGAATCAGAAATTGAGACCCGCAATTCTTGCAGCTATCAATGATATAAGCGCCGGTTTTATCAACCACCAGAGGAGCACATTCCGTTGCCGTATTATAGGTGCAGCTGCGTTCATAAGCATTAAACTGGTCAAAGGAGACCCGGTAAAGTATAATTCCGCGGACCCCACCATTCGGGCTTTGGGGAATATAGACATAACCCGTTACTGAATTTAGCGCAGCATACTGAGGGAAAGAAAAATTAACCGTTACGTTTACCAAACCAGAAGTAGCCGTATTGGAGCTCTTGTTACAACTATTCCAAATAAAGGAAAAAACCACAACCGGAAGGATATATTTAAGGAACTTTATCATGCTTACTAAGGTAAGCATTTTTAATAAAAAATCAAGATCAATTCTCGTACATTAGTATCGGTTTTTTGATTAAAAAAATGAAGAAAACGTATAAACAAATAGTATTCTTAATTCTGTTTTCCGTTCCCTTTTTTGCGTTTTCCCAGGAAGCAGCCGCCAAAAAAGATCAGAAAGAAGAACCCAAAAGCAGCTGGGCGCAGCGGAGAGAAGCCAAAAAACAGTGGAGAGAGCAGCGGAAAAATGAGCGGGAAGAAAAAAAGAAAATAAAAGACCACGACAAGCGACTTCAGACAAAAAAAGTATTACGCAGAATGAAGAAGGATAAACGAGAGGCCGAGCGCAGGAATGAAAACAAACGCGAATTTTTCCTTAAACGCTGGTTCTCCAAATAATGCGTAAACACTCGCTCTATTTGCTACTCGTTGTTGGCTATTCGCTAATTATTCAAACAATAGTATTTTCTCAATCTTACTTCTTCCGCAATTATTCAGTTGACAACGGTCTGCCCTTTGTACAGGTATCAGCAATATACCAGGACAGCAAAGGTAATCTCTGGACCGGAGGGTATGGAGGACTCAGTAAGTTCGATGGCACCTTTAAAAATTACGGACCTAAAAACGGACTGATCCATCATTCCGTTACCTGTATTACAGAGGACAAACAAGGAAGTATCTGGATAGGAACGATCAAAGGAATAAGCAGACTCGAAAAAGGGAAGTTCACATCCTATACCACAAAAGAAGGCCTCTCGGATAATAACATACGAGCCTGTTTAACCGACAGGGAAGGAAATGAATGGTTTGCGACAGGAAACGGGCTTACAAAATACAACGGCAGAAGATTTGAAATAATCACAACAGAAAATGGATTACCGTCGAACGACATAATCTCCGTTTACCAGGATTCCTTGGGGATAATGTGGTTCGGAACCTCCAGGGGTTTGAGTTCCTGCTCGGGTAAAAAAATCACAAACTATACAACTCTGAATGGTTTGCCCGGTAATTATATCCAGAGCATTACCGGAGACAAGCACGGCAACCTCTGGGTAGGAACCAATAACGGATTAAGTATTTTCAACAAAACCAAGTTCGAAAATTATTTCACAGAAAACGGTCTGCCCGATAATAATATCAATGTAGTTCGGATGGATGCCAGGAATAACATGTGGGTAGGAACCAATAAAGGCCTTTGTAAAGTACTGAATAAGGAAGGTGCGATCTTCTTTAAGAAATACCACTTATCAGACGTATCCAATAGCCGGATCATAAATAGTATGACTTCCGACTACGAAGGCAATTTTTGGGTAGGCACCCACAATGGATTATACCGTTACCGGGCGGATGTATTTGCGTTGTATTCAGAAAAAGAAGGCTTGCAAAACACGTTTATTTATCAGATCCTGCGGGATAAAAATAAAAATCTTTTTGTAGGCACCCAGGGCGGTGGTTTTTATTTATACGATGGCAGCAATTTTTCAAACTTCAGCACGAAAGAAGGCTTATGTGACAATACCATAAACGCTGCAGTTCTTGATAAAGAGAATAGGTTATGGATAGGAACAAACAAAGGTCTCAGCAGGTTTGACGGACGTGCTTTTCAAAATTACAGCAGAAAAGATGGCCTTTCCTGTGATTCAGTAACCGCTGTTTTTATAGACGATAAGGGAGTTCTCTGGTTGGGCGGTAAAAACAGTATCACCCTTTACGATGGCAAAAAATTCAAAAAGCTGCTCCTGCCGGAATCCGGTGAAAGCGCAGGTGTTTGGGCCATTATGGAGGATCAAAACAAAACGATCTGGATAGGAACCTATCTTGGAGGTTTATATAAATATGAGCAGGGGAAAATGATAGCGTGTTCAGCTCAAACCGGGATCAACAGCAATTCTGTGCTGAGTATTGTACAAAACAAAACAGGAGATTTGTTTTTCGGAACACTGGATGGAGTGTTTATGCTTTCACCTGCAGTTGGGGGAGTTCCGGCCATGCCGGCAATACATTTCGATGAATCGGATGGTATGAGTTCCGATCTGGTATATGTCGTATTACTCGATGATAAAGGCTTTTTATGGGCAGGCACCAACCAGGGGATTAATAAAATAAATATCACTGAATTTAAAAAGAATGGGAAAAAAATCGTTGAACCTTACACAAAAGAAGATGGTTTTCAAGGTGTAGAATGCAATAGCAATGGTGCTTTCAAAGATTCCGACGGTGCCCTTTGGTTCGGCACCGTCAACGGGTTAATAAAATACTTACCCGCCGAAGATATCGAAAACACCCTCGAACCCAGAACCACGATCACCTCCATCACATTAGCGGAACACGATACATTGCTTCCCGACTTCTGTAAGTTACCCTACGATTTAAATACCATAACATTTAAATTCATTGGTATTTGCCTCAGCAATCCCTATAAAGTTCATTACCAGTATAAACTGGAGGGTATTGATAAGCAATGGTCTGCAGTCACTACCGAAAATTTTATAAAATATTCAGGCCTGCCTCCGGGGAACTATCAATTTAAAGTAATCAGTTCCAACAACGAAAATGTCTGGAATAAAACACCCCTTGTTTTTTCATTTTTCATTACACCCCCTTTCTGGAAAACGGCCTGGTTTCGCATTTTGACTACGGTTGGAGTAACGGGCCTGGTTTTTTTATTTATCTATTACCGTGTGAACCAGGTGCGTGTCAAAGAACGTCAAAGGTCCGACTTGCAAAAACGAATTGCCGGCATCGAACTATTAGGTTTAAGGTACCAGATGAATCCTCATTTTATTTTCAATACGATGAGTTCCATACAGCATTACATCTCCAATAACGAACCAGATGCAGCCTTAAAATACCTGAGCCGTTTTGCAAAATTGATGCGGGCGATTATGGAAAACTCCAAGCAGTCCACCATCACAGTAAAAGTGGAGCTCGATACCTTAAAACTATACCTGGAACTGGAAAGTATGCGCTTTGCCGGTAAATTCGAATACACTTTCCGCATTGACCCTAAGATAGACGTCAATTACGAAGAAATTCCCTCTATGCTGATCCAGCCCTATGTCGAAAATGCCATCATACATGGCCTCTTGCCCAAAGCAAAAAACGGAAAGCTATTTATTGATTTAACTAAAAATGATAATTTCATCATTTGTACCATTGAAGATGATGGAATAGGGAGGAGTAAGGCAGAAGAACTGAATAAGAGCAGGGTAAGTCAGCATCGCTCGTTGGGTATGTCCATAACAAAAGAGCGATTATCCATACTCAATCATATTAACAGCAACAATAACAGCTTAAGTGAAAAAATAACGGACCTTTTTGACGAAAAAGGAAACCCTGCAGGAACAAGAGTAGTCATTTATATACCTTTGGAAATCACCTGAAAATTGTAAATTTTTAATCTACGCAAAAATGAAAGCCATCTTAATCGACGACGAAAACGGATCCCGGGAATCCCTCGCGAAACTACTTGAAAAACATTGCCCCCAGGTAGAAATTATTTCCAAAGCAAACTCCATGATAACGGGGCTTACAGCCATTCAGCAATACGAGCCCGACCTGGTTTTTCTGGACATCGAAATGCCCAATGGCAGCGGTTTTGATTTACTGGGAAAGATAAAAGAGATAGACTTTGATGTTGTCTTTATAACCGCCTACGATCAATATGCGATACGGGCGATAAAATTCAGTGCCGTAGACTATTTGTTAAAACCGGTCGACCCTGAAGAACTGGTGCTGGCAGTAAAGCGGGTAGAAGACAAACGGGGAAGTAAAAATACGAACAATGATAAGTACAAGGTGCTGCTTTCCAATATGAAAAGCGAAAGCAAACTGAAAAAAGTAGCCATTCCGGACGGAGATGGTTTGATTTTCATCAGCCTGAGCGATATTATTCGTTGCGACTCAGATGGAAATTATACCTATTTCATTTTGAACAACGGAAAAAAAATCATCTCCGCCAGGACATTGGGAGAATACGAAGAAATGTTCGAAGGCGAGCATTTTTTCCGGGTGCACCGTTCCCACCTGATTAACCTCGATCACGTAAAAAAATACATAAAAGGAGAAGGGGGCTATGCCGTCCTCTCTGATAACTCACAAGTGGAAGTCTCCCGCAGAAAAAAGAATGAATTTCTTGAAAAGCTGGCCGGAACATAAACCGTTCATCTGCCAATTCCAACCGCTTAAAAAGAAAGTCCCTCCTTCAGGAAGAATGCATAAATAAAAAAAGCAATCCTGTGTAATATTGTCATAGCACTTAGATTTTTTAAAATTTGCAAATCTTTGGCATTTATTCCTATATTCGCGAGCATTTTATATGAAAAATCCTGTTATCTAACATAAAATTAAGCAGATGCTGCGAAAACTACTACTTTTCATTTCGTTTGTTTTAGTGGGAACCTCCCTCTTAAAAGCCCAGACCGGCTCAATCAAAATTAAATTGGTTGACAAAAAAACCCATGATGCCATGCCATTTTCCAGTGTCGTAGTGGAACAAAATGGGGTAAACATAGTATCCAACCAAACCAATTTTGATGGAGAAGTAATATTTACCGCCCTTCCCCCTGGAAAATATGATGTGAAAGCCAGTTTTGTCGGTTACCAGACCATTGAAAAAACAGGAGCAATAGTATCGGTAGACCAGACTAAGTACCTGCAGATTGACATGGAAGACTTGGGAGGGGTTGTCATGAAAGAAGTTAAAATCGAAGCCACTGCTGTTGAACTGGTAGACAAAAACATCTCTGATTCCAAGACAGTCACCCGGGAAGACTATCAGAACATGGCAGCAAAAGACGTAGACGGAGTGGTCGCTACTGGTGCAGGTATTTTTCAGGCCGATCGGGGTCAGGCCCTGAATGCGCGGGGGGCCAGGAGCGAAGGAACAACTTATTATGTGGACGGTGTTCAGGTGCCGGCGGGAAGCGCTTTAGGAATAGCTCAAAATGGGATTGAACAAATCACAACCATATCAGGAGGTATCCCTGCTCAGTACGGAAACGCTTTAGGAGCCGTCATCGCGATCACAACCCGGGGAGTTCAGCCTAATTTCTTCGCTACTGTTCAGGGGGAAAGTTCAGAATACCTGGATGCTTTCGGTCATAACCTGGGAGGATTCAGCCTTGGCGCCCCGATCTATTCCAAAAGAGATACCGCAGGACATAAAAAAGCCGTTGTCGGTTTTATTCTATCGGGTGAATTGGCCCATGACAAAGATCCGAATCCCTCTGCAATCGGAACCTATGCCGTTAATCCCAGCACGCTCAGTTACCTTCAGCAGAACCCTTTACGTCTTTCAGCAAATGGAGCTACCGATGTGCGAAGCTCGGAATTTGTAACCATGAACGATCTGGAAAAATTACAATACCGTCAGGATGTAGCAGCTACCGGTATTAACCTGAATGGAAAACTGAAATTCGCGATCAATGACAATACCGATCTTACGGTGGGAGGAAGGTATTCCTATGGAAATTCACAAGGTTCCGTATACAATTTTGCCTTATTCAATCCTTCTGAAAACCCCCAGGTCTTAAGCAATACGATTAATGTGAATGCCCGTTTGGTGGAACGTTTCAATACAAAAACAGAAACGGAAAAAGAAAAATCAAACGCTTTGATCACCAATGCGGTATATACCTTACAAGGGGAGTTCACCAGAGATCATCAAACGGTGCAGGATGAAAACTATAAAAACAATTTATTCGACTATGGCTATGTCGGCAACTTCAATGTTATTCGCGGTAAGCAGGATTACTGGGTAGATGGCCCCAATGGAACCGGTGGGTATGCCTCTAATTATATTTATGACAACAACAAACACGCATATGTTCAGCAAGGTCTTCCGGGAGATTCTTTAGTACTATTTACACCTGGAACAGTCAATCCCAATGCAGCCAATTATACCAGTGATTATTACAGTTTACGGGGAAGTCCGGTACACAATTACCAGGAAATTCAACAGGGTCTGGGTTTATTGAACGGAGATGCTCCGGGAAATATCTATTCTTTATGGTACAATACAGGTAGTGTATACAATGGTTATTCCCAGACCACTAATGATCAATTCCGGGTGTATACGAATTTTTCGGCCAGTATTAAAAATCACAACATACAGGTGGGGTTTGATTATACACAAAGTATTCAAAGTCAATATTCGCTGAGTCCGGAAGGACTATGGACATTGATGCGCTCGCTGACAAACTTCCATTTGCAACAATTGGACACGGCAAATCCGATCAAGGGAACTCTGGGTGCATATAATACTATCTCGTATAATCCCAAATACAATGCAGCTACTCAGACACAATTTGACAAGAGTTTACGGGCGAAATTGGGTCTCCCGGTTGATGGCACAACCATCATCAATACGGATGGTCTGAGTCCTAGTATGTATTCACTGGGTATGTTCAGCCCAGACAACCTTTTAAACGGTGGAAATTCCCTGGTAAGCTATTCGGGGTACGATTATATGGGGAATAAATTAACAGGAGGCAGTCCAAGTTTCAACAGTTATTTTACAGCCAAAGATGCGAATGGGAACTTCACACGTCAGGTAGGCGCTTTCGAACCGATTTATATTTCCGGATATGTTCAGGATCAGTTCGATATCTCTGATTTGAAAGTCCGCTTGGGTTTACGACTGGAAGAATACAATGCCAACCAGGAAGTATTAAAAGATCCATTCTCACTATATGCCATTAAATCGGTAGGAGAAGCAACAAACCTGGGTACTGCTCCCTCCAATATTCCTAACAATTATGTAGTATATGTGGACAATCCCAATAACCCTACAAAGATTGTGGGTTACCGTAATCCGAATTCTTCCATTGCCTCTCCGCAATGGTTTACTCCGGGTGGGGTTCAGGTAAACAATCCGGCAGTATTGGCAAATAATGCCGGTATCAGTCAGGTATATCCTTACCTGGTTAATCCTAATTCCACCACCATTACTACAGATGCGTTCAAGACCTATATTCCGGCAATCAACCTGATGCCACGTATCGCTTTTGCCTTTCCGATTTCTGATCTGGCTCAGTTCAATGCGAATTACGATATCATCACCCAACGTCCTTCTGATGGAACAAACTACGCGAACCCTAGCCAATATTTATTCTGGTCCTACCAGGCGCAAAATCCGTTTTTGGCAAATCCGGGCCTTCAGCCCCAGCAAACAACGAATTACGAACTCGGATACAAGCAATACCTGAGTGATCGCAAAAACTCAGCACTGACCATATCTGGATTTTACCGGGAATTTAGAAACATGGAACAAGTAATCGGAGTTTATCAAGCTTACCCTTCTCCATACACGACCTATGGAAGCATCGATTTTGCGACCGTTAAAGGGATGTCCCTGGCATATGAAATGCGCCGTTTCCACAATATCCAGTTAAGTGCAAACTACACCTTGCAATTTGCCAATGGAACAGGTTCGGGACCAGCGGATGGAATTAATTTAGTAACTGCCCAGTTGCCTAACCTCCGGACGTTGATTCCCTTAAGCTATGATCAACGTCACGTGTTTCACATGGTACTGGATTACCGCTATGGAAACAAGACGGAATACGATGGTCCGGTATGGATTCGTCACAAAGGAAAAGAAGGTGAAAAGGTGATAAGATTATTTGAGAATATGGGCATTAACTTAACCACTATTGCCGGTTCCGGAACTCCGTATAGCCGTCAGGCCAATGTTACTGAGGGAAATGGCAACAATTCGAGTGTGGTTATTGGCGTAGCACAACGTTCTGTATTGGAGGGTAGTCCGGATGGATCGAATCTCCCCTGGACCTACCGGCTTGACCTGAAAGTGGATAAAAACCTGATCGTAACCTGGAGGCAGGAAACAGAGGGCAAAGCTGCAAAAAAAGGAAGGCTTAATATTTACATAAGGTGTTTAAATCTTTTAAATACCCAGAATATCCTGTCTGTTTATCACTACACCGGAAACCCGGGAGATGACGGTTATCTTTCGTCCACTGTAGGTCAGCAATACGTGGCTGCTCAAAACAGCCCCACTTCTTTCAGCAACCTGTATTCGATTAAAGTGAATAACCCGGCCAATTATAGTCTTCCAAGGGAAATTATACTTGGATTTATGATGGATTTTTAAAACATTGAATATGAAAAACAAAAAAACTATTCTGTTCCTGTTAGTGATACTAACCTCAACAGTCATCCGTATTTTCGCCCGTGAAAACAATATTGGCAGTTCCGGGATGAGGCAAAAGGAAGTCGAAAATGTGATGTCCGGTTGTGTAGCTGGCACATCCAGGGACGTACTTGATTTGAACAATGTTCGTACGACCATCCTCACCAGCGGCGATATGTGGTGGGACCTGGTATCCGCAAAATACGAAGTACCCAAAGGAGGAGGAGCCAGTTCTATATTTGCCGGATCTCTTTGGATAGGCGGGATAGATGGGGGAGGACAATTGAAAGTATCAGCCATGACCTACCGTCAAAGCGGTGTCGATTTTTGGCCTGGCCCCTTGGATACAACCAATACTAGCATCTCCTCATCGGAATGTTCTGCCTACGATAAACATTATGTAATCACCCTTGCTGAAGTGCAAAACTATGTGAATGGAACCGGTACGCTTACACCAGCAATTCAAAACTGGCCTGGAAATGGTCATACAGCCCTTGGCGAGGCAAGCCACCTGGCTCCCTTTTTTGATAGAAATGGAGATGGTTTCTATGATCCGCAGCCAAATGCTGGTGGAGGCGACTATCCTTTATTTAGTCTGAATCCAGCTCATCCGCTCAGTTGTAATACACCACAATTATTCGGAGATAAAACCATGTGGGGGGTCTTTAACGACGAAGGAAACATTCATACGGAAAGTAAAGGAGCTGCTATAGGCCTGGAAATCCGTTACCAGGCATTTGCCTATACGACAAATGATGCAATCAACAATGCTACTTTTTATGATTATCAGATCATTAACCGTTCAACAGAATCCCTGTATAAAACCTATTTTGGCGTCTGGGTGGATTTTGACCTGGGTTATTACCAGGATGATTATACAGGATGTGATGTAGCCAATGGTTTGGGTTATGGCTACAATGGTCTGGCGGTGGATGGAACAGGCGCTGTCGGACAATATGGGGCGAATCCTCCCTGTGTCGGAGTGGACTTTTTTCGTGGTCCCCACGTAAGCACAGGTCCTGGCGCAACTCCAAACGATGGAATTGACCAGAATGGTATCAGCTTTGTCGATCCTGCCACGGGCCGCATCGGCATGGCCAAATTTGTATATTATAACAACGATTTTACCCCACAGGGGAATCCTACCAAAGCACAGGATTATTATAATTACCTGACAGGTTTCTGGATTGACGGTACTCCCTTTACCTATGGGGGAAACGCTTACAAGGGCTCAGGGCCCCAATGTGATTTTATGTTCCCCGGAACTTCTGATCCAACGGGATTGGGTACCGGATTGAATGGTCAACCACAGCCTCAGCCGGCCTGGAGCGAAGTAACAGCTCACGATGCACCGGGTGACAGACGTTTTATGGAATCGGCCGGTCCTTTCACCTTACAGGTGGGAGCCGTGAACAGTGTCACAACAGGTGTTGTCTGGGGAAGAGCGACTCAGGGGGGGAACCTGGCTTCCATTCCGGTCATGCAGGATGCCGATGTATTGGCTCAGGCTTTATTTAACAATTGTTTCGCAATCGCCAATGGACCCGATGCTCCGGACATGACCATACAGGAACTGAACGATGAATTGATTATCTACCTGACCAATAAAACATCTTCCAACAATTACAAGGAAACATACAAGGAAAAAGATGCCTATATCTCTCATAATCATACAGACAGTTTATACAAATTTGAAGGCTATCAGGTCTTTCAAATCTCTGACTCTTCTGTTTCTGCTGCAGACGTCTATAACCCAAGTAAAGCCCGCTTAGTCTTTCAATGCGATATAAAAAACAACCAGGTGACGAAAATCATCAATTATTACAAGGATCAGGTTTTAGGCTGGGTACCCCAATTGATGGTTTCGGGAACAGACTCCGGAATAACCCATTCCTTTGTGGTAAAAACGGATGCTTTTTCAACCGGATCCCCCAACCTGGTCAATCAAAAGCAGTATTACTTTTTAGCCATTGCTTATGGCTATAACCCGGGAGAAGCCTATCCGGATCCTAATTCGAACGTAGGTGCTGTTTTCACAGATGGATATACAGGTGTGAAAGACGGTTACAATTTACCTTACATCGCAAGCAGAAGAAACGTACATTATGCGGTAGGTATGCCTCATATCCCTT
The DNA here is from genome assembly GCA_013286655.1 of Bacteroidota bacterium. GTDB lineage: Bacteria > Bacteroidota > Bacteroidia > JABDFU01 > JABDFU01 > JABDFU01. Next base: position 35,449 of record JABDFG010000006.1, read on the forward strand.
CTCCGGAATATGGAGGAACGATGTTAAACTCAGGTTATGGAAACGGCGTTCAGTTAACCCGTCTGGAAGGACAGGGGAACGGTGGAAGGATATTGCAGCTGACTGGCAAAAGCGATACACTTATTCAGAATTCAGGAGTATATAGTAAAACAAATCCAAATGGTGCAAGAGTTGCAAACATTACCTATGACCGTGGAGTGGGCCCGATTAATATCATGGTCATTGATCCATTAAGCGTACCTCCCGGAAATTTCCAGATTTCTATCAGCGATTCCTCTGCAAAAGCAAGATGGGTACTCACAAATATGACTACCGGAGTTAAGATAAAATCAGACACTACCCTGCAGGTTGGTAATCAACAGATCATTCCGGAACTCGGACTCTCAATCACAGCATCTTATACAACGGATATTGCCGCGATCAATTCGGGGATTGAAACAGCTCCAAATGGTATACTTGCTTCCAGTATGACATTTGGAGATCCTACCAAGCAATGGTTGTCTGGCTTACCCGATATGGATACGCATGATGCTCCTGCAGCCTACGAGGACTGGATCCGTTCAGGTGTGTTCATTGCTCCGGCAGGTAGTCCAGCTGAAAATCCATTTGGCGATTATGTAGGTTATGATAATAGCCAGTATTTTCAAAAAGTGCTTGGGGGTACCTGGGCTCCTTATGAAATGTGTGCATATACAGATGAAAATAAAATCAGTATTGCTGGTCCGGCATTTTACGCAGGAGCTATCAGCTCTAAAGGAGCTCCGCTTACTCCTCCGCTTACAATTCCTTCCTCAACTATGGGAAGAACTCTGGCCAGTGTAGATGTAGTATTTACGTCAAATCCAGGACCCAATAATATGTATTGGACCCGTTGCCCGGTGCTTGAAATGCAGGAAAGTCCTTTATTAGCTCAGGGCGGAGCTTCTAAATTAAGTTTGAGAAGGGCGGCTTCCGTTGATAGATTTGGACACAGCGGTACGGGCTCTTCCACAGATCCGAATAGCCCTAATTACATAGAAAGTACAGGTATGGGTTGGTTCCCGGGTTATGCTATTAATATAGAAACAGGAGAGCGTCTGAACATGGCCTTCGGAGAAGATTCCGGTTTGCCAACTGAGAATGGGCGCGATATGGTATGGAACCCGACCTCTGATGTTTTTGATGCAACCGGTATAAACCCGATTTTTGGAGGGAAACATTATATTTATGTTTTTGCTCATGTGGCCGATCAGACAATCTCATCTTCTGATTTTCCGGGAGGGATAGGACCTAGGAATATTCCACGCTACGACGGAGGCTTAGCTGCCTGGGAATTATTAACTGCAGCCGTAAGTGCAAATAATGTAACCTATCAAAAACTCCTTTTTGCAGATGCCATGTGGGTAAACATTCCTTTGTTGGCACAAGGCCATAAATTGCTGGAAACAACTGCAACAGTTCAGATCAGGGTTCCACGTATATTTCGTAAAGGCTTTAGTGGTTTTTTTGGAGCCAAATCTTCAACGGATGCTAAAGTTCTTGATACCACTGCTACACCTCAGAACAAGAACTGGCCTTTGTACAGTTTTACAACGAATGATCTCCAGGTACAAAAAGGTCTTGTTTCCGTTGCAAAAAGTGCCCTCGATCTGATCAACATAGTTCCTAATCCCTATTATGCATACTCGGGATATGAAGTAAGTCAGGTGGACCACCGGGTCAGGATCACCAATTTGCCCCCGACCAGCACGATTCGCATTTTTACATTGAACGGAACCCTCATCCGCACCATCAATAAAGCAGATCCCTCTACTTATGCAGATTGGGATCTGAACAACCAGGCGGGAATTCAGATAGCCAGTGGACTGTATCTTATTCATGTAAATGCACCGGGAGTAGGTGAAAAAATACTAAAATGGTTTGGAGTAATCCGACCAGCTGATTTGAATACTTTTTAATATAGAATGTCGTATTGTCGTATTGATAAAATGAGAATATAAAACAAGGGCCATGAAAAAAAGTTATAAAAGAACACTCGCAGCCTTCTGTACCTCTTTGACACTGGTGGGTAGCATGTTTGCAGGCAATGTGGATCGCTCCGGTGAGGCGGGAGCATCAGAATTGCTGATTAATCCCTGGGCCCGTAGTTCGGGGCAGGCGGGCGCAAATACAGCAAGTGTAACGGGTCTGGAAGCCACCTATTCAAACGTAGCCGGAATAGCGTTTATACCCAAAACCGAATTGATCTTTTCCTATACGGATTGGCTAGTAGGTACGGGTATCAGCATCAGCTCTTTTGGTTTTACCCAGCGGGTTGGCGAAACGGGAGCAATTGCCCTAACGGTTATGAGCATGAATTTTGGTAACATTCCGATCACAACAGTTGCTCAGCCCGAAGGAGGGATCGGAACTTTTTCTCCTTCTTTTGTTAACGTGGGCCTTTCTTATGCCAAAGGTTTTTCAGATAATATATACGGGGGAGTGACCACCCGGATTATTTCGGAAGCCATCTCCAATGTTCAAGCCCTGGACGTCGCGATTGATGCGGGAGTTCAGTATGTCACCGGTAAACATAAACAAGTTCATTTTGGGGTTTCTCTGAAAAACGTAGGTCCTACGATGGCATTCACAGGAGATGGACTTTCTTTCACAACTCCATTGCCACAAAACAATCCGTCTGGAACACAAACCTATACTGTTGAAAACCGTTCCTCGGGTGCAGAATTACCTTCCTTGCTGAACATTGGTGGAGCATACGACTTTTATTTTTCCAAAGATTCCACCGTATTAAAAAACAACCGCATCACGGTAGCTTTTAACTTTACCTCCAACTCCTACAGCAAAGATGATTTTCTGCTGGGAGTAGAATATAGTTTCCGGTCATTCCTGATGCTCAGGCTAGGATATATGTTCGAACAAGGCATCTGGAATGGGGCTGATGGAATATCAACCGATCGGACAAGCGTATTCACCGGCCCTACAGCCGGAGTGACCTTTGAAGTACCATTCAAAAATAAATCCACTTTTGGTTTTGATTATTCCTACCGTCAGACCGATCCTTTCTCGGGCGTACATAGCTTTGGAGTAAGAATAAATTTGTAAATTAGTACTTGGTACAAGGCATTTCTCGTGAGTCCTGAGTCCGGAGATTATGGAAATCCATAATACGAAAACTTCAAACTGACGGCTAAAGCTTTGTGCGTTGTATTATAAACCAGATAAAAAAATGTCACAGATTTCATATTTCACCGAAGAAGGCTTGAAAAAGCTGAAAGACGAACTTCATCACCTGGAAGCAGTAGAACGCCCCTCCATCTCCCGGCAAATTGCAGAAGCCAGGGACAAGGGAGATCTCTCCGAAAATGCAGAATACGATGCAGCCAAAGAAGCACAAGGTTTGCTGGAATTGAAAATATCCAAGATGAAAGAGCTGGTAAGCAATGCCCGCATTCTGGATGAAACCCAGATAGACAACTCCAAAGTATTCATTCGTTCAAAGGTCAAAATAAAGAACCTGAAAAACGATGCCACTATGCAGTACATACTGGTAGCTGAAAGCGAAGCCAACCTGAAAGAAGGAAAAATATCAGTCGACTCACCCATAGGAAAAGGCCTCTTGGGGAAAAAAGTAGGAGAGAAAGCCGAAATCAAAACTCCCGCCGGAAGCGTGAAATTTGAAATAGTGAATATTTCCAGATAGGACTTAGTTAATAGTTATTAGCGAAATGCAAAGCATTCATGAACCCCGATGAAATAAAAATAAAAAAGTGAGTAATAGCGAATAGCCAATAGGGAAATACTAAGCGAAGCGAAGTATTCATGAACTCCGATAAAACTAAACAGACGAGGTGAGTAATAGCCATCATGCATAATAGCATTAAAAACATATAAACCCCTAATCGCTATTGGCTAATCGCTGCCTTAATTAAATGACCATTTTCACTAAAATAATCAAAGGCGAAATTCCCTCCTATAAAATAGCAGAGACAAGAGACTACCTTGCCATTCTGGACATATTTCCATTAGCCAAAGGCCATACACTCGTCATTCCGAAAAAAGAAACAGATGATATCTTCGATCTCGGCGATCAGGAATTTTCAGGCCTGCAGCTTTTCTCCAAAAAGGTAGCCAAAGCCATTAAAAAAGCGATTCCCTGCAAGAGAATCGGAACGGCCGTCATTGGACTCGAAGTACCCCATGCACACATTCACCTGGTACCCATCAATACGATGCAGGACCTTAATTTTGAAAAACCCAAACTCAAACTTTCTGATGTGGAGATGCAGCAAATAGCAATAGCCATACAAGAGGCCTATCAGGAATGAAAGCCAAAGCGGGAAATTCGGGTGTAATTTTGTCCCTTCTGTTAATCCTTCCCCTGCTATTTATTCTTTCTCTACTCTTTATTTCCTGCAACACAAATCATAAAAACGCAGATGTCTTTTCCATACCCTTAAAACATATAGGCGATCAAAACGGTCATTTCAAATCCCAAATCCTAAATCCTGAATCCCAGATCCCAAATCCTAACTCCCAATTATTCGCATCTTTTCATTTGCCACTCCAAACCTCCGTAATCATATTCCTTTCACCCAGCTGCCCCATGTGTCAAAACTATAGTCTGGTGCTAAATCAGTTAAACGATCATTACAAAGAAAAAGGAATAGCTTTTTATGGAATATTCAGCGGACAAGAACGCGATACCTTGGAACAAAAAACATTTGCAAAAACATACAAAATAAACTTCGACTTATTGCTGGATGAAAAAAAACAATTAGCCAATAACCTTCATGCAACAATCACTCCAGAAGTATTCCTGATAGACACGAACAAAGAAATAATATATAAGGGCAGCATTGACAACTGGCTGATCGAACCCGGAAAAAAACGAAGTATTGTTACCGAACATTATTTAGAAGATGCTTTATGGGCCGTCACCTCAGGAAACAAAATAAAAATATCCTCTACGGAAGCAAAGGGCTGTTTAATAGAATAATTAATGAACAGGATAAATTATTTAGGATTTAGGATTATGGATTATGGATTCAGGAATTTAGGATTTTTGCTAATTGTAATTACATTCCTTTCCTGCAAACAAAAAAGTAAAGTCACCTATTCCAAAGACGTTGCTCCGATCATCTACAAAAATTGCACAAGCTGCCACCGGCCCGGTTCGGCGGGCCCCTTTCCACTTGTAAGTTATAACGACGCAGCCAAACGTTCAAAAATGATTGCGAGTATAACGAAGTCCAGGCGAATGCCACCCTGGCCGGCCGACAATACCTATACCCATTTCACGGACGAAAATGTGCTCAGTAAAGAAGAAATAAACCTCTTGCAGCAATGGGCAGAAGCAGGAGCTCCGGTGGGCGATGCAAATCATGTACCGAAGGCACCTTCCTATACCGCTTCTATATTAGGCAAGCCCGACCTGGTCGTTAAAATGCCAGAGGCATTCAAAATCAAGGGTGACAATACAGATCACTTCATGTTCATGAAAGTACCCTTCGAAATACCCAGGGATACCTTTGTGCGGGCCATCGAATTTGTACCCGGAAATAAGGCCTTGGTACATCACGTAAACGGTCATTTGATCCGTTACCAATACGATAAAAAGAAAAACGTAAATGACGGAGAAAAAATAGTTGACTCACAGGCATACCCCGTCAAAGAACTCTATGAAAAACTGAAGTTAGCCAATGACGATGGCAGCTATCCGCTTTTAAAATCTTCCTTCGTAAATTATTTGCCGGGAGTATTGCCAACAATGTATCCCGACGGAATAGGAGGGTTCAGTCTGAATCGGAAAAATGCAATTTTACTCAAAGACATCCACTACGGACCCTCTCCGATAGACACAACAGACCAAAGCTATTTCAATATTTTTTTCGCAAAAGAAGCGCCCAAGCGTCCGACACTCGAAATGCAATTAGGCACCCTGGGTATATCCGAAATAATACCCCCATTGATCATACCTCCCAATGAAGTCAAAACTTTTTATACCCGCGCCGTTGCGCCGAGAGATATGTCTGTCCTTACGATCAATCCGCACATGCATTTACTTGGAAAAACATTTTGGGCCTTTGCTATTACACCCAAAGGTGACACCATTCCATTAATCCGGATTCAGAAATGGGATTTTCGCTGGCAATACTTTTATACCTTCAAAAAAATTGTCAAAATCCCCAGAGGATCCCTTATAACAGTTATTGCCACATACGACAATACCCGTAATAACCCCGAAAATCCCTTCAATCCGCCCCAATTGGTGCAGGAGCGTAATGGCAGTATGCGTACCACCGACGAAATGTTACAGTTTATCATTACGTATTTGCCCTATCAGCCCGGGGATGAGAATATAAGTTTAGCGAAGGAAGCGAATGGCGAATAGCCAACAGTGAAATCCGCCGATGGCGCCCTATTGGCTAATCGCTATTCCCTATTGGCTAATTTATCAGGGTTTGCACTCAAAAACGATTTCCAGCCGGAATGCTTCTTCTCTCCGGAAGAAGAAGTTCTCTGAAAAAAATGACAGACAGCTGCCGCCAATCCATCCGTCGCATCCAGGTGTTTCGGCAATTCTGAAAAATTCAACAAGGTCTGAAGCATAGCTGCAACCTGTTCCTTCGATGCATTTCCATTTCCGGTAATAGACTGTTTGATTTTTTTAGGCGAATATTCAAAAACAGGAATATTCCTGTACAAAGCACCCGCAATAGCCACCCCCTGGGCCCTTCCTAATTTCAACATACTCTGTACGTTTTTTCCAAAAAAAGGAGCCTCGATTGCCAATTCATCCGGCTTATACTCTTCGATCAGCTGTAAAGTCCTTGAAAAAATAGCCTTCAGTTTCATCGGCTGATCCTCCAGTTTATGAAGATGTAAAACACCAATCGCGATCAATTCAATTTTAGAACCTTTGATATGAAGGAGACCATAGCCCATGATAGTCGTGCCGGGATCAATGCCAAGTATAACTTTGTCTGTACTCATCCCCTTGAAATTTTCTATTTTTGAGCAAGTTTCCGTATGTCGAACAAAGTTATAAGTCTTTTCATCAAGTCAACCATCGCGGGCCTCAGTCTTTGGTACATTTATGAAAAGATAACAGGCCAGGGCGATCATACAACAATCATCCGGGAACTAAAAACAACGTTCACAGACAGTACAAGTCTAAAACTACTACTGCCATTAGTACTCATGTTCCTCAACTGGTCCCTCGAAGCCTTGAAATGGAAAATGATCATGGAACAAGTGGAGCCCATCACATTTACAAAAGCATTAAAAGCCATCATAACAGGAGTCACGATGAGCATCTTCACTCCTAATAGAGTAGGGGAGTTTTCCGGCAGAATATTTTTTCTAAAACAGGAAAACAGGAAAATCGCCATCCCGCTCACATTTTTAGGAAACGCATCGCAATTACTAGTCACCCTGGTAGCCGGAACCCTCGCACTTATCGTTTACCTGCCAGTATATACCAGCTTAAACTCGCAGCCCTCTATTTATTATTTAATCTTCCTCCTGGTCATTCTCGTAAACATAGCATTAATACTGGCTTATTTTAACGTTTCTTTCCTTAGCAGGTTCTGGAAGTACCTGGAAATACTGAACCATTACTCTTTCCGCCAACTCAGTAAAATAGTTTCCCTTTCCCTTTTCCGTTATGTTATCTTCAGCCTTCAATTCTATCTCCTGCTTCAATTATTCGGAATAAACATAAATCCTTCCCGGGCAATTATCATGATTGCACTTACCTTCTTCTCCATCACGGTCATACCAACCATTACACTGACGGAACCGGGAGTAAGAGGCTCTGCGGCACTCACATTTATAGGTCTGCTTTCTGCCAACACTATCGGGATCGTAGCAGCTACCTTCAGTTTGTGGTTAATCAATATTGTCTTTCCGGCTATCCTGGGTATCGTATTTCTCTTTCAACTGAAGTTTTTCAAAAGTGCCAATGATTGACCTCGCCTTTTATATTCTAGCTACGATAAGCATGTTTTTTGCTTTTCGATACGTCTATCTTGTAGGAGACGTTTCACGAACCTGGAAAAAAATGCCCGATTTTGTACCCATTATCAGTTCTCCCCAAACAACCATAAGTATCATCATTCCTGCCCGCGACGAAGAAGCGAACATACTCCATTGCCTTCAACACCTGAACCGGCAGACCTATCCGGCGAATCTTTTTGAAACGATCATCGTTGACGATGACTCAAGCGATAAAACAGTCAGTCTGGTCCAAAAATTTATTTCGGAAAACAAACAAACAAACGCTCAACTCATTCCATTTAATGGACAAGAAGGAAAAAAAGCTGCTCTGAAAACAGGTATAGCACAGTCCTCCTCCACACTCATCATCACCCTTGATGCTGATTGCACCATGGGGGCGAACTGGCTTTCTTCTATTGCTGCTTTTTATGAGCAGCAAGCTCCCAAAATGATCATTGGACCAGTAGCCCTGCACGAAGACAATAACACCTTCAGTTATTTACAAGATCAGGAACTCAGATGCCTCGTCGCATTTACAGGAGCCTATTGTCAGCACAATCGGCCCTTCCTGTGCAATGGCGCAAACCTCATATTTGAAAGAGCCGCATACCAGCAGGTAAGTGGTTACGAGGGCAATATGCAGGTAGCCTCCGGAGACGATATTTTTCTGATGAACAAATTCCAGCAGACCTTTCCCGGGCAGATCAGCTTTATCAAATCCACCCAGGCCCTGATTTATACCCGGGCACAGAAGCAATTAAAAATATTCCTGCATCAACGTATCCGCTGGGCCTCAAAAATCGGGATCAGCACAAATAAGAGTGCCACTCATGTCGGCCTGATCGTTTCCGGCATCAATGCCGTAATCTTGATCAATTTACTGATTTCATTTTTTTACGGTAAATTTGCAAGCATATTCATAATTCTTTTTGCAATAAAATATGCAGTTGACGGTCAATTACTAAAAATAGTTTCCGTTTTTTTTAATAAACGGACCCGGAGATCACAGGTTCTGCTAACAGCCATGTGTTATCCCATATATAATGTAATTATTTTGTTCCTGAGTATGCGTCGGAAGTATGAATGGAAAGGTAGAAAGATAGCTGGATGAGTAAAGCAGATTACGCCTGGCAACGATTAAAAAAGAACACATTAGCTCTGCTCGGTCTGGGTATTATTTGCCTGTTTCTCTTCGTCTCCGTATTCGGATACCTTATAGCCCCCGATGGAAGTCCGGACGCCAACAATCAGAAACTCGAGCTGGCAATGAAGCCGCCCGGTTTTAAAGTAAAAGAAATCCACATTCGCAAAAATGAACCATTGCATAATCCCGGTTTTTTTTCAAAGCTGATATATGGTCAGGAGAACGATTATAAAGAAGTTCCGTTTCGTCAATTCCAATTCAAAGAGAACGCTCTTATCTATGAAGAATACACCGGCAAAGAAAATATCCCTGGCTGTAAAATAAAATACAACCTTGCCGACATTGTCTATGCGATTGATTACAGTAAACCCTTTACCGACAATGTTCAGGAAGGCTATATTCAGTTTTACGACATCGATTCGGGGCAACAATTAAAAAGAAACAGAGCCGATCTGCAGAATGAAATAGTGAACAAACAAATAAAAGAACACCACTATTTTCTGGGCACTGACCGTGCCGGCAGGGATATGCTTAGTAGGCTGATCATTGGAACACGTATTTCATTCACAATAGGATTTATTTCCGTCATCCTCTCCATTTTCATCGGAGTTTTATTGGGAGCACTCTCGGGGTATTACCGGGGTTGGGCCGACAACCTCATCATGTGGATCATCAATGTCGTCTGGTCCATCCCAACACTGTTATTGGTTATAGCACTTACATTCGTTCTCGGAAAAGGTTTCTGGCAGGTATTCATAGCAGTAGGGTTCACCATGTGGGTAGAAGTAGCACGCGTAATCCGGGGACAAATAATAAGCCTGCGCGAAAAAGAATACGTAGAAGCAGGACGCGCATTAGGTTTCAGTAGTCTGAGAATAATAGCAAGACATCTGCTTCCCAACATTACAGGTACTATTATCGTACTTTCCGCAGCCAATTTCGCCAATGCCATCCTGATAGAAGCGGGACTTAGTTTTCTGGGCATAGGCGCACAACCGCCGACAGTATCCTGGGGATCAATGATCAACGATCACAAAGGCTATATAATAGCCAATGCAGCTTACCTGGCCTTCCTGCCCGGTCTTGCGATCATGCTCATGGTATTAGCATTTGTTTTGCTCGGAAACGGTCTTAGAGACGTTTTTGATACAAAGACAATGGACGAAGTAAGTATATAATTAAAACGGCAAATCATCCGCCGGCGAGTCAAGAGCCGGAACAGCCTTAACATCAGCAGAGCTGGAGGAATTTGAATTAGAAGCAGCACCGGCTTCCAGTCTCCAGGCTTCCAAAGAATTAAAATACTTCACTTCACCCTGAGGATTTTTCCATTCCCGTCCACGAAGATTGAAAAACACTTTTAATTCATCCCCGACCTTATAATTATCCAGCAGGCCGCAACGATCCTGCGTCAGTTGAAACTGGATAAACTGAGGATATTGAGAAGAATTTTCAGTAATAACAAATTCTCTTTTCTTAAATTTTTCCGAAACTTGAACTTCGTTGTTTTTAATTTTAAGCGTTCCTGTGATTTCCATTGTATATAGGTTTATTGTTTACAAAACATTCAAAGCAAGCAAAGTTTTCCATCCCTCCATAACACTCCCCCCGTCCAAAAACTCCTTAGCCCTAACATGCAGGTGATGTTCAAGAAGCCCCCTGTCGCTACCAAATTTCTGAAAAATATCCGCTAAAGCCGTCTTTTTAAACTCATTTATTTCAACCATTTCCGGCAATTTTTCAACATTCCCAAGTTGCCCCAGATTATTGCCCGACAAAACCTTACTAAATCGAATCTTCTCCGGAATCCCATCCACCCCAATTCCGATTTTAGCCAAGGGCTTCTCCACTTCAAAAACGGCATTTCCGGAAGCCCTGCAATAAAAATTACCTCCCATACGACCTACCAGGTCGAGCTTATGAAGGTCAATGTTTTTATCAGCATCCAGAACATCCTCATTGATGTGCATCATCAGGATCTCACAAATGACCAGGTTCCCTGCACCACCCGAACTCCCCAATTCAATAATCTGCTTCACCCTACATTCCAATTGAACCGGGCTTTCCTGAACCCGGAAAGGTTTAATCAATAAAGAAGAAACAGGGGTAAGGCCCGTTTTTGTAAACTCATTCACTCCTTTTGGAAACTCCGTACTCGAAAGCGAAGCCTGTTGAACAAGGTCAAAATTCACCACATTAATAACCACTTCCGGTACCTCCTTCAAATTATCGTAGGTATTTTTAGTAGCACCCGTGCGTCCACTGCGCGAAGGCGAAAAAACAGCAATCGGAGGCTTGGCACTAAAAATATTAAAAAAGCTAAAAGGACTCAAGTTAGGATTTCCATGAATGTCCACCGTACTCGCAAACGCAATCGGCCTTGGGGCCACAGCACCCACCAGATAGCTATGAAACACAGAAGCTTTAGCGACATTCGGATCAATACTTAGCATAGTTTCGTCTTTAGATTACAAGCCAATAAATGGACACAAATATAGGTGTATTTGGGGGTAATTTGCGTCCACAAATGTGTCCACAAAAAATGACTTTTTGGGGTTTCCTGACATAGTGTGAATGGCTGTATCATTTACCGCAAATATTGCGGATATTAATTTGTTTGCGCAGAGAATAAGTACTGCTTTTCCCGCTAATTATGCGGAGAATAGCTACCTAACAGGCAGGGGGCAGGAGTACAAATTATGAATTGCTTGCTACTGCGAAACGGGGATAGCATTGTTGTTTGTGTAAAGCAATTTAACCATTACCCCTATTGAGATACCGAGATTTGCAATGGCTGAATAGCCAATCAGCAAAAACGTTCAGGAAGCCCGCAAATATCAGTTCCCCGACTTTTTCTCCCAATTCAGTAAGTCCACTTTTCAGGCACGTGAATTTTCACAATTTCAATGTCGGAACCAAAAAAGCCGTACATTTGCCCTTCAATAAAAAGAAAATTTGTGTCCACAGATGTGTCCACAAACAATTTTTCAGGTTCTTTAATAATTTTTAAAATTTCCATAACCACTTGATTTTTAGGTGGTTAATCTAAATGCGGGCGTGGCGAAATTGGCAGACGCACTAGACTTAGGATCTAGCGCTTCACGGCATGGGGGTTCGAGTCCCTTCGCCCGCACCAATAGAGATAACTCTCATTTATCTCACCATTAAGCCCCTGATCCATTCGGGGGCTTTTTGTTTCCATCCCCTCCAATGCCCCGTGTTTACTCACTAAATCATAGGGCTCCACCAAATCAAAACCTATTTTTTTGCCGGCCGTCTTGGGGTTCGAGCCGACTTTTTCTATTTCTGACTTCAAAACCCAATAATCACCCATCATTTTATAGGATTTCTTTAGAAAGCGTTTTGAGCTAAATGAAAATATAGGAGTCTTTCCTTCCGCATTTTAAAACTGAAATATACCACTTGCCCTTTTTCAGAGACTTTTAACATTTATTGCGATACGGCCCCGGTAATATAGTCTCTTATATTAATATGGTTTAACACATTTTAATCTTATTGGTATAGTTTCAGCATCATTTTTGCTGTTGATTAACTAAACATATCATCATGCAATAATTTATACTCCACCAAATTTCAAAAATGATGAGTATAAAACAAATCAATGAGTTCGAAAAAGAGCAATCTTCTGAACTCACAGCCAATGAAGTCCTTCCTGATAGGGAGCTTCAAGCGAAACGTTACAATAAACTTATCTGTGCCATGCAACTATGGAATGTGGTTCACGAAAAGAGTAGAATCATATTTAGATCAGGAGGAGAAATCAAAACGGTAGATACCCCCATCTGGTTTGTATCCGAAAAGTATGTTTGTATTAATGCAGGAGTTACGGTACTGGTGTCGTGTATTTTAGACGTTATATTTTAATCTTTTATAAAACCGGCTTAATTACTTTGTCAAAGAATTAAACAATGCAAAAGATATGGAAGCTTATCAAGCTGTTTTCGGCGCTCATTTTCATCTATTCTTATGGACATGCGCAGGAAAGCGACCAGACATTATTGATGCAGGTAGAGCACGATGATCAGTCTGCTGTAGATGCAATAGCAATGTATCCTTCTGAAACAAGGAAAGCCATTTTCGAAGTCGCCAAATATCCTGAATTAATAGTGCGTTTACAGGCAATGCAAATTCAGACAAAGGGGCAGTTTTCCGACATACTTAGCTCGCTTAGCAAAGAGGAGAAGGAAAAAATATGGAATCTTACCAGGTATCCGTCCCTGATTTCGGAGATTACCAAAGGTCACAAAAAAACGGAAGCGGAAATCAAAACCATTTTGCTCAATTATCCAGAGGAAATCCATCAAACAGCATTAGATGAAGGAATAAAAAATTACAGTTTATTACTTCAGATTTCCGGAAAAGACAGCACCAACCGAAAAAGTCTTGAACTATTGCTAAAAGACTATAATCCTGTTACAGCAAATGCTTATCGTGACATCATTAAAATGCCTGAAATTTTGAATACACTTTATGATAACATGCAACTTACGGTTGTAATAGGTGATTTGTATAAAAAAAGTCCGGAATGGGTTTTAAACGAAACAGATTCCATTAATCAAGTGCTAACTGCTCAAAATACAAAGGAAATATCTGATTGGGAACAAAGTCTGAAGGATGATACACAGGCGCAGAAGCAGTTCACTCAGGCGGCAGAAGATTATGCTCAGGATAATGGTTATCAGGTTGCGGACTATTCCAGTCCGCTTACATCAGATGTTACAGATTATACTACCTATCCGTATAACTGGTGGTTCGGCTATCCGTCTTGGGATCCTTATGCTTATTGGGATCCATATCCCCTCTGGTATGATTGGGGATTTTATTATGGCGAAGGTAGAAAGCCTTATTTTTTCGGACTGCCTTCCAGTTATTTCATGGATTGGTATTTCTATTATCCTGAAAATTGGAGTCGTTACCCTGAACTTGCCAATCATTATTACAATTATTACAACAGGCATCCCAATTCATGTTTCAGCAACCCGATAAGCAGGAGTGTAAGTGTGTGGAAAAGCAGGAATTCAGATATTGTGAATACTGATTGGGATAAAGAGGATGCTGGCCGTACCAAACGCTTTAAAGAATTTGGAGAAATGGAAGTAAGCAGGACAAAATACAATATTAAGAATTCAAAGCATCCATTGGAAAGGAATGAATATGTGCAGAAGTATCAGAGGAAATTTCCGGAAATCAAGGCTACAATTGTACCTGGCGAAAAGCCGCTACCGGAAACTCCAGCTCCATCTAAGAGACCCGTAGTAAAGATTCCTACGGGCAAACCGCAGACAAATAGGCCATCAGTTAAACCGGCGGTTTCCAATGTGCACATACGTAATAGTCAAAACAGGTCGGCTCAACAATACCATCAAAGTACCTGGCAGAATATACAACCTCAACGTTCATCGCCGGCACCTGTACGCTCGGCTCCCGCACATTCTGCGCCCATGCGTTCTGTGCCCATGCGCTCTGCACCTCTTCAATCTGGAGGCAGTGGTAGTGGTGCAAGAAGAAGATAGAAAGGGAATCGGTTCTTTCCCCCTTAGAATTCATTGTCTCTAGGTAGATGAAATAGAGTTGAGAAGCCTTCCTCTCGCCTTAGTAAAGGGAGCCTAACGAATTATGACTTCCATTTAATAGAGCAGCCGATAGCCTTTGTTGCAGGGAGTCTCACGGATTTCCCAGCCAATAAATCATTTACGGCATCTTCAACATATTTTTCCTTTGCTGCTGATGGATCATTACTGTTATCGTCTATGGCGCCTATATATTTTACAAGATATTCGCTTCCGAATTTTTGTAAAACATATACATGTGGAGTATGGGCAGCTCCAAAGGAGCGCGCTATATCTTGTGTTTCATCAATAAGGTATGGGAAGGTGTAGTTTTTGTCCTTTGCCCTTTTTTGCATATTCGTATAACTGTCTTCGTCAACCTGTTTGGGGTCGTTCGGATTGATGGCTATTACAGGATAGCCCAGTGAAGCATACTTTGCATTTAAAGCAATAATTCTGTCCTCATAAGCTTTTGCGAACGGGCAATGATTACAGGTAAATGTTACAATAAAGCCCTTCGCATTTTTATAATCGGCCATGGATACCATTTTCCCATCAACATTTTTGAGTTTAAAATCAATTGCCTTGTCTCCGACATTGTATCCCGTTTTGACGAATGATGCCATCAAAAGTATTGCTGCTGAAAGGATTGCTATTTTTTTCATGGTTTGTTAAGTTTGGCTTGTATTAGATTATTTAATTTATCTTCTGTAAAGTCCCCTTCTTGAAAGTATATTTTTTTTCCATTTCGGTAAATTCCCGTTGCAGGTATGGTGCCACTCCAGCCGCTATCTATTTTATTAATCCAACTATTCGGATTATTCTCATTTAGCAGAAGCACTTCGGGCTTCAGTGAGTTATCTTCTGCAAATTTTTCAACCTTAGCTAATTCCTGCATCGAATTGAGGCTCACATAAATCATTTTTACTTTATTAGATGCATATCTTGTATAAACGGCCTTGAAGGAAGGTAGCTCCTTAACACAGGGGGCGCACCAGGTAGCCCAGAAGTTCACAACATACAGGGTGTCGTTGTTTTTAATGATTTCCTTTTGTAAATCACTTATATTTACGGCGTTTACCCGATGCCAAAGAAATGAAGTTTGCATACAAATAAAAAATAGCAGACCGGTGTTTCTTATTATTTTCATTTTGAATTACTAAAGATAATATGTAAATTCAATTAAGTTAGACCGTTTTAGAAAAACAAACTTCGAATACCATGAATAGAAAACTACGCTACAGTTATTTTGCAATATTGGCTTGTATATCCTATTCTGCCATTCAGGGGCAGATCTCCTCTCCAATAAATCCCACTCGCACAGTTGACTGGACGAATGTGGGTATACCCGGAGGAATACCCAACAGAACAGCTATTTTCAGGACAATCGATGCCTCCTTATATGGTAATGGAACTACGGATGTAACCAATGCTATACAGAACGCTCTTGACAGTTGCCCGGCGAACAAGGTTGTCTTTCTTGGCTCAGGCACTTTCAGGATCAATGGAAACCTGCAGGTACCCGGCAATGTAACTTTACGTGGAGCAGGACCTCAACAGACTATTCTTAAGGGATATGGCAGAGAGTCAGCCATGATTAATTTTGGCTCAGGCCCTAACTACGTTCCTGCTGACAGTATTGCGATAACCGGTGGAACAAACAAGGGTTCTCAAACGCTGACCTTAAGTAATAATAGGGGAGTGGCTGTCGGCTCTTATTTAGTGATCAATGAATTGAACGATACAAGTTTTGTTACCATTAATGGGTATTCAGGTGCCTGTACCTGGTGTGATGTTTATTATAACGGTTCAAGGGCTCTGGGTCAAATAGTGAAAGTTACCTCCGTTAATGGCAACTCTATTGGTATTAGTCCAGCTTTGTACATTACTTATAAAAAAGCTCTATCGCCTTTGGCGACCCCATTAGCTACTGGAGCTGAATATGCAGGAGTAGAGGATTTGCAGCTATATGCGGTTGATAGTCTCGTTTATTCAACAAACGTAAAAATGTACGGTACTGCTTATTGCTGGATCAGGAATATTGAAAGTAATTACACTGCCGGTGATCATGTGGATATACAGCAGAGTTTCGGATGTGTTGTCAGAGATAGTTATTTTCACGATACCTTCTATCACATACCGGGTTCTGCTGATGGAGATGTAGATCTTCTTGCGAATACAAGTGCCTGCTTAGTAGAAAACAATCAATTCTGGAGACTTCATGCATCTGTCATGTTGGAGTGGGGGGCAGCCGGTAATGTGGTTGCCTATAATTATGCATTCGGTAATTTTGCCTCAAATGCAATTTGGGCTCTTTTCAGCTCCGTGGATATACATGGAGCACATCCCATGTTTAACCTGATTGAGGGGAACCGGTTTAGCGGGTACAACGCGGATGCAATCTGGGGTTCATCAAGTGACCAAACCTTGTTTAGAAACTGGATTGATGGCACAACAAAAATATGCAATCCTCTCTTTGGGCGTGGAACTGCCGATACAGCCAACAGCTGGTGGGTTTGTCAACAAGCGGAGGCGATACAGGATTTTTCGGAACAAAGCTCGGACAATTTTGTAGGTAATGCAGTCGGATCACCGGAACAGTTAAAAGTGACCAAATATAATCAAGGACCAGGTTATGTTCTGCCAATGGATACAATGGATATTGCTCCTGCATACATGTCTTATGATGCAGTAAGTTATGGTTTTGCATTCGGATATGACAATACAAGCACCCCTCTTTTTAATAATAAGTTTGCTTATCAGACAGCATTTCTCCACGGTAACTTTAACTATGCTGATAGTTTAGTTAGCTGGGATCCTGCTAACACTAACCATACTCTTCCCCCCTCTCTTTATCTGAATGCCAAGCCGTCCTGGTACGGGAATATTCTCTGGCCAACAAATGGGCCGGATGTTGTAGGTAATGCAAATGAAAATCCCGCCCAGGTGTGTTTTAATAAAGGTCTTATGCCAACATGCCTGCAGACTATTTCAACTGGCCTTGACAACAGGTTGAAAACAGAACAGACAGTAAAGGTTTACCCAAATCCTGCGAAAAATAAAATATACTTTGATATATCATCAACCGGGATAAATAGTTCGAATGTGAGTATTTATACAATTGAAGGGAAATTAATATCCCTGCAAAACTTAAACATTCAAACGGATAAATCAATGGATATATCCCAGCTTGACCCAGGAATGTATTTTGTCAAAGTTGCAACCGCAAGCTTCAATTCAACCCAAAAAATAGTCGTTAGTCGCTAACAGTAGGCTGTCCAGCCTCTGGGAGATACAAAGCTTCGCAAGCAATGCTTACATCGACTTCATGTTTTCTAACTTCTTTTGACAATCCATCGAATGTTCGAGGTGCATCCTCAAAGTAGGAAGCGTTTTTACAGTAAAGTCTTTTATGTCACTATCCTTACAGTCAGTTAATGCCTTTTCAAATTTGTTGATCGCTTCTTTATGTCCTTTAATCATTTTATTGCAATATTCCTTGTCAAAATCATCTCCCGTCAGTTCACTTAGCTTTTTATATTCCTCCTGCTCCTTGTCAGTAAGGGAAGTCGGAATGACAATTGCTTTTTTCTCTGCAAGAGACTGTACTTCTTTTAAACAACTGGAATGATCCTTTTCCATCATTTTTCCGAGTTCTTTAACATCCTGCATTTTGCCAGTATTTTCAGCCAACTGGCCCAATTGAATCTCTGTCAGATTAATTACAGCCACATCAGAAATAAATTTTGAATCCATTTCATTTACCTTATCGTCGGATTTTGTCTCCGTATATCCGTTAGACGCTTCTTTTGAATCCTCCTGTTTTGCATTCGTGTAACTGCAGGAGGTTAAACCGCCTATAATACCTGCACCAAGCAGGAAATGTTTTAAAGTTAATTTAGCGTTCATTTTTTTAGTTTTTAGTTTGAATTATTTATTTTAAATAGGGTAGCCGGTTTTTTTACTTAGTTAGTTTTTTCAGGTACTTTTTCTCCTTTTTGTCTCGCTTCTGAAAGGCCAATTGCAATGGCCTGCTTTCGGCTTTTTACTTTTTGGCCAGTGCTGCTTTTAAGTATTCCTTTTTTTTTGCGGTGCATGGCACTTTCTACCATTTCCTGGCTCTTTTTTGAATATTTTTTCATCGGTTTATGGCTTTGAATTTAGGAGAAGAACTTTTCATGCTGTATTTTATTTTGAGAGACAAGTTTACAGGAATAAATTGCCTGTAGGTGTGAATATTCGACGATAACAGATTATTAA
This sequence comes from Bacteroidota bacterium, assembly GCA_013286655.1. Classification (GTDB taxonomy): domain Bacteria; phylum Bacteroidota; class Bacteroidia; order JABDFU01; family JABDFU01; genus JABDFU01. The sequence continues at coordinate 54,400 of JABDFG010000006.1, forward strand.
TAGCTCAAATTTATACCAGCCCGATTGGAAAATAGTTCACAATCCCTTCTTTCCTTTCTTCAGCGGCGATTAAAAAGTTTGCGCAGCCCTGTCAATCTCTGCTATCGCATAACGAATGGGTTTGCCGGATTCTTGGCAAAGCACTTTGCCAAGACGTTCCCTTTCAGAGCTCAGTTCATCGGATATTTTTTTGAGTAAAAGGGTTTAGTACATCAAGGATAGCTGATGTTTCAAGGAAGGACCCTGCTACATAAATTCTGTAACTGTTTACGTTCCCGTTTGCAGAAGGCTTTTTGCGGGTTTGATTTTTAGCCGGCATACTCCCTATTTATTGCATCTGCAGTTTTTTCATTTTGCTTTTAACACATGTTAGATTCCCGGCTAATCATTATTCTCGTTTAACTAAACAAAATAGCTTTTGGCCGAATTTTAAGAAAATCGGTTCGAAAGCATATTTTCTTTGATGGCAAATTTGCAAGAAACAGGCCATGCAAATGGCTTAAAAAATACAGAGTATTCACGAACTCCTGTAAAATTTAAAAACAAATCGTGTTAATTTAAAATTTAAAGACATGTCACTATTAGTTAGAAACAGAGCTATGCTTCCCTCACTGGCAAGCAGTTTTTTCACTGGCGGCAGCTTACTTCCCAGCGTATTTGATTTTGACAACGATTTATTGGACTTTGATGGCGGGTCTGTCTTGGTCCCCAATGCAAACATTGTCGAAAATGACTCTGATTTCGAAATAGAACTTGCTGCTCCGGGACTTGAGCGTAAAGATTTTAATGTGGAGGTGGACAACGGTATTCTCAGTATTACTGCGGAAAAAAAAGAAGAAAAGGAGGAAAAGGAAGCTAATTATAAAAGGAGGGAATTTTCTTACAGATCCTTCCGGCGCTCCTTTACGTTGCCTGAAAATTCCTCCGTAGACAAAATTGATGCGAAGTACGAAAATGGAATTCTCCGTCTTAAACTTCCCAAAAAAGAGATTACGGTCTCAAAACCTGCCAAGCAAATTAAAGTTGCCTAATCAAGTTCAATAAATTAAAGTCCTGACCATAGGGGCCAGGACTTTTACAATGCGGATGTGGCGATGAGCTTTGCGATATGAGCCTCGTCATCATGGATGCAATTTTATATTCCGTAATCTGAAACACAGATGTCATCATGGATATTGTTGATATAAGTGAATCTAAAAAATAGACACCAATGAAACAAGACACACAAATTCAGAAAGACGTCATGGACGAACTTAAGTGGGAGCCATTACTAAACGCAACAGAAATCGGAGTAGCCGTAAAAGATGGAGCTGTAACGTTAACAGGAACAGTAGATAGTTACTCGAAAAGAGAAGAAGCCGAAAACGCCGTCAAACGCGTGGGTGGAGTGAAAGTGATTGCACTCGACATTGAAGTGAAACTCGTAGGTTCAGGAATAAAAAATGATACGGAAATTGCCCGGATGATTGCAGATACTTTGAAGTGGAACAGTGATATCCAGGAAGATAAGGTTAAAATCAAAGTTGAGAACGGATGGGTCACTTTGGAAGGAGTGGTGTATTGGGAATATCAGAAGAATGTTGTTAAAGCTGCGATTAAAAGACTGACCGGAGTAAAAGGCATCCACAATTTCATAAAAGTTAAGGTGTCGCCTACAACAAAAAACATTAAACAAAAAATTGCTGAAGCATTCCATCGGAGTGCAACTATTGATTCAGAAAAAGTGGATATTCAGATTTTTGGGGACAAAGCCGTTATTTCAGGAACAGTACGCTCCTGGGCTGAGAAAGAGGATGCAGAAAATGCCACCAGGAAAGCTCCAGGTATCTCTGTTGTGGAAAATAAAATTATAATAGATGATGAGGTTCTTATTTATTAGTAAGTAATGTGTCATTACAAAAACCATTTTATTATGTGCGGGTACAATTTTGATTTGGATATTTTGAATGTTGTTCGCGATCGAAAAGCATCTCCTGAGAAGCGTACCGGTAAATCCCAAATGCCTCAGCCATTAAAATACTTTAGAATAAACAAACTTAAATTAAGTTATGAACAACTAAAACAAAAAACATGTTATTAATCGCCTGTTCGCTCGCTCTGCTGGTAATGTATGCCGGTGTTAAACTGTTAGCCCTGACTCAAAAGGAAGCCTTGGGTAATCTTTACAAGTACTTTTCCTGGTTTACCATACTAATGGGTTTTCTGCTATTGATGTGCGTAAGTTGTTTTGCAGTTATTCGCTGTTTTCGTATTCATGAACAAATGATGAATGGAAAACAGCATTATGACGGATTTGGAAGAGATGGAAAAATGGGACCATTTATGATGTGGGATGGACATATTAATAATGGTGAAATGGACGGTTTCTGGCGTAGGCGGGAAGGCCATCAGGAAAGAATGGATGGGGAATGCAGATACGATGGAGTATGTGATGGAAAGGATGGAGAATGCCAGATGAAAAAAGACGAGGCATTAAAAAAAGATTCCATAATCAAGGGAAACAAACATATAAATAAATAGCGCAAAATGAAAAAGATGTTATTTATTTTGGCATTAATCGCATCCTTGAATATCCATTCACAGGATGATTTTTCTTCACTTCAGCGGCTTATTGGAAACGATAGCTCATCCGTCCGCTTACTTTTTAGTTACCCAGAATCAATTCGAACTGTAATTTTTAATGTTGCGACCTACCCTCAGGGATTTACCAGACTGGAAGAAATACAAAAGGGAACAACAGCTTCCTTTAAAAAAGCAGTTTCGAAATACAATCAAAACAAACAAAAGCAGTTATGGGACGTCACCCGCTACCCTGACTTGATTCCCTTGCTGATAAGGAATAAGGATAAATCAGAATCTGAATTGGCTGAATTAATGAAAAACTATCCTCAAAAGACCAGGAATGCCGCTCTTTATTTTGTAAAGCACGATTATCCCATACTGATTGAAATAGAAAATATCCGCCAGGACTTCGAAACAAAATACAAGGTACTCGTTAAGGATTTTCCGGGGAATGTTCAAAATTCCTTCGACAAGCTTCTTTATACCCCCGAACTGATCTCGATACTTTCGGGTGATATCAGGACAACTGTCGCTCTTGGCGATTTATACAAACAAAATCCAAATCTCCTGAAGCATATAGCTGATTCTGTAAATATGCAAATAACCAAGGAAAACAAAGAAGAATATGAACAGTGGAAAAGCGGTATAAGCAAAGATCCGAATGTTCAGAAGGATCTTAAACAAATATCTAAGGAATATACGGAGAATGGTGGAGATCAGGATGATGTTTATGATCAGGGCAATATGAATAATAATGGTAGTGGATATAATGAATCACAAGTAGACAATGCTCCTTATCCCTACTGGGCAGGGTATCCTTATTGGTACGATACACCCTACTGGTACCCCTATCCCTGGTGGTACCACACAGGGTTCTACTGGAACCCTGTGGGAATAGCTTTCTATGGTTTGCCCAGTTATCATTTTGGCTGGTGGTATTATAGTCACCCCAATTATTACCGGAGATATCCCAGCGCTACGGGATATTTTAATAATCATTATCAAAACTATCCTCGCTCTGTTGGAGGATTTACCAGAAGTATCAGAAGTTGGAATGGGGCGGAAGGTCATGGCGGTTTTGGCGGGCATGGGGGAGGTTTTGGTGGACGTGGCGGCGGTGGAAGACACTGAAGGTTGATATTTTAGGGGTCGGTTGTGTTAAAAAAGAAAAGACAGAGAAAATATTTGGATAAAAGATGGCAGAGGATATTCGTCCATCTTCACAACTTTAGAAAATTAAAAGAACCGGAAGAGTTGCATAAATTACGTATTGAAATAAAAAAAATAAATGCACTGGTATTCTTTTTAAGAGGTTGTTCAAAAAATGAGAATACGTCCATAAATTTCAAGCCGGTAAATAAACTATTTAAACGTGCCGGACACATTCGAAATAGTTATGTATACGCGAAGCTTCTGGATCGATATCATTTGGCCGATTCTGGCCTCAAAACTGAAAGACGTAAAATAATAGTTAACCGATCACGAACATTTTGTTCAAAATATAGGAAGGACATCATTGGAGTTAAAAATACACGGACACTTTTAATAAGAAGAATTCACGGGATCGCGAATAAAGAGATTTTGAGAGTGTATAAAAACCAACTGAAGAAATTACATTCTCTTCTTACCCATGAGCATTCCTCCAGGCAGTTGCATAAATGCCGCAGTAAAATCAAAAAACTAGTGTATATGTACCAAGTTATACATAAACCCCTCGCAAATAAATTAAGGCTTAATATACATTACCTGGATCAACTTCAAAATACCATTGGTAAATGGCACGATACTATTACGGCTGTTGAGTTATTAAGAAGACAAAAGAACTTCGACAAAACTGTGGTAGATAAACTCCGAAAAAGGAGTCAAGAACTGTCTGATTTAATAGATTCTGCATCAAATAATTTCGGAAAAAAGTTACTGCCTGTTCGGCTGCAAAATAATCCTTCCCATCGAATTGCTCACCTCATCTGAAAATAGAATCACGATCTTTGTCATGATTTTAAATAAGAAAAGTATGTATGAAACCGAAAGAGAAAATAATTTTAATTGACGACAATCTTTATGAAGTCGATTTATTAAACAATGCTTTAGAAAATTTGAACGCAGATTATGAAATCGTATATTTTTCAGATGGAGTGGATGCTTTAAACTATTTTGCAAAAACCAAGGACACTATTTTTCTTGTTATTTCAGACGTGCATATGCCCAGAATGAATGGGTTTGAACTGAGAAAGGTGATTGACAGCCATGAAAAACTAAAAAAGAAAACTATTCCATTTATTTTTTTCAGCTCATCCACGAAGGAACGTGATATTGATGAAGCGTATGATTGTAATGTTCAGGGCTATTTCAAAAAGCCAATGGGCTTAGATGAAACGACAGAGCTGATCCACATTATAATTAAATTTTTTCAAAGATGCCTTTATCCTAACAAAATGGAATATCATAAATATTTTCAGCGTTAAAAAACTAAACCAAATGGAAAATCAGCGGAAGACTCTTTCAAAAGGAAGAAAAATAACGGCCTGGATATTGGTCGGGCTATTGGGTGCGCTCTTCGTTATGAGCGGCGCTATGAAATTAATGGGGAGTGCAGAAATGACGACATTTTTTGTCAAGTATGGTTTGGAGGGTAAAAACATACTTATCGGAACAGGAGAGCTAATCGCTGTTATTTTATTTGTCGTCCCAAAAACATCATCCCTTGGAGTTTTACTGTTAAGTGCACACATGGGTGGAGCGATTGCGACACATATGGAACATGGAGAAAGTTATATTCTTCCAACCATACTATTGCTCTTTGTTTGGGTTGCCAACTGGCTTCGTAATCCTGAAATGTTTTCCTCTTTTACACGAAAGCGAATTCGGACTGATGTAACACCGTGACCCAGACACTGTCCGTGGGTGGAATTTAACCCATATTTAACATCTATTTGACTTTTAATTTACCCGGTTAAACGAAATTTAAAACACTTTTCGTACGAAGCAATATAACTTCGTGTTGGTAAAAAAATACACCTGATTAACCTTGGATTAATAGTTATCTAAAAAAACAAAAAATGACAACAGGAAATTTCGCGGAAATCTTCAAAAACAACATGAATGACGCAATTAAATTGTTTCAAGATACGGGTGCTGCTGTTCTTGAGGCCCAAACAAAGCAAATTGAATTTGCCGGCAACTTTCTAAAAATGGATACTCTTCAAAAGAATTTTGAAAGTATTTTAAACTTTTCTAAAGTGGCCTTTAATAATGCCTTAGAATATGGCAAACAGGCAAATGTGAATACATTTCCTAAGGAAATGATTGATACCATAATTGAATCAATGAATCAGCAGGCTGAAAACATCCGCGCATTTAATCAAACATACCTAGATGCCCTTACTAATCAGATCAATTCTGCGAAACATTTATTTGACTCATCGTTAACGGAAAAATTTAAAAAAGATTTTGATACAAACATGGCGTCTTTAAAAGAAATGTTAAAAACAATTACAGATAACTACAGCAAGCTGGTGGATCCGTCTTTTGAGACCAACAAGGAATTCTTCCATACACTTCATGAGCGTATGGATGAGGCTGTTAATTCAAATCTTAAACTTTGGTCGGAAATACTGAGTGCTTATAAAGCTAATACTGCAGGATCGGAAAATAATAATTCAAATTCGAAAAATAGCAATCCTGGAAGCGAGCGTAAGACCCAGTTCCGCAAAGAAACTATGGAAAATTAAACCTTTAAAAAATACAAAATGAAAACCACACTAAATGAAAAGGCCGAAAAAATGAAAAACAGCATCAACGGCACTGCTGAAAAATCCAAAGAGACGATACGTGAAATTATCAATTCCAACACTAAACACATTAGCGCGGCTTTGGATTCCAATAAGAAAATTGTTGATTCGATCAGGGAGAAACTTGGCAAACAGGAAGTTGAAATGGATAACACGATTACGTATGCGTTGAAAAAAACTTTTGGAAAAACAATTGAACTTTCTGAAGATGCCATTGACAGCATTATTAATGCCTATACAAGGCAAATGGAGTTTAGTGTTGATTTTAATACTAAGTTGATTGATGCCACCAAAGAATCAAACAGTAAAAGTGCTGAAAAAATGCTTCAATTAATTCAGGATAATTTTGAAGCTTCTCGTCAATTAACAATCAATACTACTAAGGAAATTTTGGATTCTTATAACAGACACACTAACCTGGCACTTAATTTTAACAAAAAATTTGGTGAAACGATCAATGCCCAAATTGAAAGTCTGTCCCAATTGCAGGGGGCCAATATTACAAATTTTGCAAACTGGTCGCATGACTGGTGGAAAGAAGCATCTGCTTAAATAAGATTATGACTATTACGGGAACTCATTGTGCTACCGGCATAATGAGTTTTTGCTCTTTAACCCCTTTAAATTTAGCATCATGGAGAAAACAGAAGTTCTAAGGCTGAATGAATTAGCTCAGGAAATGATGAAGGCCGGACAGACAATAGCCCATAACTATGTAGAAAATTTTCCGGCCTATATTAAGGACACTCAGGATTTTATGGAACCGTTTGTTAACCTGACTTACAAAATGGTCAATAATCCCGAATCGATCCAAAAGGCGCAGGGAACTTACCTTACTTTTTTGCAAAACCAAATGGACTTGTCAAAAAGAATTTATGATCGGCAAACAAATAAGGAAAAAAAATATGTTCCTGTCATAAGTCCTGCCCCAAATGATAAGCGTTTTCGTGCACCTGAATGGGATGAATCCCCCTATTATTTTGATTTTGTAAAACAAAATTATTTGTTAATTTCTCAATTGATAACGCAAATTATTGATTCTGTTGACTTAGATAAAAAAGCAAAGGATAAATTGAACTTTTACACCCAACAGTCTCTTGATGCGCTTTCCCCTGCAAATTTTTTCATTACCAACCCTGAAGCGATTAAACTGGCTATGGAAACCAAGGGGCAAAGCTTAATGGACGGATTTAAGAATATGCTCTCCGACATTGAAAAGGGTCGTATTACGCAAACGGATGAAACTTCTTTTGATGTAGGGAAAAATCTGGCAGTTTCCAAAGGTGCTGTGATTTTCGAGAATGAATTGATGCAATTAATACAATACGAACCGCTTACAAAAAAAGTTGGAGAGTATCCATTACTTATGATACCACCCTGGATCAATAAATTTTATATTCTCGATCTTCATCCGGATAAGTCTCTGGTTGAGTTTGCATTAAATAAAGGACATGCGGTGTTCATGATCTCCTGGAAAAATCCCACTACGGATATAGCTCATTTTACATTTGACGATTATGTAAAAAAAGGAGCGTTAAAGGCGATTGAAGTGACCCGGATAGTAGGTGGGTCTAAAAAAGTGAATACGCTGGGTTATTGCCTGGGAGGAACGCTACTAGGTATAACACTTTCGATTTTACGTTCAGACAGAGATACTTTCCCGGAGGCTATGGCAGAAAAAAATACGGTTAATTCAGTGACTTTGCTTGCCACCATGCTTGATTTTTCCGACATCGGGCCGATGGGTGCGATCGTTGATGAGGCGTTGGTTTCCAGACTGGAAACCGAATTGAAAGTAAATGGCTTATTGAAAGGAAAAGATATGGCAGAAGCTTTCAACGCAATAAGAGCCAACGAGCTGATCTGGAATTATGTATCGAACAATTACCTGAAAGGAAAAACACCTCCTCCGTTTAATGTTCTGTTCTGGACAGATGATAATACCAATTTGCCTGCAGGTATGTATCTTTTTTACTTGCGTAAAATGCTTTTAGAAAATAAACTGAGCAGAAAAAATGCATTGAGAATTTGTAATGTTCCCATTGACTTGGGGAAAATAGATATACCTGCTTATATTATAGGTACGGTGGAAGATCATATTTCTCCTTGTGGTACGGCATTTACTACTACGGAGTTGTTCAGCGGGCCTGTTGAATTCGTTTTGGGAGATTCCGGGCATATCATGGGGGCAATAAATCCTCCATCAAAAGTAAATAAGTACAATTATCACTTTAGTGGGAAGTTAGGAGATGGATTTAAAACATGGAAGGAAACCGCAAAACAAGGGCAGGGGACCTGGTGGGTACATTGGGAAAAGTGGCTGGAAGATAAATCGGGAAAGCAAGTTGCCGCTAAAAAAAAATCAGGAACCAAGGCTTTTCCTATTATTGAAAAGGCTCCTGGAAGATATGTTTTGGAAAAATGCTAATTTAAATTGTATCATTTATGAGAGAGAAAAAAAACAAAGTGGCTTTGGTAACCGGAGGAACAGGTGGAATAGGAACTGCCATTTGCAAGAGATTGTATAAGGATGGTTATACACTCGTTGCTAATTACAGAGATTTTACAAGGGCTATGAAATGGAGAGAGGAAGCAAAGAAATGGAGAGAGGATCAGCTTAAAATGGGAATCGATATTAAAGTGGTGGAGGGTGATATTTCCGATTATAAATCCGCAGAAAGAATGGTAAAGGAAATAAGCGAAGAAATAGGATCAGTAGATATTCTAGTTAACAATGCAGGAATTACAAGAGATACTGCCCTGCATAAAATGACACCGGAGCAATGGTATGAAGTCATTAACACAAACCTTAACAGTGTATTTGTTTGTACACGGTTAGTGATTGAAGGAATGATTGCCAAAGGATGGGGGCGAATTATTAATATTTCGTCCGTGAATGGTCAAAAAGGACAATATGGGCAAACCAATTATGCTACCGCTAAATCGGGTATGTATGGCTTTACAAAATCCCTGGCCTTGGAGGTTGCGAAAAAGGGAATTACGGTGAATACCATTTCACCGGGCTATATTGGTACAGCTATGGTAATGGCAATAAAAGAAGAAGTACGTAATAAGATCATAGAGCAGGTTCCTATGGGTCGTTTAGGGACTCCTGAGGAGATAGCAGGAGCGGTTGCTTACCTTGTTTCCGATGATGCGCGTTATATGACAGGGACAAATATCGCTATCAATGGGGGTTTGCACATGTTTTAACCATGCATTTTAAAACGGTTGATCAACAGAATCTTTTTTATGAACTTATCGGCAATAAAAATTCCGACAAGTATCTGATTTTTTTAAACGGGATTTCACAATCAACGTCGGTATGGAATCTCATGGTACCATCTTTCCAAAACGATTATCGGATTATTTTATGTGATTTTATTTTTCAGGGACAATCTGATAAACAAGGCGAGTTTCGGGATTTTGATCAGCATGCTGCTGACATTTATGGGTTAATTGATTTCCTGGATATACAAAAAATAAGTCTGGTTGGGATATCCTATGGAAGCCTGGTTGCACAGCACTTCGTGTTAAATTATCCTGCAAAGGTGGACAAGCTTGTTTTGCTTTCAACTTTTGCCCACAAAACCGCTTACTACGATGCTATCGAATTAGCCTGGCAGAGAACCCTTGATAGCGGAGGTTATGGACTCTTGATGGAGGTAATGAACAGGCAAATGATGAATCAGGATCCGGAAGCGCTCAAAAAACTAATGAAAGCAACAAAACAAAGAGCAGACTATCGGGAAAAACTAAAGGCAGTAAAAAGGCCAACACTCATTATTCATGGAGAAAAAGACTTACTTCTGCTTGAACATATGGGTAAAGCTGTTGCAGATTCTATTCAAGGAAGCACTTTTGAAGTTATTCCCGGGGCGGGACATACGCTTAATCTGGAAGCAGTTTCTCCAACAATAAAATTAATGAATGACTTTTTTGCTGAATGAGTGCCAAGACAGTTTTAATAACAGGAAGTACCAGCGGCATCGGTTTAGCCATTGCCAGAGAATTCGCAAAAACAGGATATTCTATAGCATTCCATGGATTAGAAAAAGAAGGGCCGGAAATTGCCGCCTCTGTTGGGAAAGAATTCAATGTACTCACCTTTTACTCTTCTGCCAATTTGCTAAATCCTTCTGAGATTGTTACACTTTTTAAAGAAAGCAGATTTAAACTGGGAAATATTGATATACTGGTGAATAATGCTGGTATACAATATGTCTCAGCAATTGATGAATTTCCGTTAGAGAAATGGAACATGCTAATTGGCTTAAATCTGACGGCAGCATTTTGCACAACGAAAGAAGTGTGGCCGGATATGAAAAGAAAAAACTGGGGAAGAATAATAAATATTTCTTCAGCTCACGGATTGGTAGCTTCCGAATTCAAATCGGCTTATGTTGCATCCAAACACGGCCTGATAGGATTGACAAAAGTATTGGCGCTCGAAGGCGCCAGCTATGGAATAACGGCCAATGCATTATGTCCGGGTTATGTAAAAACTCCCCTGGTTGAAAAACAAATTACGGAACAAGCCAAGGCACATGCTATTTCTGAAGAAACGGTTGTTCAAAAAGTTATGCTGGAAAAGCAAGCTATCAAGGAATTTGTAAGCGGTGATTCAATAGGTGCTTTAGCCGTGTTTTTAGCTTCTGACCAGGCTTCTATGATTACAGGCACTGCCATTCCTATAGATGGAGGGTGGGTCGCGCAATAAATACCATAGCCATGATAACTCCCGGTACCTGTTTCAATAAGGATGCTCGACCGGAAAAGAAGAACGATCGAATACCTGCAGAATAATTTTGCCCCTTGCTTTTCCCGACTGGCTTAACTTCTGAGCTTTATCTGCTTCTGAAAGCGGAAAAGTCTTATCTACAACTACCCGCAGGATACCTTTATCTATCAAGCCTGCGATCTCCTGTAAGCGTGCACCGTTCGGTGTCATCCTAAAACTTTTTCCGCTGGCCCCATACCAGTAAGCTACCTGTTCCGCCGTTCCAACGGTAGAAACCAACATTCCACCCTTTCTCAGAGAAGGCCATAAATTTGTCTGGCTTTCACCACCGATGGTATCAAAAATGATATCCAGGTTTTCCAATTTGCTGAAATCATCTTTTTTATAATCGATTACTCCATCAGCGCCCAATGATTTAACGAGCTCAATATTAGCGTCGGAGGTACTGCCAATAACATAGGCTCCTGCTATTTTTGCAAGCTGAACAGCAAAAGTTCCAACACCTCCGGATGCGCCCCGGATAAGTATTTTTTGATTTGGTTTCAGATTACCAATTTCAAACAGCCCCATCCAGGCAGTTTGAGCCGCCAGGGCGACTCCGGCAGACAAATGGGCTGACATGCCGGGAGCAAAGGCGACATTTTTAGCCTTTACAGCCACAAATTCTGCATAGCTGCCATTGCGGGAAATGTCAAGGCTGGCGAATACACTATCGTTTTTGGCAAAACGTGTGACCAAAACACCTACCTGAACAATTGCACCTTCTACATCCCAACCAAGAATGAGAGGAAGTTCATGGTGCAGGCTTTCCTTTAACTGACCCTCCCGGACTTTCCAATCAACCGGATTGACTCCGGCAGAATTTACCCTGATCAATACCTCGTCCGGTCCAATGGCCGGAATAGGTGCATTTTCAAAAATCAATTTTTCAGGACCACCGTACTCATGAATCCGGATAGCTTTCATCATCCCCGAAGGGGCATTTATTTTCTGGCTTTTTTCTTTTTTTGAAGGCCTGAGTTCCGGCTTTAGCAAGGTATCTGAGTTGGTATTTTCCATTGTATAAGAATATACATTTCAGGATACAATACCATGCCAACAGTTTATTAGCTATAAGAATGAAATAAACACCCGGACAGCCGGGTATTTATTTTCCCGGAAATGGGTGAAAAAATACCGGTTTATAAGATCAATGCTTGGCCAGATAGCTGGCAACTCCTTCGTGGGTATCTTTCATGGCATCCTTGCCTTTGGTCCAGTTAGCCGGGCAAACTTCCCCGTTTTCTTCATTGAACTGGATTGCATCCACCATCCGGATCGCTTCCTCTACATTGCGACCAAGCGGAAGATCGTTTACCAATAAATGACGAATTACACCTTTTTTGTCAAGGATGAATAAGCCCCGGTAAGCAATCATAGAACCCGTTGTACACAAGTTGCCATTTTCATCCGTATAATAATCACCCGTCAAGACTCCATAATTAGCCGAAATGGTTTTTGAAGTATCCGCGACAATCGGATAAGTTACACCTTGAATTCCGCCCATTTTTTTTGGCATTTGCAGCCAGCCCCAGTGACTTTGTTCTGTATCCGTTGAACAGGCGACAACAATGGTATTCCGTTTTTCGAATTCAGACAATTTTTCCTGGAATGCGAATAATTCCGTTGGGCAAACGAAGGTAAAATCCTTAGGGTAAAAGAAAAATACCACGTACTTCTTGCCAATGTATTGTTCCAGCGAAAAATTTTTAATAAACTCACCACCGTTGATGACGGCATCAGCTTTGAAAGAGGGAGCTTGTTTTCCCACGAGTGTTGTTATCATTTTGTTTGTCAGTTTTTAGGTTATTTAATCAGCTAAATTTACGGAATAATTGTTTACCTTCAAACCCTCCCTATATACTCTTAACCATATAATAACGCAAACATGCAACTAGAAATTGGCACAAAGGCTCCTCTGTTTGAATTAATAGATTCCGATAAAAAACTGGTAAAACTGGCGGATTCTGCCGGCAAAAATGTAGTAGTATTATTCTTTCCAGCGGCCTTCACAGGTACTTGCACGAAAGAAATGTGTCAGACCCGTGACGAACTAAGCTTTTATAACACAATGAATGCCGAAGTATTCGGAATTTCGGTGGATATGCCATTCACTTTAAGCAAGTATAAAACAGATCAGAATTTGAATTTCACATTACTATCCGATTTCAACAAAGAGGCCAGTACTGCATACGGTTGTCTGTATGAAAACTGGATACTGGGTTTGAAAGGAGTAGCGAAGCGCTCCTCTTTTGTAATTGATAAAGCAGGAGTCGTTCGGTATGCGGAAATTCTGGAGAATGCATCCGATTATCCAAATTTTGACGCAATCAAGAAAGTCCTGGAAGGTCTAAAATAAAAGAGTCAATCACTACACTAGTGTTTCGTGCCGATAATAATTAGTCTGTCGGAGCGCTCAGGATCATAGGCATTCAATGAATAATCTCCAAACAGCTGGCTGATAATTAATCCTACAGACTTAAACTGTTTTTCAAAGTCCTTCAGACTCAGCATTTGCACCTCTTCCGTGAAATGAAAGTCTTTGCCTCCTGCAGTAAATTCAATGTCTTTAACCAATGTTTTTCCGACAACCCGTTTTTTTATCTGAAAAACAATTCCGTCAATGCACTTTTCTTCTTTCTTCAGACTGTTTTGTAAAACAGTATTAGCATTGAAAAAATCAATAACAACAATTCCATTTTTTTTGAGCGTCAGGTACATTGTTTTAATGGCCAGTTCATTTTCATAGGCCGTCTTAAAATACCCAAGGCTCGTGAATAAATTTAAAGCGGCGTCAAAATAATCACTGATAAAAGGTTTGCGCATATCGTGAATAGCGAAATGAAGCGTTTCGTTCTCGAACTTTTTAGCATACTGTATGCTATGTGCTGAGATGTCAATCCCGGTAACGTCAAACCCTTTTTTATTTAAATAAATAGAATGTCTGCCTTTGCCACATGCAATATCAGCAATTCTGGCCTGTACAGGTAACTGGATATGTCGCAGCAGGTTATCAATAAAAAGCCGGGCCTCGTTGGTATCCCGGTTCTTATATAACGTGTGATAATAGGGGCTGTCGAACCAGTTGGAGAACCATTCTTCAGGCGGATTTTCAAACATACTGCAAAAGTAGGAATAATACCTCCACTTCTGTGTAATATGCTATCTATGATAAAGCCTTTTGTTATATTTGGTATTGGTTTTACAGGTTTTATGAAGCAAATTCACGGATCAACCACCATCGGTATAATTTTTTTACTAATCGCGATACCTCTTTTTTGGTTCGACTTGCGTTTGGCGATTGCTTTGCTATGTTTGGCGGGGTATTTTGCAGCCATTAAAGAAGTTTCGAAATACACCAGCTGGTACCAGTTTTCTACCGTTTTTGCGGCGGCCATTTTATTGGGTATAGCCATTGAATATCCTTTACATTCCTTTCCTTATTTGACACTCGCGATTTTCCTGGCCGCGTGCACTTCTATTATCCGGATCATTTTTTTTAGCACATTTTCCTATACACGTTATCCCTGGTATGAGCCCTTGGTGCTCATCGCATCTGTTTTGATCTGGGTATTCGGCAATATACTTCTGAAAGCCAACTGGTATGCCTGGGCATTACCTGCGCCAGTTATTGGTTTTGCAGGAATATTGGCTTATGGTATTTTAAAAGATGAGAAACAACTTCTGGCCGCCACCAAAGGCGGCTATAAAGTGCAGATTGGCAAACCGGCTCCAGACTTTTCGCTACCGGATGAGGGGAACAAACTTGTTAGTTTAATGGAGTTCAGGGGTAGACATTTATTATTGATTTTTGTGCGGGGCGATTGGTGCCCCGGTTGTCACATGATGTTGAGGACCTATGAGAAGAATAGGGAGAAATTTAAAGAAAAGGATATTCTGGTAATGGCCATAGGTCCGGATCCTGTAGGAGTTAACCAGGAAATGGTAAAAAAGCTGGACCTTGAATTCAAAGTACTATCCGATGAGAACCAGCGAACAGCCATGGTATATGGAGTTCAACTGGCCGAATATGACAATGACTTTGCCGAAAAATACGAGGCGGGAATTCCTTTACCCGCTTCTTTTCTGGTTGATAAAGATGGTTTGATCCGTTATGTCTCCCGTCCCGATCGCGTGGGAGAATTTCTTAACCCGGCTTTGATCTTTCCGATAATTGAATCGCTTCGGTAATGTTAAATACGCTTAGCATAATGCTCATTGCTTTCCTGGTTATCTACATTGCAAAAGATTTATTCCTGATAACCAAATTGAGGAATTACCGGGAAAGAGCAAAAAAAGCGGACAAAGAACGAAGCAATTCCGATAGCATTATTGAGCAGGCGAATGATGCCATTATTGTCATTGACATTGTAGATGGCCGGATTCATCAGGCTAATCCAAGTGCCGCTCAATTATTGGGATATGAAATACAAGAATTGAAGAAAAAATCACTTTTTGATTTACATCCCAAAGAATACCTCGAAAAAAGTTCCCGTATAGTTGCGGATGTCTGGGAAAAAGGAGGCTTGATTTACCGGGATATGCCATTTTTAACAGCTGCTGGTGAATTAATGCCGGTGGAATGCAGCGCGAAAGTTGCTCCCTTTGCGGGGCGTCCTGCTATCGTCATTTATGCACGTGATATCCGTGAACGCTTGCGTATGGAAGAAGAGATCCAGGTTCAAAAAGGAGAGATTGAACAGAAAAACAAGGACATCACTGACAGTATTAACTATGCCAGGCGTATTCAATCGGCTATTTTGCCCCATCAGGAAGACTTGAAAGTTAATTGTCCGCAATCATTCGTTTTATTCAGGCCCAAAGACATTGTCAGCGGTGATTTTTATTGGTTTACGAAAAGAGGCGAATGGTTGCTGGTAGCTGCAGCCGATTGCACTGGACATGGTGTCCCTGGTGCATTGATGAGTATGATTGGAAGCAACATACTGAACGAAATTATCAAAGACAAAAGTGTAACAATTCCTTCCCAGGTTTTAGACCACTTGGATAAAAAAGTTTTGGAAACCTTAAAACGTAGTGGCGAGGATGAAGTGAAAGATGGTATGGATATTGCCTTTTGTGCATTGGATCTGCAGAATAAAAGACTTGAATATGCCGGAGCGAACAGGCCGGTAGTTGTAATACGAAACCAAAAGGCAGTGGAATATAAATCCGATAAGCTATCCATCGGAGGGCATTACCAGGTTGAGAAAAAATTTACGGACAGTTTTGTCCAGCTGGAGGAGGGAGATACCCTTTACCTTTTTACCGATGGATATGCCGACCAGTTCGGAGGACCATCTGGTAAAAAATTTAAATACAAAAATCTGCTTACCCTGCTACAATCCATTCAGCATAATAACATGACAGAACAAAGAGTTTTGTTGGAGCAGGCCATAGAAAACTGGAAAGGGAGTAACGAACAAGTGGACGATATACTGGTTATTGGACTCAGAGTGTAATAACGACAAAGTGATTTTTTTACTTGTTATTATTGTAACCTTTTATATATTTGCCAAGTCATTATAGCAGGCTGTTAAAAGTATGATGTTAGATATTTATGATTTTTATAACCGGATGGAGCGTAATAACATTATGCTTTCATTTAAGGGTGACATAACATCAGAATTGCTGACTTCTATTCTGCAGATTATGGAGTCTAAGCTCGATAATATGCAGGAAGAGCCTAAAATCAAGAAAAAAGTATACAATGTGTTGGTGGAAAGTTTGCAAAATCTTTACCACCATATGGATGAACAGCAAGCTACTGATAATAATAATCATATCCGTGCCGCTATATTTATGATCGGAAAAGTGGACGGTCAGTACAATATTATAACGGGGAATTACATTCAGAACCCCAATGTTAGCGGATTAAAGACTAAATTGGACCATATTAATACGCTTTCAAAAGAAGAATTGAAAGACTATTACAAACAAGTATTAGACAATGGCATGATGTCTGAAAAAGGTGGAGGTGGTTTAGGGATGATTGATATTGCCCGTAAGACAGGACAAAAGTTGAACTACAACTTTATGCCGGTTGATGATATGTTGTCATTTTTTACGTTAAACATTAAAATTGCACAATCCTAAAAAATTATGGAAAAAATAGCTATTGAAGGAAGCCCAAAGACCCCGACCATTAACTTTGACACAGACAAAGGCTTTTTGGAAATTAAAGGGAGATCGATACCTGAGAATTCCATTGAATTTTATAAACCATTGGTGGACTCTCTGGAAAAATATGCAGGGAAACCGCAGTCTGTTACGAATGTAAATATTCAACTGGAATATTTTAATACCAGTTCATCCAAATGTATTCTGGATGTATTCAAGAAATTGGAAGCGATCCATAAAGGTGGAAGTGCCGTAACGATTAACTGGCATTATGAAGAGGATGATGAAGACATGCTGGAAGCAGGAGAAGATTATCAGGCAATTATTAATGTTCCTTTTAAAATGATTCAAATGGAATAGTTTTTTTGTTTTTTGATTTTGAGAACGGGGCGCGGCTTAAACTGCGCCCCGTTTTTGTTAGATAGAACAAAGCAAAATTCATATATTTGAAGGCATGAAGCATTTGATTATATTGGTCCTTGCATTTGCCTGCCTGTCTGCTTCCAGAACAGATCCCAAAGAAGATACAAATGCAAAAATTAAGGCCGTATACCTGTATAATTTCTCCAAAAACGTAGAGTGGCCGGAAGAATATAAGAATGGCAGTTTCGTGATAACTTTTGTGGGAAACAATAGTTCTTTACTTTCCGAACTCGATAAAATGGCAGCCCAGAAAACATTGGGCAATCAGCAGATTTCGGTCAAAAGCGTTTCATCGATCAGCGGTATTGAAAAATCCCATATCATATTTGTACCTTTTGAAAGTTCAGCCCTGTTGGGTGAAATAATTACTAAAATAAAAGGTAACAGCATTCTCATTGTTACAGAGAAGCCTGGCTTAGCTAAACAAGGTTCCGCGATAAATTTTATTAGTAAAGACAATAAACAGGCATTTGAAATAAATAAAGCAAATGCAGAGCATTATAAATTGAAAATTAATTCCAACTTAATGAAGCTTGCTACTTTAATTGAATAATGAAAAATCGGACCCTTCTTTTACTGATACTTTTTACAGGAAGTGTTAATGCTCAGCTTGATAAGCTGAGGGAGGCATACCTGTATACCCAATCAGATAAGTTAAATCTGGACAGTGCGCGCATTCTTATTGATGCGGCCTGCAAATATCCTGAAACAAAGGATGATCCACAGGCCTGGTATATGAGAGGGTTTATTTACAAAGAATTGTTTAAAAAACCCTTGCCTGCAAACCGGGAGATTTCGTTGGGGGAAGAAGCCTTTAATTCGTGTAAAAAGGCGATGGAAATAGATTCCTCTGTGGAAGTGAAGAACAATAATTTATTGATCTTGAAAAACTTATCGGCTATTACAAACAATACATTTGGCGGAGCGCTGGATACCGTTAATTATTCTAAATCAATGGAATGCCTTGAGTTGCAAAAGAAATTGATAAGGTATATTCACCCTAAAGCAAGTATAGATTCTGTTGAAGTTTATTACAATGGCATTATGGGTTCTTATTTCCAAAGTGTATATGAGAAAAGTCCTGGGAAAAACATGAATTATTTAAAAATAGCAGAAGATTCGTACAATAAAGTATTGATACGTGATCCATCGAACATTTCTGCGAATTATAACATGGGCATTATTTATTACAACCAGGCTGTTAGTTTAATTATGAATAAGCTGGATTATGATTTCGACCTTGCTTCCTTGAATAACATACAGGAAGAGGCCCTTTCCTGGTTTAAAAAATCCCTGCCCTACATGGAAAAAGCCTATCAGTTAAACCCGCATCGAAAAGAAACATTGATAGGTCTTTCCGGTATTTATTACAGCCTTCACGATAACGAAAAATCAGAGCAATTTCATAAGCTTTCACAGGACATGGATGCTGATCAGAAATAAAACGATGCACTTTAGGTTTTCTATAGGCAGAAAAATAGGAATAGGCTTTGCCATCCTCATTTTTTTGACCTTCAGTGCGTTTATAGTCACCAAATCTACCATTGATGAGAGCCGTTCAATCAATGATAAAATAAATTTAGTCTATGCACCCTCTGTAGACAAACTGGAGACCTTTAATTTGATGTTGGTTCGTTCCAAAATGCTCATTCTGAAATGGGTTTATTTTCAAAGTAATGACGCATTACCTGAGAAAAAGGAACTACGGACATTAATTTACAGCGATTATCCCCGGTTAAAGAAAGAGTTGCTGGCAATCTCCAAACAATGGGATAAGGAGGATCAGGAAGCACTGATGCGCATAATTGAAACAACAGATGATCTGTTTTCCAGGCATGAAGAAATCATACACAGTGTGAATTCGTTCGATTCTTATTCAGACCCCAGTATCATGCTCTCCGCTCAAAATTCGGTAGATGAAAATGAAATCGATCAGGAAACAAAAAGGGCCTTATTTGAATTAAACCGGTTAATTGAAATTGAACGGAGAAATTCCATCAAGATCAGTGACGAGATGTTAGCTTCCTTCTCTCTGTTGAAGACAATTGTTCTCTGGGTCGCTCTTACTTTATTGGTTGGTGGCATTTTGATCGCATTCTTCACCGTGCGTTCCATTGTTCGCCCGATTCAGGAACTAAAAAGCATGTTGTTGTCGATGGGGCGGGGATTGCTTCCTGTTTTCCGTATTAAGCCCCGCAATGATGAGATCGGTGAAATGTCAGAGGCCTTGAATAATCTCATAGACGGAATGGAAGGGACTACTCAGTTTGCTAAGGAAGTAGGTAGTGGAAATTTCTTTTCCGTATACAAACCTCTCAGCGAAGAAGATTCCCTTGGACATGCCTTATTAAAAATGAGGGAAGACCTGCATACCAATGAACAAATACTGGAAGCTAAAGTAATCGAACGTACAGAGGAAGTTGTTCGTCAAAAAGAAGAGATCGGGAAGCAAAATGAAAAACTGGAAGTCCTTTACAAACATGTAACGGACAGCATCCGATATGCGAAACGTTTGCAGGATGCGATTTTACCTCCCGATAAATATGTGAAACAAGTACTACCCAACTCCTTCGTTCTGTTCAAACCGAAGGATATTGTGAGCGGAGACTTTTATTGGGTTTCTCAAAAAGAAGACAGGACCATTTTTGCAGCAGTAGACTGCACGGGACATGGTGTTCCGGGAGCCTTCATGTCAATTGTGGGACACAATTTATTGAAACACGTATTAAATAATACCCCTTACGTTGAACCAGCATCCATTCTGGATCATATTAATAAAGGGGTTGCAGAAACGCTTCACCAGGGTATTGACGAAACGTCCGCAAAGGATGGTATGGATATCGCCATGTGCACGATTGATTTCAAAACGCTTGAATTGCAGTTCTCAGGGGCCTTCAACCCTTTGTATATTGTGCGGGATGGAGAAATGCAACAAATCAAGGCCAATAAATTTCCGATTGGATTTTTTGTCGATGAGGATAAAAAGAAATTCACCAATCATAAAATTCAATTACAAAAAGACGATGCCGTTTATATTTTCTCCGATGGTTATTCTGATCAGTTCGGAGGACCGAATGGGAAAAAGTTCATGGCTAAAAAATTCGATGAATTAATTCTTCAGATTTACAGCTTACCGGTAGAAGAACAAAAGGCGATGCTGGATAAAACGATTGAAGCCTGGAAGGGCGGGGTGTATGAGCAGGTAGATGACATTTTGGTAATAGGAGTGAAAATACAATAGTTGTTTTTTAATGGAGCGTTCTCACTTCCCCCTGCGTTTACAAATCGCTTATACCTGTGGCATGCTTGGCTGGAGTGTATTGGTAAATATTATCGGGGTAGTACTTCCTTATTTTTATTTGCCACCTTCTAATTCCGGATTGATCAGTTTAATCCCTCCGGTTATTATTTTAGGTGTATTCAATTTACTGGCAATAATAACTTCAGCAGGCAGACTGCTGGATGCTTTTTACGATCCTTTTATCGGGCAACTGAGCGATAGCAGTAAAAGTAAAATGGGGAGGCGAACTCCCTTTATGTTGATCAGTGTCA
>JABDFG010000007.1 GCA_013286655.1 Bacteroidota bacterium
GAAGCGGCCCCACTACAAGTCACCGTAGTCAAAGTAGCATTCCCTTCCACGTTAATTGTTCCGGTTGATATCGTCAATTTACCTGTCCCCGCTAAATTACCCGTTGTCCCGTTAATGGTCAGATTATTCGCACCTTCAGCCAGAACTCCTGTGCCATTTACTGTAACGGACATAAGACTATTATTAATCTGATTGGAGGTGAGGGTGATCGTTATACCTGCCGGAATTATAGCCAAATCGTCCTGCCCGGCATTCTGGCCGGGGAAGGTGGAAGTAGAAGTACCTGACTTTGACCAGGAAAGGGAGGAATTCCAGTTTCCTGTAAGTACAGCTGTGAAAGTAGTCTGCGAACGAACAGTACCAATGACAAAAAATAAAAAGAAAAACACCTGGTACTTTCTCACGATATCCACAACTGTTAAACCTTTTCCAACTATACGCAAGAAACCTCCAAATGTTTCAATTCCCTGCAATAATCAAAGTGATACATTCGCGTACTAATATCGGAAATATCAAGGTCAATACCAAACCCGTTATTTTGTTAACTTTGGCCAAAAGCAATTTATGCTTACCCTATTTAAAAAAGAGATCAACGTTTTTCTGAATTCCCTCATAGGTTATATTGCTATTGTTGTTTTTTTATTCACCATTGGACTTTTTATGTGGATACTTCCTACAGATTCCAATATTCTTGATAACGGATTTGCCAATATCGATGCATTATTCGTAACGGCCCCCTGGGTATTTTTATTTTTAATCCCTGCTATTACCATGCGGACCTTCGCAGATGAAAAAAAAGGCGGCACCATTGAATTATTGCTGACACGACCCCTGACCGACCTTCAGATCATCCTGGCAAAATATTTTGCCGGTGTTATCCTGGTTATTATTTCCTTACTCCCAACCCTTATTTATTATTACACGGTTTCCTGCCTTGGAAATCCCCCTGGGAATATTGATACAGGAGGAATGTGGGGGTCTTACATAGGCTTATTGTTTTTGGCCTCAGCCTTTGTTGCTATAGGAGTCTTTGCTTCTGCTATTTCAAATGACCAGGTCACCGCATTCATCATCGCATTATTTCTTTGTTTCTTTTCTTATGTAGGGTTTGAATATATCAGCTCCCTGGATCTTTTTGGAAAAATCAACAGTTTTATCCTTTCCCTTGGAATAAATGATCATTATCTTTCTATGAGCCGGGGAGTTATCGACACCCGGGATGTACTTTACTTTCTTAGCCTTATTTCGGTATTTATTATTTCAACTCGCACTTGTCTGGAGAGCAGAAAATGGTAAACGAAATCAAAAATAATCGTCCGAACAGGAAACGTGATCTGCTTTATCTGTCACTGAGTGTTATCATCATCATTCTGCTTAACTACATTGCAGGTTTTGTTTTTCATCGTTTCGATCTCACTTCCGAAAAACGTTTTACACTCACACCCAGTACGATTAAACTGGTCAAAAACCTGGACGATGTTGTTTTTGTAAAAGTGTATTTAGATGGGGAATTTCCAGGAGCGGCCGGTTTTAAACGATTGCGAAATTCTACCAAAGAGTTGCTGGATGAATTCCGGGCATATGGTGGCGATAATATTGAATATGAATTTACAGATCCGAACGCGATAACGGACAAAAAACAACGCGAGCAACTGTATGAGCAGCTGAATAAAAAAGGTCTACAAGCAACCAATCTGGAAGTCAAGGGTGAAAAAGGATTAAACCAGCAGATTATTTTCCCGGGAGCAATTGTCACTTATAGGGGCCGGGAAATTCCCTGGATTTTACTAAAAACTCAAATGGGTGTGAGCCCCGATGAGCAATTAAACAACTCTATACAAGCGCTTGAATATGAATTTTCGAACAGCATCCGTAAACTTAGCGTTGGTCTGAAGCCAAGGATAGCCTTTATTGACGGACAACATGAACTCGACTCTCTGCAACTTGCAGATATTTCGGCTAGTTTACAGGAATATTATGACATTGTTCATATAAACATTCAACATAAACTAAAATGCCTGAATGGATTGAAAGCTATTATTATAGCACACCCTGACAGTGCTTTTGACGAGAAGGACAAATTCATTATTGACCAATACATCCTGAACGGTGGCAACGCACTCTGGCTGCTGAATCCTGTTTATGTAAGTTATGATAGCCTAACGAAAAGTGCTGTTACATTGGGATTGGAAAATCCAGTCAATCTAAAGGACCAACTTTTTAAATACGGGGTTCGCGTCAATCCAAATCTGATACAGGATCTGCAATGTGCTGCCCTTCCCGTAAATAAAGCCTTAGTAGGACAACAACCTGACTGGAAATTGATGCCTTGGGTATTCAGTCCATTGATCATCCCCACTGAACAACATCCGATTGTAAAAAATTTAGATGTCATAAAACTTGACTTTGCAAGTTCTATTGATACAATCGGAACTCCTGATGTTCACAAAACTATTTTATTGAAAACCTCCCGCTACACTAAACTGGTTAACGCTCCTGCACGTGTTAATCTTGCAATGGTCAATATCCGACCGGATGAAAATCAATACAGAAAATCATTTCAGGCTGTTGCTGTCTTGCTGGAAGGCAAGTTTGAATCACTTTACAAAAACCGGCTCCCCCCGAATATAGCAAAGGACAGTGCCATCGGCTTTAAGGAAAATGGGAAACCCGCCAAAATGATTATCGTATCAGATGGGAATATTATCCGGAATGGGATCGATCGGAACGGACAGGCTTTGCCCCTTGGGTATGACCGGTATACCGGAAAAATGTATGGTAACAAAAATTTTCTTCTGAATTGTGTCAATTGGTTATGCGATGATTCAGGACTTATGTCAGCAAGAGCAAGAGATATAAAATTGCGCATGCTCAACAAGAAAAAAATTGCCGGAGAAAGAATAAAATGGCAGCTTATTAACACTTTTCTGCCAATCATACTCGTTATTTCATTAGGGATTGTCCTTTTTTTCTTTCGAAAAAGAAAATACGCATCCTGAACTGAGCAAAAGAACAAAGAAACTGTTTAAAACTACTTAAGATGAAGCGGAACAGGATAGCAATCGTTCTTGTTGTGCTGATGGGGAGCATCAGCCTTTGGTTTATTCTGCACAATGGCAATACGACCTTAAAAAAAGGCTTGCGAAATTTCGCATTGGAAGATACTACACATATCACCAAATTGTTTTTAGCAGATAAGAATAACAACACCATAACACTTGAAAAACAAAGGCCGGGAATATGGCGGTTAAATGGAAAATTTTATGCCCGGAATGATGCCGTCAACATGGTCTTAGGGACTATGAAAATCATGGAAGTTAAAAGTCCAGTAGGAAAGAATGGACGGGAAGGTGTGTTAAAATCTCTGGCCACAGGAGGTGTTAAAGTGGAAGCTTACGAAGGGGATAAGTTGGTTAAGCTATTTTATGTCGGTTCCGAAACTCCGGATTTTATGGGCACTTATATGCTCCTGGCTGATCCCGAAACCCAGCAAAATTCGATTTTCCCTTATGTCGTTTACATCCCGGGATTTGACGGCTTCCTTACTCCTCGTTTTTTCACCGGTGAAAACGAATGGCGCGACCGGACTATTTTTCATTACATCCCTCCTGAAATAAAATCAATAAAAGTGGAATTTCCTCCCAAACCGGAAAATGGGTTTGAAATAACCAATCTTCCCGGAAGCAGGTTCGAAGTGCGTTCTTCTGTCGATAATCTGCCCTTGCAACACATTGATACCATGTCTGTAATGCAGTATGTCAGCTATTTTCAAAATATACAATACGAATTAATTGAAAAGCTGAGTAAGAGCTTCAAAGATTCTGTGCAGGCTTCTACCCCGATATCCAAAATATCGGTAACGGATACAAAGGGTCAAACAAATACGATAAAGGTCTTTTACAGAAATCCAGGGCCAAAGTCAATAGATGCGACCGGGAAGCCTGCCAAATACGACCCTGACCGGATTTTTGCACTGATCAATAATGGAAACGACTTTGTCACCATTCAGTTTTACGTCTTCGGTAAACTTCTGGAACCTATAGCCTATTTTACGCCCAGGAACTTTGTTAAAAGATAGTGCATAACATTCATTTTAATCTCCCCCATATTCCTTTACATTCACTTAAATTTGATAGGCCATAAGAGTTAATGGTTCCTAACTTAAAACTAAACCTCCAATGAAGTTTATTGTATCCAGTTCAGCACTTTTGAAACAATTACAGGCCCTGTCAGGCGTACTCAATTCAAACAACACGCTTCCGATACTCGACAACTTTTTGTTTGAAATTGAACGCGGTCAATTAACCATTTCGGCTTCTGACCTGGAAACCACTATGACAACCATTATTTCTGTTGAATCAAAAGACGGTGGCAGCATTGCTATTCCGGCTAAATTGCTAATCGATACGTTAAAAACTTTTCCGGAACAACCGCTTACCTTCAGCATAGACAAAAACAAATTTGGAATAGAAATAAGTTCTGATTACGGAAAATATAAATTGACCGGACAAAACGGCGAAGAGTTTCCAAAAATTCCAAGTATCCAATCTGCTTCTTCCATTGAGGTTGATGCCCCTATTTTAGCCGAAGCGATCAATAAAACTATTTTTGCGACCGGAAATGATGAACTGCGTCCGGTCATGTCAGGAGTGTTTTGCCAATTGGATTCGGATAGCCTGACTTTTGTTTCCACGGATGCGCATAAATTGGTGCGTTACCGTCGCAATGATGCGAAATCAAAAGCCACAGCTTCTTTTATTCTTCCGAAAAAACCGTTGAACCTGCTTAAAAACATTTTGCCGAATGTTATTGAGAAAGTAAAAATTGAATTCAACGCCACCAATGCTTTCTTTTCTTTTATCGGCACAACAATCATTTGTCGTTTGATCGATGGTAAATATCCTAACTACGAAGCCGTTATTCCTGCAAGCAATCCAAATAAACTTACAGTTGACCGTATGGCATTTCTAAATTCGATCAGACGTGTTTCGATTTTTTCCAATAAAACGACCCATCAGGTTCGTTTCAAAGTTGCCGGCAGCGAATTAAGCATCTCGGCGGAAGATCTTGATTATTCTAACGAAGCCAGTGAACGTCTCACCTGCCAGTATGTGGGGGAAGATATGGAAATCGGATTTAACTCCAGGTTTATTCTGGAAATGCTTAGCAATATTAGCAGCGAGAGCGTTACCTTAGAAATGTCGGCACCTAACCGGGCCGGGATTTTATTACCATCCGAACATAACAATAAAGAAGAAGATACGTTGATGCTCGTAATGCCTGTAATGCTCAATAATTAAACAACTCAACAACTCAACAACTCAAACTCATAACTCTCCATAATCTGGTTAGCCAGAAGTTTTTTACAGGCTTCCTCCACCTTAACGGAAGCAACCTCTTTAGAAGGAGCTTCCACTTCCAATGTAATATGTTTACCAATACGCACATTTTGGATCTCCGGCAAACCTATATTTTTCATACTTCCGGTTACCGCTTTTCCCTGAGGGTCCAACAAGGCCTTCAATGGCATTACATCAATTTCTGCTCTGTATTTACCCATTTCCTTATTTTTTTATTAGACAAATAACTTCTTGGTTAAAACCTCCTCATAAACCGAACGGATTCCATCTTCCAGATTTATCTTATGTTTCCAGCCGAATGAATGAAGTTTGGTTACATCCATCAATTTACGGGGCGTCCCATCGGGCTGTGCAGGATTAAAGTTCAATTCTCCATTAAATCCTACCACTCTTTTTATCAGTAAAGCAAGATCCTTTATAGAAAGATCTTCCCCACAGCCAATATTTACCAAGCCTGATCCATTATAATTCTCCATCAAAAAAACACAGGCATCCGCCATGTCATTCACATGCAAAAACTCTCTTCGCGGATTCCCGGTTCCCCAAACTTCCACAAATGGCATACCTTCCACCTTGGCGGTATGTATTTTTCGTAGCAAGGCGGGAAGAACATGTGAATTATTCAAATCGTAATTATCATTAGGCCCATATAAATTAGTCGGCATCGCTGACACAAAATTGCAACCATACTGACTTCGATAGGCATCGCACATTTTAATTCCGGCAATTTTTGCAATCGCATAAGGCTCATTTGTCTGTTCCAAAGGACCGCTCAGCAAATATTCTTCTTTTAAGGGCTGGGGAGCCAGTTTAGGATAAATACAGGAAGATCCTAAAAACATCAGTTTCTTTACCTGATTCCGGTAAGACTGATGGATCACATTGGACTGGATCATGATGTTATCATAAATAAACTCTGCACGAAAAGTATTATTGGCATAAATGCCACCGACTTTTGCAGCAGCCAAAAAAACAAGATCCGGTTTCTCAGCTTTGAAAAAGGTTTCTACTTGCGCCTGGTTACGAAGATCTAACTCCTTTGATCCACGTATTATAATATTTCTAAAACCAAGTATTTCCAATCTTCTGACAATAGCGGAACCCACCATTCCCCGATGTCCCGCTATGAATATTTTATCGTCTTTGTTCAATTTCAGGAATCTATTCGTGAAAATTCATAATGTCATGGCCACCTTCTAAAAGGTATTTATCCTTTTCGAATAATTTCAGATCAGCCTGAACCATTTCTTTGCAAAGTTCTTCCACACTGTATTTAGGTTTCCAGCCTAATTGATTAAAAGCTTTGGAAGCGTCTCCTACCAAAAGATCAACCTCTGCCGGCCGGAAATAACGGGGATCAATCTCAACCACCGTTTTTTTCGTCCTCGTGTCAATCCCCTTTTCCTCCACTCCCGCACCCTCCCATTTCAATTCGATCCCAACCTGCTTAAATGCCATCTCTACAAATTTTCGGACAGACACCTTTTTCCCGGTTGCCAGTACAAAGTCATCCGGATTATCCTGCTGCATCATTAACCACATACCTTCCACATAATCTTTCGCATGTCCCCAATCCCTTTCAGCATCGATATTTCCGAGAAAAAGTTTTTGTTGCAGACCCAAACTTATTTTGGCTGCGGCACGGGTAATTTTCCGGGTGACAAAAGTTTCACCCCGAACGGGACTTTCATGATTAAACAAGATACCGTTACAGGCGAAAATACCATACGATTCACGGTAGTTTTTGGTTATCCAGTAAGCATATAATTTGGCTACTCCATAGGGGCTTCGCGGATAAAACGGTGTTGTTTCGCGCTGAGGAATTTCCTGTACTAATCCATATAATTCAGAAGTAGAGGCCTGGTAGAATTTTGTTTTCTTCTCCATACCAAGAATACGGATCGCTTCCAGCAAACGCAATGTACCGATTGCGTCCGCGTTCGCCGTATATTCAGGCGTTTCGAAAGAAACTTTTACATGTGATTGAGCAGCGAGGTTATAAATTTCATCCGGCTTTACCTCTTGTACAATACGGATTAAATTAGTGGAATCTGTCAGATCACCATAATGTAAAAAAAAGTTAACCTTATTTTCATGAGTATCTTTATACAGGTGATCTATCCGGTCAGTATTAAAGAGCGAACTTCTTCTTTTTATTCCATGTACAATGTACCCCTTGTTCAACAGAAACTCACTTAAATAGGCTCCATCCTGACCGGTAACGCCTGTTAATAATGCTACTTTTGCCATATAGATGCGCTATAAAAGTTGAACTGCAATAATACTAAAAATTAACGAATATCTTTACTGAATCCGATTTCGTACCTTCGTGCCTCATGGCAAATATGGTAGCAATAGTCGGGCGCCCGAACGTAGGCAAATCAACTCTTTTTAACCGTTTGACAGAAAGCAGGATGGCAATCGTTGAGGAAACCTCCGGAGTCACCCGCGATCGTCATTACGGAAAGGTGAATTGGAACGGACTGGAGTTTTCGATAATTGATACGGGAGGGTATGTCCGGGGTTCGGAAGATATTTTTGAAGCAGAGATACGTCGGCAGGTCGAACTGGCGATCGATGAGGCCAACATCATACTTTTTGTAGTAGATGTAACCATTGGGATATCACACTTGGATGAAGCTGTTGCCGCCCTGCTCCGTAAATCAAAGAAACAAGTAATGGTAGTTTCTAACAAAGTGGACAATAACGAGCGAATCAGCCTGTCTTCTGAATTTTATTCCCTGGGATTAGGTGATATATATTCGCTTTCGGCCATCAACGGCAGTGGCACAGGCGAGTTGTTGGATGAACTGGTGAAACACCTGGATAAGGAGGAAGTTGTGGAAGAAACCAATCTGCCGAAAATTGCTATTGTGGGCAGACCTAACGTAGGGAAATCCTCTTTGCTGAATTCCTTGCTCGGAACAGAACGCTCAATTGTTACAGATATTGCCGGCACAACACGGGACACCATCAATACACACTATAACCAATTTGGTAAAGATTTTATTTTAGTTGACACGGCCGGAATTCGCAAAAAAGCGAAGGTACATGAAGACATAGAGTTCTATTCCGTTATGCGTTCTGTAAAAGCTATTGAAGATTGCAATGTATGCCTGCTAATGGTGGATGCCCAGGTAGGCATAGAAGCTCAGGAAATGAGTATCTTCCGGCTTGCCGAAAAGAACAGAAAAGGCATCGTAATCGTCGTTAATAAATGGGACCTGGTAGAAAGTAAGCATTCCAAGAGTACCAAAGAATATGAAGAGTACGTTCAGAAGAAAATCGCTCCATTTATAGATGTCCCGGTAGTCTTTACTTCGGCCACTACCAAACAAAGAATCTTAAAGGCTGTTGAGGTTGCTCTGGAAGTGAATGAAAACCGGATCAGGAAAATCCCCACTTCCAAGCTGAATGATGTCATGCAAATAGATATTGAAAATTATCCTCCTCCAGCTATCAAGGGAAAATATATAAAAATAAAATATGTCCAGCAGTTACCAACATATGCTCCATCATTTGCATTTTTCTGCAACCTGCCACAATATGTAAATGAACCTTACAAACGTTACCTGGAGAATAAATTGCGGGAGCACTTTAATTTCAGCGGTGTACCGATACAGGTTTTCATGAGGAAGAAATAGTCATCGTAATTAGTTCTGAATTACGGGTACTAATGACTAACTATTTAATGACGGCCAGTCTTCCATTTTTCAAGGTGATGGTATTACTCAACCGAACGGCATAAAGTCCCTGAGTCAAATTGCTTGCATCAACGGATTCCCTGTCGTTGAGCGATTGATCCAACACAAGTTTTCCGTTTAAATCAAATACCTGAAGCCTTTCTATTTCTTTTGAATGAGTGGATCCCTGATCAACAGGGATTTCGATAAAAAAATGATCCGAACAAGGATTAGGAAAAATTTTCAATTCTTCACTTTTGTTTTTTAATTCGTTGATCCCCGCTGCTATATTGGTCAACATGCGAACACGGTAAAAATTACCATCTGCGATATACAAATTTTGAAAATAGGAATCTAGCGCAACGCCAAAGGGGGACATTTCAGTTTCAGTAGCAGGTACACTGTCAAGGTAACCACTGCCGCCACCTGCTATTGTTCTGATCCTTCCATCAAATGCACTCACCTTACGAATCCTACCTTCTCCTTCATCTGCTATGTACAAATTTCCGCCGGGATCTACTGCAATATCCGTAACATCACTCAATCCAGCATGAGTAGCCAGACTATCGTCTCCACTATCATTAGCTTCGCCATTACCGGCTACTGTTGTGATTTTCCCATCGCTGATGGTTACCTCCCGGATTCTGTTATTGCCATTATCTGCAATAAAAATATTACCCGAAACATCTAACTTAATGGCCAAAGGCAGATTAAGTTCGGCATTAACCGCTGGGCCTCCATCTCCACTATAACCACCGATTCCCAGATTACTACCCGCCACAGTAGTTATAATCCCAGTACTGGCTTTTACTTTTCGGATACAATTATTAAACTCATCTGCAATATAAATATTTCCGGCAGTATCCAGCGCAACACCCACAGGGTACTGCAAAGATGCGACAGTCGCAGGACCATTGTCCCCATTGTAAGCCGGAATTCCATTTCCAGCAATCGTAGATATGATCCCTGTCCCTGTCGCAAAGGAAACCTTTCGGATACGGCTATTTCCAAAATCCGCAATGTAGATATTACCCGAATCATCCAGTGCGACCGCCGAGGGGTTAAACAAAGCGGCAGCTGTCGCAGCCCCGCCATCACCCCCATATCCTTGGGTAGTATCTCCTGCAATAGTAGTGATGATATTACTGCCAACCGCAACTTTCCGGATTCGGTTGTTCAGAAAATCTGCAATATAAATGTTCCCGGCAGCATCCAGCGTCACGCCATAAGGATCGATCCCTGCGTTTAAGGCTGGTCCTCCATCTCCGCTCCAATCTGGTATACTATCTCCGGCAACAGTATAAATAAACTGTGCATGCAGGCGAAGAGAACCAAGAACAACAAGAACAACAAGAAGAATGGTTAACTTTTTAATCATGTCCTGGTACTTATTTGAAAACTTTTGTCTTTATACTTAAGTAAGACTTTGCCAAAATGGATTTTCATGACCTCATTAACGCAAAAAATGCACTTCTAGTATGTCAAATTATAAGGTGGAAAAAGTTGTGCTGATTTGCATTTATTCGCATCATTTTTCATTTTTCTTCGGTGCTCATGAATCCGCCATCGGCAGATTTCACTATTACTCAATTGACTACTCTTACTTAGCCAAATTACCTTTGAAAACCTTCTCAAACTTGTCCAGCTTTGGCTTGATCACGAACTTACAATAAGGCTGTTCTCCATTAAGGTTATAATAATTCTGATGATAATCTTCCGCTTTATAAAAAACAGTAAAGGGACTAATTTCCGTTACCACAGGGTTTTCCCAGGCACCGGAAGCGCTTAATTCCTTTTTAATTTTTTCAGCTATTTCTTTTTGTTTAGTGTTATGGTAAAATATAACGGAGCGGTATTGCGTACCATGGTCGTTACCTTGTTGATTAAGCGTTGTCGGGTCATGAACTTTCCAAAACACCTCCAATAATTGTTCGTAGCTCACTTGTTTCGGATCATAAAAAATCTGGGTAACTTCGGCATGACCGGTCGTTCCGGTACAGACCTCTTTGTAAGACGGATTTTTAACTGTCCCCCCCGAATATCCCGAACTAACAGCAATTACCCCTTTGACCTGTTGAAAAACGGCTTCTACACACCAAAAGCAACCAGCCCCGAAAGTAGCAGTATCAAGATCATCCATAGATATTGTATTGGTTTCCATTTTTTTTTCAGTTTTATCTTTTGTTTGCGCACATGAAACCAAAGCCACTCCCACTAAGAAATAACTGAAAATTGATTTTAGCTTTTGCATGTGTAACTGGTTAAACTTTTCATTAAATAATCCTACTTAGATCAGTGATATATCCTTTTTATGTGATGACTATTTCATACTTATTCATACTTACTGCCAAAATTAGATAAAATTCTCTTATTTTTATCTTAAGAAAACCACAGGTTATCTGTGGTTTTTGTTTTAAGAAGGTAAGAGACTATTCAAAATTTAGCTCATAAATTCGATTATGTGTCTGTTTTGGCTGAGTTTAGGAATGTGACATTCGCATTTCGCTCAAAAACACATACTAATCAATTTTATACTATAAATTTGAACCGCCTCTGAAACTATATAAATACTATGCTTAATCACATTAAAGGAGAGTTAGTAGAAAAAACACCCACCTATGCTGTTGTGGAATGCTCTGGAACAGGTTATTTGCTTAACATATCCCTGAATACGTATACCAAACTACCAGGAAGTGGCAGCTGTAAAGTGTTTACAGAACAGATGTATGTTCGGGATGATTTGCCCAGACTTTTCGGTTTTGCTGACATTCAGGAACGGCAGTTATTCCGGCACCTGGTATCAGTCTCCGGCGTTGGAGGCACAAGTGCCATTATGATGCTTTCTTCCCTGTCAGCACAGGAAATTCAGCAGGCTATCCTGAGTGGCAATGTGGCTGTTCTTAAAAGCATAAAAGGCATTGGTGAAAAAACAGCTCAACGCATCATTGTCGACCTGAAAGGCAAGCTTGGGAAAAGTGACTTATCGCCTGATTTTATGACAGTTCCATACAATAATACCCGCGAAGAGGCGTTATCAGCTCTGGTCATGTTGGGTTTTGCCAAAAATACGGCCGAAAAAGCCCTGGACAAAATCATAAAAGACTCACCCTCAGCACATAACGTTGAGGACTTGATAAAGGCAGCATTAAAAAATTTATAGGCCGGGAATTATTAAATTGTTGTGGCGAATAGTGCACTCAAATACACATTAATAGCAGCAATTTCGGCAACTGCCTATTCCGCTTTTTATAGTAATGAAGCAGAAGATCGTCCTACCGATAACCAGGACGATCCTTCCCCCATAGTTCTTCCGATTGATTCGCCAAAACAAAAAACGGCTGCAATTGATACACCCCTAACAGCTCCTAAACTCAGGTACAACTTCCAGGATCAATCGGTACAGGATCCGCTCAATTACCCCAATGGAGGGGGTTTAAAACTAAAAGACCCCTCAAATATAAAAAAGGACGTTCAATATGACCCAACAACAGGGCAATATGAAATCACCCAAAAAATAGGAAATGAAGATTACAGGCCTCCAACCTATATGACTCCCGAGGAGTACGAAGATTACATTATTCAACAGAAGATCAAAAGCTATTGGGGACAACGTACAAAAGCCGAAGATGTCAAAAAAGGTAATCGCTCGCTGATACCTACCTTACATGTAGGAGGAGAATATTTCGACCGGATCTTTGGAGGAAATACCGTTGATATCCGACCCCAGGGTACGGCTGAACTTATTTTCGGTTTAAACAATTCAACAACACAGAATCCGGCATTACCCGTCAATCAACGTAGTATCACCACCTTCAATTTCAATGAAAAAATTCAGTTAAACGTAGTCGGCAAAATCGGGGAAAAACTAAAACTCACAACAAACTATAATACAGAAGCCACTTTCGACTTTGAAAATCAAATGAAGATTGAGTACAATGGCCTGGAAGATGAAATCATTAAAAAGATTGAAGCGGGCAATGTCAGTTTGCCCTTGACAGGTTCGCTTATTTCAAGCAGCACCAGTTTGTTCGGAATAAAAACGCAGATGCAGTTTGGACGCTTAACCGCAACAGCCGTCTTGTCCCAGGACAAGGGTAAAAAATCAGTCATCAACGTAAGCGGAGGAGCTCAGACCACCAACTTTTCAATTACGGGCGACCAATATGAAGCTAACCGCGACTACTTTTTAGCTCAATATTTCAGAGATCGGTTTGATACGGCAATGGGATCATTACCTGTTATTCTTTCGGATGTGATTGTAACAAGAGTCGAAGTATACGTAACTAACAGGACCAATACGGTCGTCGGTTTACGCAACATTGTAGGCTTTGCCGATCTGGGAGAGGATAAGAAACACAGTTCTCCTTTGTTCAAGGAAAATGTGATCCACGATGTGAGCCCAACTTCTGTTTTACCATACAATACTCAAAATGACGAATACCATCAGGTTGCAGATACTATTTCCGGTTACCTAAAAGACCGCAATTTTAATACAGTAACAACAAAACTACCTGCCTGGTACGTGAATGCACGTGATTACGAGAATGTCAACCTGGCCAGGATGTTAGCTCCTACAGAATATACTTTCAATCCAAAACTTGGTTTCATATCACTCAACCAGGCTTTGAATTACGACCAGGTATTAGCTGTCGCCTTCCAATATACCTATAACGGAAAAGTTTACCAGGTAGGAGAATTTTCAACGGACGGAATTGTTAG
Source organism: Bacteroidota bacterium (assembly GCA_013286655.1). Taxonomy (GTDB): domain Bacteria; phylum Bacteroidota; class Bacteroidia; order JABDFU01; family JABDFU01; genus JABDFU01. The sequence continues at coordinate 13,763 of JABDFG010000007.1, forward strand.
TCCCAAACCTCTTTTTCTGAAACTGTTAAAAGGAACAGTCACCAACCCGCAATTACCAATCTGGAACCTGATGATGAAAAACATCTATTCCATTGGTGGCTATCAAATCAACCCGCAGAATTTTGTTTTGAATATTTTGTATAATAATATTTCCACAGGAGTCAACATTAATTATTTTCCCGATGGTCCTGTTTCCGGCAAACCCCTGGTACAGGTTTTTGGCCTTGATCGGCTCAATTCCAACGGAGATGCCATACCTGACGGAGCATTCGACTTTCTGGATGGAGTCACGATCATGTCTGCCAGTGGACGCATTATTTTTCCTTCCGTTGAACCTTTCGGAAGTTATTTAATTAACAAACAGGTGATAAGGAAAAACCCCAATGACTCCACGTACGCGAAAAAATATGGGTTTAAACAACTATATGATTCCACCTTGATTGTAGCCCAGCAGTTTCCCCAGTTGAACCGTTTTACACTTTCCGGAAGTTTCAAATCTTCCTCCAGCTCCGACATATCGCTCAATACCGTTAACGTACCACAAGGTTCCGTAACCGTTACCGCAGGAGGTATCAAATTGACGGAAAATGTCGACTATACAGTGGATTATACCTTAGGTCGGGTAAAAATCATCAACCAGGGGATTCTCAGTTCCGGTACTCCTATCCAAATATCACTGGAAAGCAATGCGTTGTTCGCATTGCAAACAAAAACCCTCATGGGCGCAAACTTTGATTATAAAGTAAACAAGGATTTCAATATAGGAGGTACCATTTTAAATCTGAACGAACACCCCCTTACTCAAAAAGTAAACATTGGCGATGAACCCATTGACAATACCATTATTGGTGTTAATTCCAACTACCGGACCGCAGTCCCTTTCATCACCCAGTTGGTGAACAGATTGCCTTTCATCAATACAAAAGCTCCCTCGAACTTTGTTGCCTCCGGCGAAGCCGCCCGCTTATTTCCGGGACATAACCGGGCTATCGGCTCAGGTGCAGCCGGTGATTCGTATATCGACGATTTTGAAGGAAGCATTTCCAATATCGACCTGAAACAGCCCCAGTCCTGGAACCTGGCGAGTATTCCCCAGGGACAGCCTACGGTGTTTCCGGAAGCTTCTTTAAATGATAGTGCGGCTATTGGTTATAACCGGGCCCTTCTTAACTGGTATATTCTGGACCCCTTGTTTCTTCGTCAGACAAACGGACTTACACCTTCCTCCATAACCCTTGATAGCATGTCCAATAATCAAACCCGGGAAGTTTTGGAAACAGAAATATTTCCGAACGAACAATTAGCCAGTGGCCTGCCAACAAATACGCCTATGTTTGACCTGGCCTATTACCCTTACATACGCGGCCCTTACAATTATGATGTGAAAGGTTACCGCAATTCAAGTGGAACTGTGATTTCGAATGGGATTAACAGCAATGGAAGTCTGAACCTCCCGGCAACTCGTTGGGGAGGCATCATGCGGGCCATTCAAACCAATGATTTTGAAGCCACGAACATTGAGTACCTGGAATTATGGATGATGGACCCTTTCAACAAAGACAACCATAATCCTAATACCTCCGGCAACCTTTATATTAACTTGGGTGATGTCTCGGAAGATGTGATGAAAGATTCCCGGAAATCATTTGAAAATGGCTTGCCGATTGACGCGGCTAACTCGACGGGTGTTCCCTGTGATACTACAAATCTGGCAAGGGTTTCAGACATACAATCTCTGGTGAACGCGTTTGATGTGAATGCAAGCGCACGCCCTTTCCAGGATGTAGGCCTGGACGGGTTCAGCGATGCCCAGGAAGCTGCTTTTCCGACTGCCAGAAAATACCTGGCAAATATAGCGGCAGCCTTTGGTACAAGTTCTCAAGCTTATCAGCGCGCAGTTATTGATCCTTCAGGTGATGACTATAATTTTTACCGCGGATCGGCCTACGATGACCTCAATGCAGGCGTTCTTACCCGGTACCTGAAATACAATGGTTATGATGGAAATTCCCCGCAAACGGGTCAATCTGACAATGTGATATATGGGCAAAAACAGGCCTCCTATTCTCCGGAAAGTTATACAACCTCTGCTACGACCTTGCCCAACACAGAAGACATTAACAATGATAACACCCTGAGCGAAAATGAAGGCTATTATCAATACAAAGTGAGCTTGAAACCATCGGACTTTAACACAGTCGGAAACAACTACATTGCGGACATTCTTTCCACTAACGGACAAAACATTAAAAATGGTGCACCCAAACCCATCAAATGGTACCAACTCAAAATTCCCATACACAGTTTTGATACCAAGGTAGGCAGCATCTCTGATTTTCGTTCCATACGTTTTCTTCGCATGTATTTCAAAGGTGTCGACCAACCCATTGTTTGCCGCTTTGCCCGTATGCAGTTTGTCCGGAGTTCCTGGATCATTTATCCCAACTCCCTTCTGTCCGACGGAGAATACCTGGCCACCGACGGGGGAGGCGCATCCTTTTCCTTATCTTCCGTCAGCATCGTTGCAAATGGTACACAAGCACCCGTAAATTATGTCCTTCCTCCCGGCATTCAGCGTACCGTCAATGTTCAGTCTTCTAACCTGGCCCAGCAAAACGAACAATCCTTAGCCATGCAGATTTGTGGCCTGCAGGATGGTGATGCCAAAGCCTGCTACCGGAATATGAATTTTGATATACGTAATTACAAAACAATACAAATGTTCGCGCATGCGGAAGCCCCCGTTCCAAATACGACCGATCTTAAAAGCAACGATTTGCGTTGGTTTATCCGTTTGGGTTCGGACTTTACAGACAACTATTATGAATATGAAATCCCCTTACAGGTCACTCCGGGAAAAAACTACAATGGGGGTCTCGAAAGCGACCAATACGCGGTTTGGCCTCTTGCAAATCAACTGGACCTGGCATTTGCAAAACTGATAGCGGCAAAACAGGAACGTGATATCGCCATCAATTCCAAATCCGCATCAACTACCTTACGCTACCCGGTAAGTGACGGCAACAACACGATTTACATCATGGGAAGTCCCAACCTGGGAGGTATTACAACGATTATGATCGGAGTACGTAACCCCAAACGCCAACCAGGAGTTCCCGGAGATGATGGATTGCAGAAATGTGCGACAGTTTGGGTGGATGAACTCCGCCTGAGTGGCTTCAATGAATCAGGAGGATGGGCAGCATTGGGCCGGGCCAAAGTTGATCTTGCCGACCTTGGCTCCCTTTCTCTTGCAGGCAATTACAGCACCCCCGGCTGGGGTGGCCTTGAACAAACGATGGCTCAAAGACAACTATCAACAAATTTCGGCTACGACTTTTCCTCTAACTTTGAACTTGGTAAATTCACTCCTGCTAAACTTGGAATTAAAATACCCATGTATGCAGGTATTTCGGAAGGCATTATCATTCCGGAATATAATCCGCTGGATCCGGACATTAATCTGAAAACGGTATTGAACGATCCCTCTATTCCAAAATCCCAGCGGGATTCACTGGGAAATGCAACAATCGACTATACCCTGAGGAAAAGTTTAAACTTTACCAACGTCAAAAAAGAACGATCGAAAACCAAGAAAAACATTCACATCTATGACATAGAAAATTTTTCTTTTACTTATTCCTATACGGAGATCGACCACCGGGACATCAATACCCTGTTTAACAATACCCGTACTTACCATGCAGGGCTTATCTATTCCTATACTCCTGTGGCAAAAAGCCTAAAACCCTTCGCAAAAACAAAATTGAATCCTAAATATTTCGCACTCATTAAAGATTTAAATTTTTCACCCTTACCCACCAATTTAGGTTTTTCATCCAATGTAGACCGCTATTTTAATGAAAGCCAGATCCGGGACAATACGGGAGATCTCCTGATCACTCCTTTGTATAATAAAACGTTCACCATGAACCGCCTCTATAATATGAATTGGGCGCTTACCAAAGGACTAAAAGTTGATTTTTCTGCTACTAACAATTCAAGAATATTTGAACCCTACGGTAGTCTTGATACAAAAGCACAACGTGATTCAGTTGTCAACAACCTCCTTGGATTAGGGACCACTACTGAATACAAACACAACCTGAATGTAAACTATGCCGTACCCATAAACAAATTGCCCTTTCTTGATTTTGTGAATTCCACAGTTCATTATACGGGAAGTTACGACTGGATGCATGCCCCTTTTGCGGCAGACTCCCTGGGAAACACCATTCAGAATTCCAGATCCTGGCAATTCAATGGACAGTTTAACATGAGTACACTTTACAATAAAATATCCTACTTTAAAAAACTAGCCCTGAAACCTCTTTTCATTAATCCGGAGGACAAGAAAAAGGAAGAAGATAAAAAGAAAAAAGAAATAGAAAAATTAGACCTGGCAATTAAAAAAGCTATCAGTGACACCTCTAGAAAGGCGAAAAAAACGCTGGATAGCTTAAAAACAGCAAAAGCAAAATTGAAGGGAGACAATCAATATGAAATTTTAGATTACCTGGGAAGATTGATCATCAGTGTCAAAAATATCACCTTAAGTTATTCCGACAACCGGGGAACTACTTTACCTGGCTATGCTCAATCGACCCAGATTCTGGGTATGGATCCCCGTTTTTCAGGCCCTACACCCGGCTTCGTATTTGGAAGCCAGGCAAACATTATACCGGAAGCCATGCGGGACGATTGGCTGGTCAAAACATCAACCTTCAGTTCTCCCTATATAACTAATTCCGCCCAAACTTTTACCGGACGTATGAATGTCGAACTTATCCCCGATTTAAAAATTGAATTAAATGTTAACAGGACATACAGTGAAAATTTCAGTGAGTACATTGTCTGGAACCCGACATTGGGGCCACATGGCCGTTACGATACACTTACGCCGACACAGACAGGTAATTTCAGCATGTCTTTCATAACGATAAAAACAGCATTTGAAAGAGATAATTCAACCCACACTTCTCAGAATTGGGAAAATTTTCTTAACTACAGGGCTACAATTTCCACCTTCCTCGGTCAGAATTATAATCAGAATCATAGTTTACCCAGGATAGGTCCGACCGCGTCTGGTTATATCGATGGTTACGGTCCCGCATCCCAATCGGTAGTCATTCCGGCCTTCATTGCCGCCTACGAAGGCCATAGCCCAAGGCCAGGCGACCTTACCCTATTTCCGCTGATACCCTTACCTAACTGGCGGATAACGTACGATGGTTTAGCCAAATTCCCGGCAATTAAAAAACATTTTAAATCCATTACCCTGAGCAGTGCTTACCGCTCTTCGTATAATATTGCTTCTTTTACACAAAACCTGGACTATGTCAGCGATAACAAAGATGATGGTCTTACAACAGTGCGGGACGCCACGGAAAATTTCATTCCAAAATTAAGCATTGCCTCCGTTTCCATTTCGGAACAATTTAGCCCATTAATTAAAATAGAAACGGTGTGGAATAACAGTCTCATCTCCAGCCTGGAAATAAGAAAGGAACGAAGTCTTGCACTCCAAATGTCAGACATTTCCTTACAGGAATTAGAATCACAGGCCGTCGTAATTGGCGGCGGCTATCGGTTTAGCAAGGTAAAAATAAGATTCATTCGTATTGGAGGGAAGCCTCTTCCCCCAAGCGACATGAATTTAAAGGTCGACCTTTCCTTTACCAATAATATTACCATCATGCGACAGTCCGATCCAGATGTATCCCAGGCGACCTCCGGTCAGAATATCATCACCCTCAAAAATTCCCTGGATTACAAAATGAATGACCGGCTTACGATCCGGATCTTCTTTGACCGGATCATGAATAACCCCGTCATTTCCTCCTCCTTCCCTACCTCGAATACAAATGCCGGATTCAGTTTAAGATTCACATTAACGGGTTAAAGCAGACCCTCATCTGCAAAACTATAATATCCGTTTTCGCAAAGAATCACATGATCCAAGACAGGTATTTCAAGCAGACGACCGGCTTCTTTTAGTTTTTTAGTAATCTGAAGATCCTGCTCGCTTGGCTTCCTGTTCCCCGAAGGATGATTATGACACAAAATAATGGAACTAGCCAAATGTTCTATCCCCGTTTTAAAAATAATTTTCAAATCTACAACCGTTCCTGTCACTCCTCCCCTGCTAATCATTTCCTTTTTTATCAAGTGGTTCGAACGATCCAGAAAAATCACCCAGAATTCCTCATGGGGCAGATCCAGCAACAAAGGCTTAAAAAGATGGTAGGCATCCATACTGGTAATAATTTTTTTTCGTTTTTCAATTTCAGCTTCTTTCCGGCGTCGTCCCAATTCAAGGGCCGCTATAATACTGATTGCTTTTGCTTCAGCAATTCCTTTAAATTTCTTTAAATCATTTACACCAAGCTTACTTAATTCATTTAGGTTATTATGAACAGATGCCAAAATTCGTTTAGAGAGTTCAACAGCCGTTTCTTCCCGGCTACCCGATACAATCAGAATAGCGACAAGTTCAGCATCACTTAATACCTGCCTTCCTTTATTTACCAATTTTTCTCTTGGCCGGTCATCTTCAGCCCAGGCAGTGATCGGCAGATTTTTTATGAGCGTACCCATTCCTCAAATTTGCCCTATTTTTCCATTAAAAACATCCGTATAAGTACCTATTTTGTTACTTTTATACACGTAATGAAGATTGATAAACACATAAGCGCTTTACTATATGATCATGACTGTATAATTGTGCCTGACTTCGGAGGATTTGTTTCCAGTTATGCTCCTGCAAAAGTTCATCCTACACAACATATATTCCATCCTCCTCATAAAAACATAACATTCAACAAGCATTTAAAAAGCAATGATGGTTTGCTCGCCAGTCAAATATCCAGGTCAGAAAATAAAACATTTACGGAAGCAAACAGTATACTGGCCAGTTTTGTTTCGGAAAGCACCAGTGCGTTTAAACGGGGCGAAAAAATAACGCTCGAATGTATTGGATCACTTTATATGGATGTTGAACGAAACATACAGTTTGAACCCGATCATTCCACCAATTACCTGACCGAAGCATATGGAATGACTTCACTTCAGTCTTTGCCGGTAAAACGGGAAGGTTTGCAGGATCGTATAGAAAAAGGATTTATTGATCGCAAAGCCATTCCTCAGAAAAAAGGAAAAATGAAAGTATATTCAAGAGCAGGAGCCATATTTACCATATTGGTTATAGCCCTGGCAGGATCCATTATTTTTCTTTCCACCCGTACCGGTGTTTTAAAAGAAATAAGTTATTCCTCCCTGAATCCTTTTGTTGAAAAAACAAAAATAGTTTCATCCGTTAAAGATCATGTCCCACCCAAACCTCCTGCCAATGATTCTGTCCATAAAGCGATCACTCCTCCTCCTGGAGAAGTCGTTATTAAAAATCATGAGCCGGATAAAACCGCCGTCAGTGTCAACGGTGTCAAAACTGCAAAGAAGTATAAATATCACATTGTGAGTGGTTGCTTTAAAATCAAATCCAATGCACTTAACTTTTTGGCAAAGATGAAAAGTAAAAACTTCAATGCTACTATTCTTGGCCAAAACAAGGATGGTCTGTATGTGATTAGCTGTGGAGATTATGCTCAAAAAGAAGAGGCTTATACTGAACTTGCCCGTGTGCGCTCCCAAAACATGGAAGCCTGGATGCTGGCAGAATGATTTTAGCGTTTGGTCTCTTTTCTTTTTTTTCTATAAACCAGTATCGAAACGGTTAGTAATACCGCAAAGATTATCAAACCTGCGATCCCCCACCAATAATTAGCCTGTTCCTTCAAAACCACAATAAAAACAATCGCAAATAATAATAAGGTCGCGACTTCGTTCCAAAAACGAAGTTTTGTGGAGGACCATTTAAACACATCGTTTTGCAGGCGTTTAAAAATCAAACCGCATTGCAGGTGATAGAGTGTTAAACCGAAAACGAAAACGAGCTTCAACATCAGCCATCCCGGGAAAGATAGTCCGAACATATCATACGCAAGCCAGAAGGCAAACACATACGTTAGAATTGCAGATGGCCAGGTAATCCCAAACCACAAACGTTTCGCCATTAATTTGAATTGATTAGACAAGATTGTTTTATCGGGTTCCGGTTTGCTTTGAGCTTCCGTATGATAAATAAATAAACGGGGGATGTAAAACAATCCCGCAAACCAGGTGACAACAAAAATTATATGAAGAGCCTTTAGGTATAGCATTCGGTAAAGTTATAACTTTACCGAATGGCAAAATCAAAAACAGCAAAAGAATCACTGGCAATAACAACACATCATGTATTACCCAATGATACAAATAATCTTGGCAACCTTTTTGGAGGACGCCTATTGGAATGGATGGACATCATTGCTTCCATATCAGCTCATCGGCATTGTAAACGTGTTGTAGTAACGGCTTCCGTCAATAATGTTGCCTTTGCCAAATCAATTACACATGGAAGTATCGTTACACTTGAAGCAAAAGTTTCCAGGTCTTTTAATTCCAGCATGGAAGTTTTTATTGATGTGTGGGTAGAAGACCCTGTCACAGGCGAAAGAAAAAAATCGAACGAAGCCATTTATACTTTTGTCGCAGTCGACCAGCATGGCGCACCTCTCGTTGTGCCCGAATTAATTCCTGAATCAACAGAAGAAAAACTACGCTTTGAAGGAGCTCTGCGCCGAAAACAATTGAGTCTGATTCTGGCTGGAAAAATGAAACCGGAAGAAGCTACAGAGCTGAAGGCTTTATTTTTGAAATAAGTTCCGCTTCATTTATCTCCTTCATACATTTAAAGTGGCCTTTAGGGCATTCCTCGAATCCTATTTTTGAACAAGGCCGGCAGGGCAAATTCTTCACTTCGATTTTTGCACTTTGCACTTTGTGCTTTTCAGTATAATAAGGATACATTCCAAATTCCGGAACCGTATTTCCCCATACCGAAATAATTGGCTTTTGAAATGCTGCAGCTATATGCATCAGTCCCGTATCATGTGTAATTACCTTGTTCGCTTGATTTACCAGAGAAGCCGATTGATTCAGATTATATTTCCCACAGGCATTGTAAACTGTTGATCCGACAGTAGCCTCAATTTCCCTTCCATTTTCAACATCGTCTTTACCCCCAAGGAGTATAATTGGACTGTTTATCTTTTTACATATAGAGATTATTTTATTCAGGGGTAAGCGTTTAGTCGCATGGGCTGCGCCGATAACAAAACCAGTATATCCCTGCCGGTGCGTTTCAGGAAGCGCAGCAATATTAATTTTATCCTTCTCCGGAATAAAATAATCTAACCCCATCCCGTCATTAGTAACTCCAAAATTCTTTACTGTTTCAAAATAACGATCGACGATGTGAACAGGTGGAAGCCTGTTGATTTTCAGATTAACGAGCAACCACTTTTCAATATTCAGTTTACGGAAAGAGAAAGACGGCCTATTCAATTTTCGTTTTACCTGTAGTGTTCTCAGATTATGATGAAGGTCAATTATACAATCAAATTTTTCCTTCTTCAAAACATCCATTACTTCACTAAGATCCTCATCAATGGAATGAATCTTATCCAGATAGGGATTGTTTTCTAAAATACTGCAAAAGCTCTTTTTTGTCAGATAATGAAGCTCCGCCTCCTTCAACTGCATTTTCGTACACCTTATAACAGGGGTGGTAAGAACAATATCTCCAATAGAACTAAAGCGTATAAATAGAATCTTTCTCAATTGCAGGCAAAGTTAGGGCTTTTTAACTGTTGATTGGGCAACTATTTATTGGCCTTGAAGTCTTATAAATAGGTCTGAAAATTTCACAAAAACCGAAATAATATGGAAACCATTAAAAAGAGTATTCATGAAAAGCTATCAGATATAGCAATCATTATCGTATTTGCAGCCATCCTTGCAATGGGTTTGTTCGCCTATATCGGAAAATTTTAACTACTTAAAAATCAAATATATACGTATAATTGGGCAACTATTCAGGATTTATTAGTCAAATTAGTGAATAGCTATGCTGGATGAATTACAATTAATAGAAGACTGCAAACAGGGAAGTAATTCTGCATTTGAAAAACTTTACGTAAAGTATGCGCCAAAAATGAAAGGAATTGCATACAGGTATGTCGGAGACAGAATGAAAGCAGAAGATATAGTCCACGACGCATTTATTAAGGTATATGAAAAAATAAGCTCCCTGAAAGATAATGCCGTTTTCGGGGGCTGGCTCAGAAGAATCGTTGTTAACCAGGCACTTGACGCGCTTAAAAGCGAAAAAAAACTGAAAACAATATCAGAGGAATCCTTGCAATTTAATTCGGAGGAGCCCTCGGATGATAAAGGAATTTACGAAAACATCAGTGCAAAACAACTGATGGATACCCTTGCATCATTACCAACTGGTTATAAAACAATATTTAATTTATATGTGGTGGATGGTTTTCAACACAAAGAAATAGCTGAACAATTGGGAATTTCGGAAGGTACTTCAAAATCCCAACTTGCTAAAGCGAAAATTTATTTACGAAAATTATTAATTGAAAAATGCGTATTAAATGATTGAAGAAGAAGACATACTGGAATCCCTCTACAAAACCCACCTGGAGGATATTGAAATGCCTGTTTCCGATAGCCTTTGGAATCGCATCAGAAAGACTATTGCATTGAATAGGTTAAGAAAAATTTTAGGAGCATTGGCATTGATAGGTGCGGTAATCGGATTGAGTTTGTTTTTTATTCATCCAGCTGATCTAAACAGAAACAGCTATGCTAAAGAAAATAAAACAAGGATCAGTTGGAAAAACAAACCGAATGGCAATGATCAGGAAGAAATAAGGGATACATATCAGAAAAAGACATTAACGGTTACTAAAAAAAATAAAACAGATAGCCTTTGGGACAATATAACTTATATAGACAAAAAGGACATAAAAAATGTTGATCAGAAAAAAAAAATTTTAAAAAATGTAAATACGGAAATTAATAACTCAAAAAAAATAACTGAAATAGGGCTACCTTCTTCTCAACAGTCTAAACTTCCCGGGAAAAGAAGTCTCCATCCTTTGATAGTGGACAAAGGGCAGAAAAAATCAAATCAGAAAACGGAAATAGATATAAAACAAAAAAAATCCCTTCCGACCACCCAAAATGAAAATTCCCAAACGGAAAAAAACACTAAAAATAAAGAAGATTCGATAGCCAATCCTTTAAACAAAGAGATACTGTCAAACGGGAACAGTCCAAAATCAGCCGAAAATAATACACCCTTGACGGATAGCATTCCAAAACTAAAAGACGGTAATCCGATAACCGGTCAAAACCAGGTTTTGAAAACAGACAGTAATCCGACAACCAGTCAAAACCAGGTTTTGAAGACAGATACCTTTCCAACACAACCCTCAGATTCCGCCGGAATGAATAGTTCCAATAGCCAAAAGCCGGATAGTACGTTATCGGGAAATACACCTCCTCCTAAAGACAATGAAAATAAACTTAAGCTATTTATCAATGCAGAAAGCGGAGGTTTGATCCCTATTGTTAGCAGTTCAATTGCCGGTATCACTATGACAAACAATCCTACCGGGAATAAAGTTCAAAACTTGAGTTATGATGAACGAGTGGAGCTGGGATTTATGATCCAAAATAAGCTCAGCCTTAATATTGGCCTGGGGCTTTCACATTTTCAGGGAAACTATTCGCAGACAGTTAGCAATGCCATACAATGGAAAGACACGACAGGTAAAAATCATACGACAACAGTTGTTATTAACTCAAAAGCCGGCTTTGATTGTCAGTTCTTAAATATTCCCGTTTTTGCAGAATACCTTTTTGGTTTAAGCCCCAAATGGAACCTGGCACCCTCAATTGGAGTCATTTTAAATTATTTACTGAACGCTCAAAGTACCGCCTCTGCCTCCAGTAGTCAAAGTATACCTGGAGTTTCTCTTACAAATGCCACCAGTACAAACAGAACCACCGATTTTAAACCTCTTACTGCATCTACATTGACAGGACTCCGCTTAGAGTATATTTTGAATGAAAAATGGAAAATTTACCTATGTCCCAGTTATTCCTTTTTTATCGGAGATCTGGTTAAAGAAGGCAATATTTTAAAAATAACGCCTTCTGCCTTCAATGCAAATCTTGGAATAACCTATTTTTTCAGGTAAAATCAGGGGATCTTTTTGGCTAAATTAGCGCCACGAATGAACAGCCGCTCCCAAACTTTCCTGGATACACCGATTGAATACCTAAAGGGAGTCGGTCCTCAAAGAGCCGACCTTTTGAAAAAGGAGCTACAGGTCTTTACATTTTATGACCTGCTAACGCAATTCCCATTTCGTTATGTTGATCGTACCCGGTTTTACAAAGTAAACGAAGTAAGCATTGACTATCCTTACGTTCAATTACGTGGTAAAATTAAATCAATGACAATGGCGGGGAAACCACGAAACCAAAGACTGATTGCTAAATTTTACGACGAAAGTGGCACAATCGACTTACTCTGGTTTGCGGGCGCTAAATGGATGCTGGATAAATTAAAAGGCGAAAAAGAATTCATTGTATTTGGAAAAGCAACGAGTTTCAAGGGCCAAATCAATATTCCTCATCCGGAAATTGAAGAGGTAAGCGAAGAGAATACACGTTTAGCCAGTTCCCTCCAGGCTGTGTACAACAGCACCGAAAAACTCAAGAGTAAAGGACTTGACAGCAGAGGAATCTATAAGCTCATGCGCGTACTTGTTGCCAACATTCACAAAAATATACCTGAAACGATTTCAGACGAGCTGTTGGGTGAGTACAAATTAATGCAACGCGAACGGGCGTTCCAGACTATTCACCTGCCGGAAAACCCCGAAGCCTTAAGAAAAGCAGAATACCGGTTAAAATTCGAAGAATTGTTCTTTATCCAACTTCGTCTGCTTCGTTTAAAAGTGATCCGTCAGAAAAATTTCAAAGGTTTTGTATTCGGAAAAGTAGGAGAATACTTTAACACTTTTTATACCCAATACCTGCCATTCGATCTTACAGGAGCCCAAAAGCGTGTAATAAAGGAAATCCGTTACGACATGGGTTCGGGCAAGCAAATGAATCGTCTGTTACAGGGAGATGTAGGCAGTGGCAAAACATTGGTTGCATTGATGACAATGTTAATAGCTCTGGACAATGGCTTTCAGGCATGTATTATTGCCCCGACTGAAATCCTCGCCGCACAGCATTATGAGTCCATCAGTAAAATGCTGGAAAAACTACCGATAAAAGTCGAATTGCTCACCGGCTCTACAAAAAAATCAAATCGAAAAATAGTGCATGAGCAACTACAAACGGGAACCTTGCACATATTGATTGGTACGCATGCCTTAATGGAAGACGCCGTGCTTTTTAAAAATCTGGGGCTGATCGTAATTGACGAACAGCACCGCTTTGGCGTCGCTCAACGGGCACGTATGTGGAAAAAAAACACACAACCCCCACATGTATTGATTATGTCCGCTACTCCCATCCCCCGCACCCTAGCCATGACTTTATACGGAGACCTGGATGTATCCATTATAGATGAATTACCTCCAGGACGAAAACCCATATCCACCTCCCACAAATTTGACTCCCAGCGCTTGCGTGTATTTGGTTTTATGAAAGAACAGATCGCTATAGGTCGTCAGGTATATATTGTTTATCCCTTGATTGAAGAATCGGAAAAACTTGATTTAAAAAATCTGATGGATGGATATGAAAGTATTGTACGGGCATTTGCTCCTCCGGATTACCGGGTAAGCATTGTACACGGACAGATGAAGGCCGCAGACAAAAATTTTGAGATGCAGCGTTTTGTAAAGGGCGAAACGCAAATAATGGTGGCAACAACTGTCATTGAAGTAGGTGTGAATGTACCCAATGCAAGCGTCATGGTCATTGAAAATGCTGAGCGTTTTGGCCTTTCTCAACTGCATCAATTACGGGGAAGGGTCGGGCGGGGAGCGGATAAAAGCTATTGCATCCTGATGACCTCCTTCAAACTGAGCGCCGATTCTAAAATACGGATCAATACCATGGTTGGAAGTAACGACGGTTTTGAGATTGCCGAGGTGGATCTTAGACTTCGCGGTCCGGGAGACCTGTCAGGTACCCAGCAAAGCGGAGTCCTTGACCTGAAAATTTCGGACTTAGCCAAAGATGTACAAATAGTCCAATTGGCCAGAAGCTGCGCTTCACAAATTTTAGCAGAAGATCCCACACTGGAAAAACCCTCCAACCAAAGGATTGCCCAACAATATGTCCAACTGAATCAAAATAAAACCAACTGGAGCAGAATAAGTTAAATTGTGTAATTTCAGCAAACGGAGCCAGTAAATTCTGATGATTTACTCTTTAAAAAGATATTTCAAGTATTTTAGTATAACCCTTTTTGCAAGAAAAGAAAGAAGCCTGTTATTCCGCGATTTTTTTTCGTACTTTCTGACCCGGTCTTTTTTAAAACAAAATTACTCCCCTTTTCATAAAGAGATTGCCTTGAAGAAAGCCATGTCCTGGCTTTTACATTCACAAAAAAGTTCGATCGATGGAGGTTTCAGCACATACAAAACAATCGAAGGCTGGACAAGTTCTTATCCCGAAACTTCCGGCTATATCATTCCAACGCTCCTTTCATTCAAGAAATTTTCACGGGAGGAAAATAACATAAAACACATTACTGCTTGTGCCGATTGGCTGCTTTCCATTCAAAAACCAAGCGGAGGCTGGCAAAGCATGTATGTAGCCGACGACAGACCCGAGGTTGTTTTTAATACCGGACAGGTTATCGGGGGACTTACAGAGATGTATACATATACCGGAGATGGGAAATACCTGAATTCGATCCTAAAAGCCTGCGATTGGTTATGCTCCATACAGGAAGAAGACGGCTCCTGGAAAAAATTTGCCTTCATGAATCAGTCCCGCGTGTATGATAGTTATGTAGATTATCCCCTGTTAAAGGTTTACAAGATTACCGGCAATGAACGCTATCGAAAAACAGCACTTAAAAATCTGGAATGGATCATTAAAAAGCACCAGACGAATGGCTGGCTGGAAGATTGCGACAATACGCTGAAACACAACGACAGACCCATAACCCATACGATCGCCTATACCCTGGATGGCTTACTGGAAAGCGGCCTGTTATTGAAAGACGAACGGTTTATACTGGCGGCTAAAAAAGCTGCAGACAAACTCCTGGAAATTTTCAATGAACAGGGTTTCTTAAATGGCCGATATGATCGCAACTGGCTCGGATCTGAATATATGATCTGCACAGGATGCGCCCAGATGGCGATTGTCTGGTTAAAACTTTACAAGGTGTACAAAAATGAAACGTATCTTTATACTGCATCAAAAATGAATACGATGTTGGTATTTATACAAAACCGCACGTTCAATGAAAACACGAATACAAAAGGAGCAATGCCGGGCTCATTTCCCTTTTGGGGCAAGTACGAACCTTTTGCCTTTCCTAACTGGGCAACCAAATACCTCGCTGATTCACTCATGCTGGAATTAGAGCTACAAAAGGAAAAAAACTAAAAAATACAAATGGATCAGGGAAAAGACAAAGTGGAAAAAATTATTTTTGCAGCTATTGATGATTACAATGATTTCCATCCGGAAGAACAGAAGCTTGAAAAGAATACGGGAACAGTTTTGTTTTCAAGAGCAGGGTTTACAAAATCAGGGAAACTAGACAGCATCGGCCTCGTTAACCTTCTCGTTTTGATAGAAGAAAAAATGAAAACGGTATTTGGAAACGCATTTATGTTAGATATTCAACAGCTGATCCAGGAGAAAGAAAAATATTTAAAAGATCTGGGTACACTGCTTGATTATCTTGAAATAATGTCTCGTAAAATTGAAAACAACACTTAAAGGCATACTCATATCTGATTTTACCATCAACAATCTGAAGGGCTATCTTTCCAATTCCAACAGCGAACCCAGGATAGAATCCATACTTGCGCCCTTTAACCAGGTGCAACAGGTATTGTTGGACACTCAACTTGAATGCTGGGCAGCCAAACCCGATTTCGCAATTATTTGGTGTTTGCCCGAGCGCATTATTCCCTCTTTTGGAAAGGGATCAATCGAAACAGTACTTCAGGAAACGGATGAATTTATCGATTTGTTAAAACCCTTACACCAACGGGTTAAATTCACGTTGATTGCTTCGTTCGCAATAGACCCCGGGAGGTTTAACGGATTAACAGCTCTCAAAAGCAAGACCGGTATCGAAAATATTCTTATGCAGATGAATCTGCGGATGATCGAAAAGCTGAATGAATCACAGGGGTTTTACTTGCTTGACTCCCAAAGGTGGATCGCCTCTTCGGGAACGTTAGCTTTTCAACCAAAACTATGGTACTTAAGTAAAAACCCTTTTCACAATTCCGTTTTTGAAAAGGCTGCAGAAGAAATTCAGTCATCCGTCAGGGGAATTCTTGGGCTGTCAAAAAAAATGATCATTGTAGATCTGGACGATACTCTTTGGGGAGGAATTCTTGGCGATATAGGATGGGAAAACCTGATCCTTGGAGGACATGATGCACTTGGGGAAGCCTATGTCGATTTTCAACGCGAATTGAAAATCCTGGCCGACAAGGGAATACTAATAGCAATCGTCAGTAAAAACGAAGAGAAAACAGCACTTGCTGCTATCGAGAAACATCCGGAAATGATCCTTCGCAAAAAAAATATCGCGGCCTGGAGGATCAACTGGGAGGACAAAGCCAAGAATATTACAGAACTTGTTAAGGAGCTTCGCCTTGGACTTGATTCAGTCGTTTTTATCGACGACAATCCTGTCGAACGAGCAAGAGTGAGCGAATCATTGCCAGATATTTTTGTTCCTGAAATGCCAGCCGACAAACTTTTCTACCCTGCTTTCCTGCGCAGTCTTAATTGTTTTAACAAGCCTTTCATAAGTCAGGAAGACAGGAATAGAAACCTTCTGTATGCAGAAGAAAAAAACAGAACTGAAAACAGGAATTCATTCCAGTCATTGGATGAATGGCTTTCGGGTATTGGTATAAAAATCAAGGCAGAAAGAGTTAGCAAAAAAAACAGTCAGCGAGTTACCCAGCTTTTAAACAAGACCAATCAACTCAATCTTCGTACACGCAGAATGACCGAACAGGAAATTCTGGACTGGGACGCCTCTTCAGATAACTTTATGTGGGCTTTTAGCACCAGTGACAGATTCGGCGATGCCGGACTAACAGGAATTATAAGTATTTCTGTTAAAGGAGAAACAGCATTTATCGCTGATTTCATTCTTAGTTGCAGAGTCATAGGAAGAAAAACCGAAGAAACCATGCTGGGCTTCGCTAACCTGCAAGCTATTAAAAACAAGTGCCTGTTTTTGAAGGCCGAATACCTGCCAACTGACAAAAACAATCCCTGTTTTCTGTTCTTTAAGGGATCCGGAATGAGACGAAAAGACAATACATTCACCTGGGATTGTACAGCTGAATTTAAAATTCCACCCTATATCCATTTCACGTATGAAGTTTAATCATATAGGCATAGCCGTGGAAAGCATTGAACGGTATTTTCAGGACATACTGGGACCGCTGTTTGATTGCAAAATGAAAAGCAGGATATACACGGACCCTTTACAGGATTCCAGAGTTGCCTTTGTAGAAACGGCGGATGGTTCGACAATCGAATTGATAGAGCCACTCAGCCCTGCCTCTCCTGTTTCTACTATTCTCCGCAACAAAAGAGGAGGTCTTCATCATTTGTGTTTTATGGCAGATAATTTTGAAAACGACCTGGCGAAATTAAAAAAGAGTAAATTCGTATTGGTTTCCTCTCCTAAAAAAGCAATTGCATTCAACAACCGGAAAATAGCATTTTTCCTTAGTCCTTCGAATGAGCTTATCGAAATCATTGAACCGGAAAAACAGTCTTGATGGAAGTTACGTATGCCTATTACGAAATTCCGGGAAAGCTTGCCATCCAATCCGACAATACCATCTTGATCGCCTCTGATATAAGCAAACTAGCCTATCATGCCGCAAAATCGGGTCTTAGATTTGACGCCGATAAATTCATTGACAGTCTGAAAGAAAAATTCAAAACCGGAACCTTGTTATTTCCTGCCTTTGTAAACCATTCTTCTTATCAATCTTCCTTTGATAGTTTACATTCAATTCCGGAAACCGGAACCCTGTCACTTGCCGCCTTTAAACGAAAAGATTTTACAAGGACCTCCGACCCCCTCCATTCCTTTATGGTATGGGGCAAGCATTCGAATGAACTAATGCAATTAAAAAATAAAAGCACTTTTGGTGCTGATTCCGTTTTTGGGTTTCTTCACCGGAACGCCGCCAAAATGTTGCTGATTGATATCGACCTTCAACATAGCTTTACCTTTGCCCATTATGTAGAAGAACAGGAACGAGTCAGATACAGGGAATGGAAAAACTATACCATACATTGCAGGGACCAGAATGGACATTCTGAATGGAGGAACATTCGTTTTTACGAGAAAAAGAATGGTGTTATGATTAACCTGGAAGGATTGAGAAATATATTTTTAATGAATGGAGCCGCATCCGAGTTATACATAAACAATTCTTCCTTTACGATCATTGACCTGCAAAAAAGTTTTGAGCTGATTCAAAAGGATATTCAAACCAATAAGGCATCTAATCTTCATAAAACAAGTGTTTCACTTTTTATTAAAACCTTGATCAAAAAACTTATCCGATAGTGTTATGCTGTTGATATTTGCCAAAAAAAACACATCGAGACTTCAGTACATCATTCATTATTTCTTCCGGGACATATTGAACACAGAATTCAATTTAATCAATGATGCAAAACAATTTGAAATCTATACCGGGCCAAAGCTAAATTATTCTGTACAATCATTTGAAAATTGCATCAGCATCTGTCCCCAGGGCATCCTTTTTGAGGATGATATCAAACAGATAAAAATAGCCGTCTTTGATTTTGAAACAACGAAAGCTTTCTTCCGTACATCCTCTCCCGACTTTTCATTTGATCTTTTTGGAGCCAGTTTTTACCTGCTCAGCAGATATGAAGAATACCTGCCATTCATAGCCGACCAGCATGGGCGGTTTGAAGCAAAACAAAGCCTTTCAGCTAAATACAATTTTCTATTTCAGCCAGTAATAAACTATTGGGCCGACTCGTTAAAAAAAACACTACGCTTGCGGTTTCCCTCCATTCCATTCAAGGAAAACAAGTATCATTTTATCCCAACCATAGATGTAGACAATGTATACGCCTACACCGGCAAAGGATTTTTCAGATCAACCGGGGCATATTTAAAATCAGTTTTAAAACTCGATCTTGAAACCATTGTTGACAGAACGTATGTGCTTTTGGGGAAGCGATTCGATCCCTTTGACGGATACCTCGAACAGGAATATCTTGTAAAAAAGCACCAACTTCAATTGATTTATTTTTTATTGTTTGGTTCCAGGTCAAAATACGATCACAACGTAGCTCCTGAAAACAAAAAGTATCAAACTTTAGTACAACACCTTTCTGCATTTTCCGAAATTGGCATTCACCCTTCTTATCGATCCAATGGCCGGTCTTCCGGAATTATCTCTGAAAAAGAACACCTGGAAAAGATAACTAAGAAAAAGGTTCTGCAAAGCAGACAGCATTTCCTGAAAATGAAACTACCGGATACATACCGGAACCTGATTGAATCAGGAATTACAGAAGATTATAGTATGGGCTATGCCTCTTCTCCCGGCTTTAGAGCCGGCACCTGCATTCCGTTTAACTTTTTTGATCTGGAACAAAACGAAGAAACGAATCTTAGAATATTTCCTTTCGCGGTGATGGATATTACCTTTCGTGATTATTTGAAAATTGGACCCAAGGAAGCCTTAGCACATATTGAAAAACTGATCACGGAAGTTAAAAAAATGAATGGAGTTTTTATTTCCGTATGGCACGATCGTAGTTTTAGCACCACGCATTATCCAGGCTGGAAACAAATCTTCGAAAAAATGATCGAATTAGCAAAATGATAAAGCATATTACGCATCGGGAGATTGATAAAAAAAAATGGGACGTTAGCATTGCTAATGCCGGCAATTCCCTCATTTATGCATATTCCTGGTATCTTGATATTGTAAGCCCTGGCTGGGAAGCCTTGATAGAAGGAGACTATCAGACCCTTATGCCACTTACCTTAAATAAGAAATATGGCATCCCTTATCTATACCAACCCTTTTTCACCCAACAGCTTGGGATATTCTCCCCCGAAACGCTGACGGAAAATAAAACAGGAGCTTTTCTAGAGGCTCTTCCACCGCAGTTTAAGCTTATTGAGATCAATTTGAATACCTCCAATGAAACGAAAAATTCCGCTTTTTATCTCAGAAAAAATACCAGTTTCAAGCTAAACCTCGCCCAACCATATTCAACGATCGTTCAAAAATATTCTGAAAACACAAAACGGAATATAAAGAAAGCACAGAAGCAGGGACTCGTTTTAAGGAAGAATGCTGATCCTAAAAAAATCATCCGTTTATTCCGGCATAACCGGGGCAAAAAAATTGAGACCCTTTCCGGAAAACACTACCTGTTATTAGAGAAGCTGCTGGAAGAACTAATTAAAAGAGATGCCGTTCAGATTCTTTCGGTAGAAACAGCAAATAAAGAATTATCTGCCGGAGCCTTTTTCATTGAAAGTGGTGTAAATGCAGTGTTTTTATTTTCAGGATCAGACGAGGGCTCGCGTGAAAACGGAGCCATGTTTTATCTTATTGACAGATTTATTTCGGAGAATGCACAACGTCTCTATACGCTGGATTTCAATGGTTCCAACAACCCTAATCTCGCAAGATTTTATAGCGGATTCGGCTCCCTTCCACAGACCTACTCGCAAATCAGAAAAAACAATCTTCCGTGGCTAATCAGATGGCTTAAAAAACACTAAGAATCCGTATATTTATAGGTATGGGCTTGAGAGAATGGCTTGAAATATTGGGAGTATTCGTACTCAGCGCACTCAAATTTGGATTGGCAGGAGTTCCGACGGCTGTCTTTGCCAAATGGTCTTTTTTTAAAGTATTGACCGTTACTATTAGCGGAGGAATAACCGGCACGGTTGTATTTACATTTATCAGCGAAGCGATTATCCGTTTCTTTAAAGATATCAGAAAACGACTTGGACATCTGCCGGAAAAATCTAAAAAGAAATTCACCTTCACAAATAAGATTATCGTAAAAGTAAAACGGCGGTTTGGTCTATTGGGTATTGCTATCCTGGGGCCCTCCGTACTTTCTATACCATTAGGCGTCTTTTTATCCGTCCGCTATTTTAAGAACAGAAAAAAAATCATGTCTTACTTTTTCCTTTCGATAATAGCCTGGGCAATTATCCTGTATTTCTTTTATAATATTATTTATCGTCATATTTAACGTTGCAATACAAACACATTTTTTTCGATCTGGACCACACGCTGTGGGATGCGAATGCCAATTCCGCAGAAGCCTTAAAAGAGTTGTTCCATAAACATAAACTCCAGGACAAAGGAATTTCTTCCTTCAACGAATTTGTTTCAAAGTACAATGAGATCAATCAGGAATTCTGGGATAATTACGCGAAAGGGCACATAAGCAAACAAACCTTAAGATATAAGCGTTTCTTATTGACCCTTCAGCATTTTAATATAAAAAACTACGACCTGAGTTATTCCTTGAGTGAAGATTATATAGCCTTAGCGCCTACTAAAAGCGGCTTACAACCTCACACACTGGAAATCTTAAGATACCTGGCAGCCAAATATACACTGCACATCATCACAAATGGGTTTGAGGATGCCCAATACAGCAAGTTAAAATCATCCGGCATTGACGGGTATTTCCGACATATTATAACGGCAGAAAAAGCGGGCAGTAAAAAACCTGCAGAGGGCATATTTGAGTATTCCATAAAACTCGCAAAAACAAATGTGCAGGAAAGTATAATGATTGGAGACAACCTGGAAGTAGATATACTTGGCGCCCGTTCAGCGGGAATAGACCAAGTATATTACAATATAAACAATCTGGCACATACGGAAATGATCAGTTTTGAAATACGTTCATTGATTGAATTAAAAGAAATTTTATAAAGTTTCTTATTAACTTAGTATTTAGTCGTCGGTATGGAATTTTGAGCTAATGATTTATGACGAACGACTTATAACTTATGATAAACGACTTAGTTTTACGTGCAGCAAGAGGAGAAAAAGTAGAACGAACCCCCATATGGCTCATGCGCCAGGCAGGACGGATATTACCGGAATATCGTGCGGTGAGGTCAAAACTAAGCGGGTTTAAAGAATTAGTTGAATCTCCTGACTTGGCCTGCGAAGTAACCATTCAACCCGTCGATAGTTTAGGGGTGGATGCTGCAATTATATTCTCCGACATCCTTGTTATCCCGGAGGCTATGGGCCTCCCCTACCAGATGATAGAAGCAAAAGGCCCCTGGTTTGAAAAAACGATACAGTCTCAAAAGGACATAGAACAACTTCGGATAGCACAAGCAGACGATCTTCCATATGTAATGAACGCCTTAAAACTAACGAAGCGGGAATTGAATAACAGAGTTCCCTTGATTGGCTTTTGCGGCGCTCCATGGACCCTCCTTGCCTATATGATAGAAGGATCAGGATCCAAAACATTTTCCAAGGCCAAAAAATTTCTCTACACACAACCCCAACTGGCTCATCAATTACTGGAAAAGATCACACAAAGTTCGATTAACTACCTGAAAGGACAGGTGATAGCCGGAGCCGACATGTTACAGGTATTCGACAGTTGGGCAGGCATTCTTTCTCCTGAACAATACACCGAATTTTCATTAAACTATATATCACAGATATGCAATGCGGTGAAGGAAGTACCCCTCACTGTTTTTGCAAAAGATGCCTACTTTGCCCGCAAAGCAATGAGCCAGTTAAATTGTGCGACCATCGGACTGGACTGGACCATGGATATAGCTGAAAGCCGGGAAATTATTGGAAACACAAAGACTTTGCAGGGCAATATGGATCCTTGCTTACTATACGCTGATCAGGACATTATTAAAAAGGAAACCATAAAAATGCTGAAAGCTTTTGGCCCTAACCGGCATATAGCTAACCTTGGACATGGAATATATCCCGATACGGAGAAAGACAAAGTGAAATTTTTTGTTGATACGGTTAAAGAATTCCGGCATTGAAGATACCTTATCTTTTCTTCCTGTTGCTATCAACGGCATTTGCTCTATCTGCTCAAAAAAACCTTGTTCCAAATGGAGGTTTCGAAGCCCATAAAAATAAACGAAACACAAACATCTCCAATGCCGCTCCCTGGAAAGGAATTGCGAGTGTCGATTATTATCTCCAGTCATTAAAGCTCGACACCAGCAGGTATCATGGACCGCACTCGGGCGATGCAAGTGTAGGACTTCGCTTTCAATTGAAATACAAAGAATATTTGTACGTTAAATTGATAGAGCCCCTGAAGGCGGGAAAAACGTATCACTATGAGACCTGGTTCCGCCTGCTTTCCATCAGTACGATGGGATTAAAACATTTTGGTGTTTTTTTTTCCAGAAAACCATTCGTTTTTTCGGACAAAATCGATTCCACGAATTCCCTTTACATGTATAACCCGAAGGGACTGATCAATAATTACAACTGGATAAAACTGGAAGGCGAGTACACCGCTCAGGGAGGAGAACGATACATTACGATCGGAAATTTTGTAAAAAAAACCAAACACGATATGTACCGATTGAACCGAAAAAAGCTGTTTTCCTATTTTCACGAAGCCTATTACTTTGTCGACGATGTGCTTCTTACCGAAAAGATCGATCCGGCATTACTTATACAGACCAAACAAAATACTGGCAAAAAAGATTCAATACCCGTTGTTAAAAATGAATTAAAGTCTGGTGATGTTATTCAGCTGAAAAGTATTTTCTTTGAAACGGGAAAAACGGAGTTGATGGACGACTCTTATCCCGAATTAGACAAATTGGTTGATTTATTGGAACGGAATCCTAAAATGGAAATTCGCATTAATGGACATACAGACAGCCAGGGTAATTCCGAAAGTAACCAGAAATTATCGGAAGACAGGGCCAAAGCCGTATTTGATTACCTCCTTGAAAAAGGAATTTCCAACGAAATTGATTTCAAAGGCTTTGGAAGTACAAAACCTATTGCAGGAAATGACACGGAAGAAGGACGAAAAAGGAACAGACGGGTCGAATTTGAAGTTTTGCAAGGTCACTGATAAATAGGGAATAGCGAGTAGCCAATAGCGAATAGGGGGATAGAAGTTTAGAAATCAGTAAGGTCAAATTAAGGTGGAAAATAAACTATATTTCAACCCTGTTGGCTATTCGCTACTCACTAGTCGCTAATAATTAAAATGGAAAAAGGAAATAAAAAAATAATCAACGCCTGGGCTTTCTACGATTGGGCCAATTCCTCTTATCCACTTGTCATTACTGCAGCAATTTTCCCGGTGTTTTACGAAAATGTAACCAGTACAGTTCTGAATGGAAAAACAATCAGTGATACGGTGCACCTGTTTGGCCGGGAGTATAAAAATACAGAGCTCTATTCCTACGTAGTTTCATTGTCATTCATTATTGTTTCTCTTTCAGCGCCCATACTTTCAGGAGTCGCGGATTACTCTGGCAATAAAAAAAAATTTATGCGGTTTTTTTGTTACCTCGGATCCTTATCCTGTGCCTCCCTTTATTTCTTCCGTACAGAGAACCTTTTTTGGGGTTTGCTCTCCATCCTTCTGGCAAGTGTAGGCTTTTGGGGAAGCCTGGTATTTTACAACGCTTATTTGCCGGAAATAGCCGAACCAGAGGATCACGACCGGATAAGTGCAAAAGGATTTTCCATGGGCTACATCGGGAGTGCCCTTCTCCTGATTATTAACCTCGTTCTAATAAAAGGATTTAATATGCCAGCGCGCTGGTCTTTTGTATCAGTTGGACTTTGGTGGGCCGGATTCGCTCAAATAACCTTCTCGACACTTCCTGATAATATATATGGGCATAAACCTCATGGCAACATTCTATTTAAAGGATTTAACGAACTGAGCGTTGTTTGGAAAGAACTCAAAACGATACCAAGACTGAAACGTTACCTGAGTTCGTTTTTTTTGTACAGCATGGGTGTACAAACGGTAATGCTGATGGCGGTACTTTTTGCAAAAAAAGAAATTGTCGGGATAGAAGACAGTAACCTGATCATTAGTATATTGCTCATCCAATTTCTGGGGATCGCTGGTTCTGTTTTATTCTCAAGACTATCCAGATGGATAGGAAATATAAGGGCATTAGGCATAGCCATTTTTATCTGGATTGGCATTTGTGTAGGAACTTATCTTTGGGTGTATACTCCAACTGATTTTTATATCATCGCTTCATTAGTCGGACTTGTCATGGGTGGAATACAATCCCTTTCGCGTTCTACCTACTCAAAGTTATTACCCGAAACCGAGGATCATGCATCTTACTTTAGCTTTTTCGACGTATGCGAGAAAATAGGCATTGTGATTGGCACCTTTTCTTTCGGTTATATTGAAGGGATAACGGGAGGCATGCGGAATTCAATACTTGCCCTGATCGTATTCTTTGTGTTCGGCTTTGTCGTCTTGTTGACAATTCCCAAAAGTAAAAATATCGAAGCAGAATGATTAAGGATTGGGGATGAAGGATTTAGACAGAATGTTATGTGATTTTTAAACCTAAAACCGTAAATTGCAATATTAATTAGTTTAATCCTGAATCCAAATTCCTGAATCCCTGATTCTCTATGATTGTAGACATATTTATCCCCTGTTTTATTGACCAGATTTATCCAAAAGCTGCGGAAAGCATGGTAAAGGTGCTCGAAAAGGTAGGCTGCGCGGTAAATTATAACCCAGAGCAAACCTGCTGTGGACAACCGGCTTTCAATGCAGGCTATTGGAGCGAGGCGAAAGAAGTGAGCGAGAAATTTATCAAAGAATTTCAGAATGATCGTTACATTGTTTGCCCTTCCGCTTCCTGCGCCGGTTTTGTAAAAAATTACTTTCCTGAAATGTTCCATAATTCCGCCTTACACAATGAATTCAAACAAATTCAAAAGAACATGTTTGAGTTTACCGATTTTATGGTGAACATTTTAAAGATCACCGATATTGGCGCCACGCTGAAGGGGATTGCGACGTATCACGATTCCTGCGCTGCGCTGCGCGAATATGGAGTTCGACGAGAACCACGTGTATTACTTGAAAAAGTAAAAGGGCTTGAATTACGTGAAATGAAAGACACGGAAACCTGTTGTGGATTTGGAGGCAGTTTTGCAGTAAAATTTGAACCCATTGCGGTGGGCATGGGACAAGAAAAAGTCGGACATGCCCTTGAAGTGGGTGCGGAGTATCTTATATCAACCGATATGTCTTGCTTAATGCACATGGAAGGATATATCAAAAAACAAAACATGAACCTGCAGGTTATGCACATTGCTGATGTGCTGGCGAGCGGATGGGAATGATATGCGTGAAGATTTTTTTAAAGATGTTTTTGAGGTAGTTTGCCTTATACCGAAAGGTCGTGTCACCAATTACGGAGCTATTGCGAAATACCTCGGCACAGCCCAATCATCGCGCATGGTTGGCTGGGCTATGAACGCCTCCCATTCATATAAAAAGAAAGTTCCGGCGCACCGCGTTGTCAATCGCAATGGCATGCTTACTGGGAAACATCACTTTACAGATCCTTATAGGATGCAGCAACTCCTTGAAAAAGAAGGCATAAAAGTCAAAAATGACAAAGTGCTCGAGTTCCGAAAATTGTTTTGGGATCCTACTGAAGAATTAAGATTATGACGAACGAATTATACCACAAACAGGTCGCTGGCAATCTTATCCGCCAGTAATTTCCCTTTATCCGTTAAATTCAACAGCGAATTCTTTTGGATAACGTCACCGGACATAATATACCTCTGAACTTCTTTAACACAGGTTGTATAATAGTCTTCTCCCATTTTTCGTATACAGTCTAAATCCGTACCCCAGATGGTACGCAAAGAGGTTAATATATATTCATTATAGTGCTGATCAGGCTTAAGAATTTCCTTCTCAAAATCAAGTGTTCTTTTTTCCAAAGCCCGTATGTACCGGTTATTATTCCGGACATTCCATTGCCGGCTATATCCATTGTAGGAGTGGGCAGAAGGTCCTAAACCTAAATAATGTTCCTTTAACCAGTAATTACTGTTGTGTTTTGACAAAAAACCCTCTTTACAAAAATTAGATATCTCATACTGTATAAAATCATTCTTTTTCATTTCAGCAATCAGCGTTTCAAACTGGTAAGCTGTCTGCCGTTCATCTGGATTTTCCGATTTTCCTGATCGAATGAAGCGGTCAAGTGCCGTCTTGGGTTCAACCGTTAAAGCATAACAAGAAATATGTTTGACTTGGAGCGCAAATACCTTATCGAGGTTATTCAGCCAGACATCCTTACTTAAGGTTGGAGTGCCATAGATCAGGTCGACAGAGATATTGTTAAAGCCGGCATCCTGGGCATCTTTAACCGCAGCACTTCCCATTTCTGCCGTATGCGCACGATTCATATAACGAAGGTCTTTCTCTGCGAAGGATTGCAAACCGATACTCAGACGGTTAACCGGAGTTTCCTTCAATTGCCGTAATTTTTCATGTGTCAGGTCATCCGGATTTGCCTCCAGGGTAATTTCAGCATCTGCTGAAATTGAATAATTCTCATTTAGCTCCTGAAAAACATCCAGCAGTTCCCTTTGAGAAAGTAAAGAAGGAGTACCACCTCCCAAATAAACAGACTTGATCTCCTGACCTTTCAAGTAATTCTTCTGCAAAGCTATTTCCAGTTTCAAAGCATCTAAAAAAGCTTGTTTGTTTTTCAGTGAAGTGGAAAAATGAAAATCGCAGTAATGACAGGCTTGTTTACAAAATGGTATATGTAGGTATATACCTGCCACTATTTATTCAATACAATCCTGAACGTAGTTCCTTTATTGATTTCCGACCACTTGACGAATAACTCCCCCGAATGATAATTCTCAATAATACGTTTGCTAAGAGAAAGCCCAAGTCCCCAGCCACGCTGTTTAGTTGTATAACCTGGTTTAAAAACAGTTTTATACTTTGATTTAGGAAGCCCCTTACCAGTATCTGTTATGTCAATGTACACAAACTGATGTTGATCATAAATGTCAACCCTGATGGCACCATTCCCATTCATAGCGTCAACAGCGTTTCTGCACAAATTTTCAATTACCCAGGCAAATAAGGCGACATTCAACTTTGCAGTTACCTGCTCTCCATCATGCGGCTGAATACTATAGATAACATTTTTAGAAGTACGTGTTTTCAAATAGTTAATAGCTTCTTCCATTACGCTGAAAACATTTTCATTTTCGAGTTTGGGTACAGAACCGATCTTGGAGAAACGCTCGGTTATCGTTTCCAGACGTTTAACGTCCTTTTCGAGTTCAGATATCATGTCAGGAGGAACATCTTTCGTTTTTAAATATTCAACCCAGGCCATCAGGGAAGAAAGCGGAGTCCCCAATTGATGAGCCGTTTCCTTCGCCATTCCAACCCAAACCTGATTCTGTTCAGCATTCCTGGAAGTACTG
This sequence comes from Bacteroidota bacterium, assembly GCA_013286655.1. Classification (GTDB taxonomy): domain Bacteria; phylum Bacteroidota; class Bacteroidia; order JABDFU01; family JABDFU01; genus JABDFU01. Next base: position 42,445 of record JABDFG010000007.1, read on the forward strand.
AACAACGTATAGGCAATCAGAAAAAACAAGCCAATTACAACAAATTGCACGTATGGATAATACTTAAGCTGAGTAAGTAAAATTGAATCTTCATAGAAAATAAATTGTTCGCCTTCTTCTCCAAAATTAATGACAATGGGAGGCTTGGAAGACTCCATCTTTTCAATAGTCTCTTTTAGCCTTTGAGGAGTGGACATCTTAACCGAATCGACATTTCCGGAAGCAATCACATGAAGCCGGGTAGAGTCTGTGAAAACAACCGGCACAGAGGCCGAATTAACAGCCACTTCCGAAATAAAAGACTTCACAAGATCATCCAGAACAGTTCTCAATTCCGAAAAAAGCCTGGAATCCTTATAATACAAATAATTCTTTTGTCCCTTAGAAAGTGTGATTTCTATCGGATGATGTTGCTGACGCATTATTCGCATCTCCTGCTCCAGATAGTTTTTGTCATTGACTTTGGTCGAATCCAGGTTTCGCGAGTTAATAATCGCTCCAGTGGCATCCGCCAATATAACAGGAACCGTTTGATTATTTTTAATGACTTCAAATATAAAACTCACATCCTCCATTTGTAATGATGGATTAGCAAGTTGCCGGGTGCCGGTTGCCAATAATTCAACCTTTTTACGTTCCTCTATGGCTATTTTTGTAAACAATTCATTGGTATATTGAACGAGTTTTGCTTTTTTGCGAATTGCATCCGCCCACAATTTTACTTTCTTCCGTTCATCAGCTGCTATTTTGTTAACGAGCGTATTGGTATACCAAAGCGATAAGGCTACAATGAATAATGCAGCAATACAGAGCAGCAATTTCCATCGTTGTTTTTGCGAATAGATATTCATCCCTTCAAATTTACCTAAATTTAAACTTCAAATCAGTTAAGTGTGTTCCTAAATGCTTCCCATTTTCGGCTATTACTTACCTCTTATAGCCTATGAATCCGACTTTCGTCACTACTCGCTAATTATCTTCCTTCTCATCCTTCCCACTTTCATCCCATTTAACTTTCAGTTTATCCGATTTCTTCTGAGTACCTTTTTCCGGTGCTTTAGTAAGCGTGCTGTCTTTCTTAAACCAACCAAACTCATCTTTCAATAGGCCTTTCAAATTGTGCTTTTCTTTCTTAATATCCGCTTTAATTTTTTGAAACATTCCTTTTCGGTCGTAGTTGATAAGAGGGTGATCAACAGTTCCTTTCATTGAAATAAATAAGGTTCTGCTCAATCCGTCATCTGCCACTTCACCAAATTCATCATTCTCTTTTTTCACTTTACCTGCCTTTTGAGCCAATAATTCACGCATCAATAAGCTAATCTCGTAATCTATTTCATTGTTAAAGGTATGTTTACCCAGACAGGTGAGGTTGAGAACGCTGTTTTTTATTTCCATTTTAGGAATAAAAATAGTTTGATTTTTAATTTCAATTTTATTTTCCAACGTAGCGAATTTGATATCCTCGAGTTCCTTCAGACGAATAAATTTGGAAAATGCTTTCAAAGGTTCAAAATTCAACAATTCTCCTTTTTCAATTTTTATTTCTGCCCGGGCTTTTACTTTGTCAAGGTTGGCAATAAGCTCCGGGCTCCATTCGGAAGAATAGTGTATTTCCGAAGTTAATAAACCTCTTAAATTTTTATTCGTAAGCGTCGTTTGTCCGAAATTATCCAGTTCAGCAAACAATTTGCTGATATTCACTTTATCAAGCGAAGCCTCACAGGAAATGAATAGTCGTTTTCCATCACTGCCATCTATTATACCACTCCCTTCCACCTTTCCGTCCATCGAGTTAAACGAAACAGGTTCGATGATCATCCTTTTATCATTCAAAGTTATCTGAGCATATATATTCTCCGCCTCAAAACGTTTAAAATTCAGTTTCTTTATAGCTGTATGAAGATCCAGACGCAGGTATTCCGGAAACCGGAGTTCATAAATGGTATTGCGCGGAGTTGACTTATTTTCATCCGCCAATAGCTCGTCCAGATCAAGTCTTTTACACTTCAATTCGGCTTCGACAGTCAATGTTTCCCTGTCCAGAAAAATGGAAGGCAAAACATTTTTCACAAGCCCTGTTAATTCAAAATCGCTGTTAGCAATACGACCCTTAAAATCATTTATCACTACATCATTGTTATCAAATTGAAAAGAACCTTGAATACTGTCAACGCTGTTCTTATTACGCTTAAATCGCACCTGAACATCCTTCAGTTCTATTGTCCCGGATGTTATTGCATTTTTCAGATCCTTTTCCACAAACGACTTTCCATTTTTAACCTCCGGCAATTTTCCGGAGTAGGTCAGAACGACCTTTGCACGACCTTTGATTGATTCAATGGTATCTATCTCTATAAACTTCTGAAAATTTCCAAGATCAAAATCGGCTCTTATATTCATTTTTAAATATGGATTGCTAAAGTTTTCAAGAAGACCATAACCACTTAACTGCCCTTCATTCAACTTACCGGAGAAATGTTCAATCAATAATCTCGATTCTCCACTGTTGGTATATGTCCCTTTAAGTGTCAATCCATTGAAAGTAAGCCCCGATTTTTTATGGGTAATTTTCCCATCCTGAATTCCGAAATGAGCATTTACGACAGGAGTTTCAAAATGACTCCATTTCCCCTTAATACTTGCATCAAAATAAAAATCGCCCTCTTTCGAATAATCAGTTAGTTTATTTCTGTATTTATCAGGGACCAATGATAAGACAGAACCGATCTCCAGGTCACGTCCCTTCACCTGAAGATCAACTCCTGCAGAAGAATCCCGGTACGTCAGATTCCCTTTCAGGTCAAAATTCAAACCAGCCACTTTAATCCTCCCGATTTGAACACCATAGGTGCCGGATTTGTTTTCCATATAAAAATCTGCTTTTAATTCAGCATCCTTATTTTCCAAGTATACGGTATTGCCGGATTTCACCTGCAGCAGGAATAATTGCAGATCCGTACTTAAATGATAGGTTTCTTCTGTAAATTTTCCGGACAATGTACCTTTGGATATTTTCAGACGATGAATCTGTTTGTTTGCGAGGTCAGTATAGCTCAGACAAACATTTTTTAAAACTATTTTTTCTAAAGCAAAAGAAAACTTTCCGGAAATACTGTCGCTGGAATCTTTCCAGAAGTGATAATTGTCCTTACCATTCTTATCAATTTTTATTTTCATGACAAGATCTGCCAAAGAGAGTTTACGGATTCTGTAATTCCTGTTAAAAATATCCCGGATATCAAATTGAAGTGAAACTGATCCGGCAAAAAAAAGGGTGTCCCTTTCGGGCGTATCTTTAGGATTGACATCCAAGGCAAGTACTTCCCTGAACTCAACAGAGGCAGAAGGAAAATTTTTCAGTACAGAAAAATGGATATCGCGGGGAGAAACGACAACTTGCACATTCAATCGTTTGTTAACCTGCTCAATAATATAGGACTTGACTTCATCTCCGTAAAAATTACCAATGATCAATCCAAAAATCAGGAAGAGAAAAACGGACAGGAGCAATCCAATAAAAAATCGTCCTGCAGTTTTTCCGGCCGGTATTTTTTTACCTGCTCTCTCAGATGGAGAGATAGAACCTTCCTTGATTTCCATGAAATAGTGTTGGAATACAAATATTCTGAAAATTACGGGCTAAAATTCATAAAACGGCCGTATCTTATTAATAACGGGAAGTGGATAAGAATAGTATCGAATGATCTCTGTATCAACAATTAATTGTTTTTAACTTATCGGGAAACCCACGAATAATACTTCTCCATCCTCTATTTTTGATAAATGGTGCTTAATTTTATCTGGATCGCCTTTTTCCTGATCGCCTTCCTGATCGCCCTGGTAAAACTTTTATTCTTTGGGGATACGGAAATATTTAAGCTGCTTGTCGACAGCACCTTCACTTCTTCTGCGGATGCGTTCACAATATCCATCGGTTTAACCGGAATCATGAGTCTTTGGCTGGGATTAATGAACATAGGTGAAAAAGCGGGAGCCATTACTTTTTTTTCCAGGCTGGTCAACCCTTTGTTCAGCCGTTTGTTTCCGGATATCCCGAAAGAACACCCGGCCATCGGAGAGATCGTAATGAATTTCACCGCCAATATGCTTGGTCTTGGAAACGCAGCGACTCCATTGGGACTAAAGGCCATGCAGAGTATGCAGGAGCTTAATACCGATAAGGAAACAGCATCCAATTCACAAATAATGTTCCTGGTATTGAACACAGCCGGGTTTACGCTTTTGCCAGTAACGATCATGATGTTTCGCGCCCAAAAAGGTGCGACTGACCCCTCGGACGTTTTTATTCCTATACTCCTGGCCTCTTTTTTTGCAACCATCGGAGGCGTAACGTTCGTCGCGTTGCGCCAACGTATTAAAATCTTGGACCCGGTTCTTTTGACATGGGTACTAGCCATTAGCGCTGCAATTACCGGCCTCGTTTTCTACTTCCACAGTTTAACACATGAAAAACTCGTTATCGTTTCTAAAGTAGCAGGCAATTTCATTTTATTCGGAATTATAACTTCATTCATTACTGCAGCCTTCATTAAGAAAGTGAATGTATTTGAGAGCTTTATTGAAGGCGCCAAAAACGGCTTTGGGACAGCCATTAAAATTATTCCCTACCTGGTTGCCTTTCTTGTTGGAATAGCGGTATTCCGTGCATCCGGCGCTATGGACCTTTTATTAAAAGGTATCGGGTATATCCTCTCTGCAGCAGGCCTGCCTACAGACATTGTGAATGCATTGCCCACTGCCTTTATGAAACCTCTGAGTGGAAGCGGCGCCAGCAGTATGACGCTCGATACCATGAAAACATACGGAGTTGACTCCTTCGCAGGCCGCTTAGCCTGTACCTTCCAGGGTTCGGCCGATACCACATTTTACATAGTGGCTTTGTATTTCGGATCAGTAGGAATCCGGAAAACCCGCTATGCCATAACATACGGTCTATTGGCTGACCTCTTCGGATTTATGGCAGCTGTATTTGTAGCTTATTTATTTTTCAAATAGCAGCTATTATGTGGTGGATATTCGCTTTACTATCCGCATTTTTTGCAGCCTTAACAGCTATACTGGCAAAAGTCGGGATCAAAGGAATTGATACCAATCTGGCCGTAGCTATTCGTACAAGCGTTATATTATTTTTAACCTGGGGAATTGCTTTCTTTTCAGGAGGAATCCGAAATATTTCTACAGTTAACAAACAGAATCTCATTTTTTTGGTCCTTTCCGGCCTTACCACCGGAATATCCTGGCTATTCTATTTTAAAGCCCTTGAAATTGGCAAATTATCTCAAGTTGCACCGGTAGATAAACTCAGCATTGCATTAACCATACTTTTAGCTTACTTTATTCTGAACGAAACAGTGGATCTGAAAACATTAATAGGTGCCCTTTTGATCCTGGGAGGAACAATCGTTATTATTTTTTAACCTGACTTCTTATAACTTAATTCCGATAAGCGTCACATCATCTGTTTGCTCCTGATTACCTTTCCACTCGTCAAAAGATTTTGATAAGATAGCCTGTTGTTCTGAAAATGGTTTTGAACAAATCTCCACTAACAGGCTTTTAAGTTGCTTGTACATGAATTTTTTACCGACAGGTCCACCAAACTGATCTGCGAAACCATCCGTTAATAAATAAAAGACGGTGTCCCTGTTCCATTTAATACTATGCGTAATAAACGGGCCAGGATTATCCGTTTTGCCAATAGGTTGTTTGTCAGCTCTGATTTCTTTCAATTCTCCCTGTTCCATATACCACAAAGGATTATTAGCTCCGCTCCAGGAAATTTTTTGCAAGTGTTTATTAAAGGATAATAATGAAATATCCATTCCATCCCTTACCTCACTATTGCTTTTGGCAAACGTTTCCAAGACCAGTTCACGGGTCTTGTCCAAGATTTCCCCGGTTTCCCGCAATCCGAATTCTTTAACTGCCCTATTCAAGGCATTGCTACAAACAACACTCACCAAAGCACCCGGAACCCCATGACCCGTACTATCCGCAGCGGCAATAAAAGTTGTTTCCCCGGATTGTTCCATCCAATAAAAATCCCCGGCTACAATGTCCTTGGGTTTGAATATTAAAATACTTTCCGGAAAGCATTTTAATATTTCTTCATCCGACGGGAAAATGGCTTGTTGTAATCGTTTAGCGTAAGTAATACTTTGAACCATTTCTTTTCGATGTTCCTCCACCATTATTTTTTGCTGCTTAATTACTTGACTTTGTTCGACGGCAATAATTCTTTCACTTTCAGCTAATTCTCTTTGTTTTTCAACTTCTCCTTTTTGTTTCTCAATAATCACATTCTGACCCTGCGTAATTTTAAACCTGCGGTACAGAGAAAATGAAAAAATGATAACAAGTAATAAAATACCCGCAACTCCATAAATCACAAGTCTCTGTTTCCTTTTTTCCATAAAATCAATCGCTTGCTGAGCCTCTGCCTGAGCCTTCATCTCTGTCTCTTTTTTCGTTACCTCAAAATTTGTTTTTAAATCGCCGAGTTGTTTGTTCTTGTCAGTATTAAAAATACTATCCTTCAATTTTGTAAATTGCACATAGTTATTATAAGCGTCCTGATATATACCAGTCTGGGCATAAACATCCGAGATATTTTGATATAAAAAACTTTCCGTGTTAATATCTCCAATCTCCTTAGTTAATCGCAGACCAGAATCAATATATTCAATAGCGAGCTTATACTTTTTGACTTTATTATAAAATACACCCATATTATTGTAACAATTTGCTGCCCCCTCCTTATTTCCTATTTCCTTTTGTATTTGCAAATCTTTTAATTCATACTGGATGGCTTTAGAATAGTCAGACAAATGTTGATAGGCAATTCCAATATTTCCATAACAATTTCCTATGCCATTTTTATCTCCCAATTCTTCCAATATTTTTAAAGCTTTATTTTGATAATCCAAAGCTTTTACAAAATCCGATTGAGAACCATATACAATTCCGATGTTAACATAACAAAATCCCAATGTTTGCTTGTCTTTATTTTCCTTTGCTATTTCTAAAGATTTTAGCAAATATTCTAACGCTTTGGCATAATTACCCTGAACTATGTAAATGATACCAATGGTGTTGTAACATTCTCCAACCCCTTGCTTATATCCAATTTCCTGCCTGATTTCTAACGCTTTAAGAGAACACTCAAGGGCTGTGGGATAATCACTTTGATGCTGATAAACCAATCCCATATTATAATATACATTTCCTACTCTTTTTTTATCTCCGATTTCTTCAAATTTCTTAAACGCTTTTAAATAATATTCCAAAGCGGAGGGATAATTACTTTTATTATCTAACGAAGAGCCTATCGTATTATATGCCTTTCCTTCAAATTCCTTTTGATTTGTCTTTTCAGCTAAGTGTCTTTCCTGCTCCGCAAGTATAATTGCCGTATCAGGTTTATTACTGCGATAGCTCCAGGCAATATCTTGTATCGCTTTCAGGCGGTTCGTATCCGCCTGATTCATATTATTATATACAGTCCACAGCGAATCCAATTTTTTATTCTGTCCTTGAATAAAGGAGCAAATAAAAAAACAGATGAGAAATAGGCATTTTTTCATTCGCCGAAGTTTGTCAAGCTATGTGTGATTGAAGCACTTCCCGTATAAGAGGATACGTATTCTTTAGGGCCAGTTTCAGTTCTTCCTGATTCATCCAACGGGCATCGGTAATATTTTCTTCCAATTGAGGAGTTAATGTATAATCAGATCCTGTATAATTCATCTCAAACCAATAGGTTTTTTTGAGTATGTGTTTCCCATTCAAAAGGTACGTATGATAGGTAACAGGCGCCTCCCCACTTATCTTAATCTCCTGTATACCACATTCTTCCTGTACTTCCCGGATAGCCGCCGCCTTCACTTGCTCCCCTTTTTCAATTTTCCCCTTTGGCAAATCCCAACGCTCCAGACGGAAAATTAATAGCAATTCCGCCCTATTGTTTTTAACGAGTCCTCCAGCTGCTTCTATCAGTTTAAAACACTCCTGGAATTTCTTCCAGAGAAGCTCCACATCAGCATATAAAAAACAAAGCTTCTGAATAAAGCTTTGTTCCACAAATATTTTATACTCCCTAAAAAGCTGCTCCTGACTCAGATACCTTATCACCTGGATATGATTATCCTCCACAAAAGAATTCTTTTCATGAACCAGATGAACGATTTTATCTTTTGCAAAAATTGTATACACAGTATTTTTTTGTTTATCAGATGTTGTTCAAATTTATATTATTAGATAAATTTTGAACAGCCTCTTAGAGATAAATATTATGGTTATATTCGCCGAATGATAAAGAACGAGGAAACTGCGCTTAAAATTGCTGAATTTTTACTTCAAATCAAAGCGATAAAATTACAACCGAACAATCCTTTTACCTGGGCATCTGGCTGGAAATCGCCCATCTATTGCGACAACCGCAAAACACTCTCCTATCCTAAGGTACGTACAAATATTCGCCAACAATTTGTGGAAATGATCAACTCCGAATTTGGAAAACCGGACGTGATTGCGGGTGTTGCAACAGGAGGAATAGCACATGGTGCATTGGTAGCACAGGAATTAGGACTTCCCTTTGTTTACATCCGTTCTGAAGCGAAGGCTCATGGACTTGGCAACGTAATAGAAGGAGTGGTTGAAAGCGGGCAATCGATAGTTGTTGTGGAAGATCTCATATCCACCGGAGGCAGTAGTCTGAAAGCGGTAGAGGCTTTACGTAAAGAAAAATGCTCCGTAAAAGGACTTATTTCTATCTTCTCCTATGGTTTTCAAATTGCAGACGAAGCTTTTAAAAAGGCAAAATGCAAGGCTGTTTCTCTTTGCGATTATGATATTTTAGTAAAGCAAGCCCTTAAGTCAAAATACATAACTGACAATGATTTGCTTTCTCTGCAAAGCTGGCGTGAAAATCCAGCGGGATGGGGCCTGGAAATAAAAAGTCGTTAATTGTCAGACAATGCTTTAGTATAAATGACCAATTAATTAAACGATGACCACTATAGAAAGTAACAAAATTGAAATTGACAACTCAGCTGAAAATGTATTCAATTACCTCAGTAATTTCAATAACTTTCAACGCTTAATGCCTGATCAGGTTACCAATTGGAGTTCCTCTGAAACCGAATGCTCTTTCACCATTAATGGTATGGCGACGATTGGAATGAAAATCATAGAGAAAACACCGAACTCTCACATTAAAATAGCCTCTAATGGAAAGGTGCCTTTCAACTTTATCCTGCATACTAACCTTACCTCTGTTTCTCCGGACAAAACAAACGGTCAATTGGTTTTTGAAGCCGAATTGAATCCCATGATAAAAATGATGGTAGAAAAACCCTTGACCAATTTTTTTAATCTTTTGGCAGAAAAAATGAAAGACATAAAGAAATAAATTAAGAATTACCACAAAAAGTGATTTCCTTAAAACCATATTCCGAAATTTCCCCGTTTTCCTGTTTAAGCAATAATTTTCCTTGTTCATTTACACCTGTTAAAATAGCGCCAAACCGCTTTCCATCTTTTTCATAATCACCCAGTTCGCCTAATTTATACAAACGTTCTTCGTAATCCGAATCCAGTAATTCCATTTTATTGGCTTTTAGCTGCAAATACCTGGCTTCAATATGTTCACAAAGCCTGCTCAGACAATCGCTCAAATCGAAAACGGTATTCGACAGTATTTGCAGAGAAGTTGCATTACTCAAACCATTAAATTTTTTCTGATTCACATTCAGCCCAATGCCAATTACACTGGAAAAAATCTGTTCTGCTCTTAAATTATTTTCGATTAATACACCTGCTATTTTTTTATCCGATACATAAATATCATTAGGCCACTTTATTTTAATATCCGATCCAGCATCTTTTTTACCGATTAATTCTGATACAAATGTTTCAAGTCCAAGTGCAATAACCTTGGTCAGGTAAAATTGCCTCCTAACCGTTAAATCAGGATACAAAATGATACTCATTGTCAGATTCTGAAAAGGCTCAGCCAACCAATTATTTTCCCTTTGTCCTCGTCCTTTTGTTTGTTCCAGAGCCCATATAAGGGTACCTTCCATCACCTGAGTATCTTTCAACAGCTGCAAGGCATAATTATTGGTCGAATCAACGGAAGCCAATCGGACCAGGTTTTGCCCTATAAATAACGTTTGCATGGACTGTTTATCAGGGATTAATGCTTATTTTTGTGCGAATAATACCAAAGTAACTCATTTATTTTGAATGGCTAAAAAGAAAAAGAAATCTCAATCGTCTACCCTGGTAGAAGCAATAATTAAAGGAATACAAGAGATAAAAGGACAGAACATCATATGCCTGGATCTGAGAAAAATACAAAATGCAGTTTGTGAACATTTTATAATATGCGAAGGGACAGCTACTACACAAGTGAGTGCAATAGCCGACTCCATCAAAGAAGAGGTTAAAAAAGGGACCGGAGAAAAACCTTTTCATTCCGAAGGATATGAAAATTCGCAATGGATATTGGTGGATTACATAACTGTGGTAGTGCATGTGTTTCTTCCGGACGTTCGTAACTTCTATAACCTGGAAGATCTTTGGGCAGATGCAGAAACAATGGCATACGCTTAAAATTAAATAGTTTAATGATTAATCAATGAGCGAAGACACTAAAAAGAACGAGGGCAAGAATCAGTTCGAAAAAGTTAAAGAACGATTGTCGAAAAAACCTCAAATGCCTAAGAATTCCTTCAATATTTATTGGATATATGCGGTCATATTGGCCATTCTGATAGGTTTGGAACTTTTCAGCCCTTTTGGGGGAGAAGGAAAAGAAATCAGCACCGGCCGTTTTTTAGATGAAATGCTCAAAAAAAATCATGTTAGAAAAATTGTGGTTGTAAACGGGGATCTGGCCGAAATTTTTATCAAGAAAGACAGCCTCGTTTTACATCAGTATGATTCTGTTCGTGTAAAATCAATTGGGGGAGGAATAAATACAGGACCTCACTTCCTGATCAAAAATCTGAATGACGAAAATTTCGAAAAAGCAGTTGCGGAAGTTCAAAAAGACATTCCCTACAAGGACCGGGTCTATCCTGAAAAAATAACCCGAACCAATTGGTACGAGCCTATTGGTTCGCTTCTTATTCCAACTATTATCATTATCATTATATGGATCATTGTTATGCGCAGAATGGCTGGAGGAGGAGGAGGAGGACAAATATTCAATATCGGCAAATCCAAAGCCCAGCTTTTTGATAAAGATACCAATGTAAGCATAACTTTCAATGATGTCGCGGGTTTAGAAGGCGCCAAAATTGAGATAAAAGAAATTGTCGATTTTCTGAAGCAACCGAAAAAATACACTGAACTGGGTGCTAAAATTCCTAAAGGTGCATTATTGGTTGGCCCTCCCGGTACGGGAAAAACACTTTTGGCAAAGGCCGTTGCCGGAGAAGCAAAAGTTCCATTCTTTTCTTTATCGGGTTCCGACTTTGTGGAAATGTTTGTCGGTGTAGGAGCATCCCGGGTACGTGATCTTTTCCGCCAGGCAAAGGAAAAAGCCCCTTGCATCATTTTCATTGATGAAGTAGACGCCGTTGGACGGGCCAGGGGCAAAAGCCCAATGACCGGAGCAAATGATGAGCGCGAAAGCACTTTAAACCAACTGTTAACAGAAATGGACGGCTTTGGGACCAATAGCGGTGTCATTATTTTAGCCGCCACAAACAGGGCGGATGTATTGGACAGAGCACTTTTGCGGGCAGGTCGATTCGACAGGCAGATATATGTCGATATGCCCGATAAAAATGAGCGCAGTGAAATATTTAAGGTGCATTTAAAACCATTGAAACTGGATCAGGGACTGGATATAGAATTTCTGGCTAAACAGACACCTGGTTTTTCGGGAGCGGACATCGCAAACGTATGTAACGAAGCCGCACTTATTGCTGCCCGTCACGATAAAAAAACCGTCGGCAGACAGGACTTCCTGGATGCAGTGGACCGTATCATTGGAGGATTAGAAAAAAGGAATAAAATCATTTCAGTACACGAAAAAAAGGTAATTGCTTTTCATGAAGCGGGTCACGCTGCTGTCAGCTGGCTGATGGAACATGCTTCCCCTTTGGTAAAAGTTACGATCGTGCCACGTGGAAGGTCCCTTGGAGCCGCCTGGTATTTACCGGAAGAGCGCCAAATAACGACAACAGAACAAATGTTTGATGAACTTTGTGCTGCCCTTGGAGGACGCGCGGCGGAAGAAATTATTTTTGAAAAAATTTCAACCGGAGCTTTAAGTGATCTTGAAAAAATAACCAAACAGGCTTATGCGATGGTCATGTATTATGGCCTGAACGATAAGGTAGGAAATGTCAGCTTTTACGATTCTACCGGACAGTCTGAATATGCTTTTAATAAACCTTACAGCGAAAAAACAGCCCAGATAATTGACGAAGAAGTAAGCAAGCTGATTGAAAAAGCTTACCTGCGCACCAAAGAAATATTAATACAAAATAAGCACTTACTCACACAACTGGCCGATTTATTATTGGAAAAAGAAGTGATTTTCAAAGAAGACTTGGAGCGAATCTTTGGAGAACGACCTTTTGATAAAAAAGAAGAAGTAATGACCGAGCTATCCAAAGCCGCAGAAAACCCAGCAACTTTATTTTAATGGAAGAAAGCACCTCCAAGGAAAAAATACTAAAAAAAATACGGAAAGCGCTGATCCATAAATCCGAATTGGATTATGGAACCGTTGACTTTGATTCGGAAATATATGCATCATCCGGAGAACCTCTGGAAATATTATTTGCCCAACAGTTTACAGCTCTTAACGGTAAATTCGCTTTTTGCGAAAACGAAAACGAGTTTCTAACAACCTTTTCCTCCCTCATCAAAGAAAATAAATGGGAGCAGGTATTTTGCCTGGATGAAAAAATAAAAACTCTTTTAAAAAAAGGGGATATTACTTTTTTCGATAAGGAAGCAGATTTCGCTAATGTCAATGTCGGAGTTACAACCTGTGAATACCTGATTGCCCGTACAGGAAGTGTTCTTATCAGTTCAAAACAAGAATCCGGCAGGCGTCTACCAGCTTATGCCAATTACCATGTTGTCCTTGCTTACAGCAATCAGTTGGTGCACAGCGTAAAAGATGCCCTGAAAGAAATGAAAAGCAAATACGGCAACAATGTCCCCTCACTTATCTCTGCTATTACTGGTCCCAGCCGTACAGCAGATATTGAGAAAACCCTGGTACAAGGAGCACATGGTCCGAAAGAGATCTACGTTTTATTAATCGACTCACCAGCCAACTAAAAAATTGTTTTGACACAGCGCACTATAACCGGAGGTATATTTGTGAGCATACTCATTGGCGCTATTCTATTCAGTGCTTATTCATTTTCTCTTTTATTTTTCGGGATTACTATTATTGGGTTATGGGAATTTTACATCCTTTCCATTAAAACAGGTCATGATCCACAAAAAATAATGGGAATACTGATCGGTGCGCTTATATTTACCGGGAACACATTGAATTTTAGTTCTACTTTCCGGCAGTATACTTTTATCCCATTAGCGTTATTATTACCTGCCATATTCAGCGTTTTCATAATTGAATTGTACCGAAAAAAGGATAAGCCTTTTGGAAATATTGCTTTCACTTTTGTCGGGATTATCTATATTGTTCTACCCTTTTCATTGCTGAGCATGATTGCCTTTCAGGATGCATGGTGGATAGGTAGTTATATTTACAATCCTCACAAAATAGCAGGAATCCTTTTTATTTTATGGGCAAGTGATACTGGCGCCTACTTATCGGGAAAAGCGTTCGGGAAACATAAACTATTTGAACGGATTTCACCTGGAAAAACATGGGAAGGAACAATTGGAGGTGGGATTCTTAGCCTCGCGATAGCCTATGTGGTTTCCCTATTTTATAAGGAGTTAACAGTAATTGACTGGATGATTATTTCGCTGATTATTGTGGTTATCGGAAACTTCGGCGACCTGGTAGAATCTCTATTTAAAAGAAGTATTGACGCAAAAGATTCCGGAACTATTTTACCCGGACACGGAGGTATTTTAGACCGGTTTGACAGCCTGATATTATCAACTCCGTTTATATTTATGTACCTTATTTTTACAAATAAATTATGATACACAGAGAAGGATACCCTACCATTGGTTTAACATTCTTGTTCAGCTTACTGATACTATTTCTGGCAGAGCATTATACAGGCAATAGCTTTGTACATGCCTTTGCCTATTCATTGTCCGGATTTCTTTTAATTACTGTCCTTCAGTTTTTTCGCAACCCTAAACGTACAACCATACTGAACGATAGCCAGGTCATTGCACCTGCTGACGGAAAAGTAGTGGTAATTGAAGAAGTAGAAGAACCCGAATATTTTAAAGACAGACGCTTACAGCTTTCCATTTTCATGTCTCCGGTAAACGTACATGTAAACCGATTTCCAATCGGCGGTATTGTTAAATACATAAAATACCATGCCGGCCTGTATTTAGTTGCCTGGCACCCGAAATCATCCACAGAAAATGAACGCACAACTATTGTAGTTGAGCACAGCGGTGGAAAATCTGTCTTGTTCCGCCAGATAGCCGGAGCCATGGCCCGACGAATTGTTTATTATTGCAAAGAGAATGACACCGCCCGGCAAGGTGCTGAATTCGGTTTCATAAAATTCGGATCAAGAGTAGATATTTTTTTGCCGATCGGAACGAAAATAAATGTAAGTCTGAACGAAGCGGTCAGAGGTGGAGAAACTGTTATCGGAACATTTAATTAATAAGCCAATTATTTCTTGTCCGGTATAAACTTCAGGGACACAGAATTCACACAATAACGTAATCCGGTTTCCTTAGGACCATCGTCAAACACGTGTCCCAGGTGACCTCCACAACGGGCGCAGGTAATCTCCGTCCTTTTCATTCCCAAGGTATAATCCGGTGTTTCAATTATATGTCCTTTGGCAGCTTCCCGGTAAAAGCTGGGCCATCCACAGCCGGCATCGAACTTAGTATCCGATTTAAACAATACATTTCCACAGGCCGCGCAAACATATGTACCCGGTTCAAAGGTCTTTTCATACTCTCCACTATATGGCCTTTCCGTACCTTTTTCCCGAAGCACCCGGTACTGTTCAGGGGTCAATACCCTTTTCCACTCCTCCTCACTTTTCTTAACAGTATCCTGCATGACAGTTATTTTATTTGTTGTCTTTGTACTGTCTCCGCACGAAGCACAATACAATCCAATTATAAACATCAATGTTTTCATTTCTTTATAAAGGTACGGACTAAGTGTCAAAAAAGCCAAACGAATATCTCCCGACTATTTGTATTAGTCGCAAAATAATCCTTATGCTTTTACACTTGCCCGGATAATGTTAAGAGCACCACCTGCCTTGAACCATTCAATTTGCTGAGCATTATAACTATGGTTTACCTTTATTTCATCCTTCGTTCCGTCTGCATGATGGAGTACCACCGTTAAAGGAATACCGGGTGTGAAATGTGTTAAGCCATTGATATCAATGTTATCATCCTCCAGCACTTTAGCATAATCCTCTTTGTTGGCAAAAGTAATCCCAAGCATACCTTGTTTCTTCAGGTTTGTTTCATGGATCCGTGCAAACGACTTTACCAATACCGCACGAACACCCAGGTGGCGCGGTTCCATTGCCGCATGCTCCCGGGAAGATCCTTCCCCATAGTTTTCATCCCCCACCACAATTGAACCCATTCCTTTAGCTTTGTATTGTCGCTGAACTTGTGGTACCGATTGATATTCATCCGTCAATTGATTTTTTACGGAATCTGTTTTATCATTGAAAGCATTTACAGCCCCAATCAGCATATTATTGGAAATATTATCCAGGTGCCCGCGGAATTTAAGCCAAGGGCCTGCCATAGAAATATGATCAGTTGTACATTTACCTTTGGCTTTGATCAATAGTTTGAGCCCTTTCATATCCGTTCCTTCCCAGGCTGAAAACGGATCCAGGAGTTGAAGACGATCCGATGCAGGCGAAACCAAAACCTCCACCTTATCCCCATTCGCAGCAGGAGCCTGATAACCGGCATCCTTTACATCAAAACCCTTTGGAGGAAGTTCCAATCCTTCCGGTTCAGCCAATTTCACTTTTTCTCCCTTTTCGTTCGTAAGGTAATCCTTCAACGGGTTAAACGATAAATCTCCCGCCAGTGCAAGAGCGGTAACAATCTCCGGTGAGGCCACAAAAGCATGTGTATTCGGATTTCCATCATTCCGTTTCGCAAAATTTCGGTTAAAAGAAGTGATAATTGAATTTTTCCTGTTCGGGTCATTCGAATGACGTGACCATTGTCCGATGCAAGGTCCGCAGGCATTTGCCAATACTACCCCTCCTATCTTTTCGAAGACCCCAAGGTAACCATCCCGTTCCACAGTATAGCGCACTTGTTCAGAACCAGGTGTGATCGTAAATTCCGATTTTGTTTTCAATCCTTTCTCAACCGCCTGTTTTGCCAGGGATGCCGAACGGGAAATATCTTCGTAAGAAGAATTGGTACAAGAGCCGATGAGCCCCACTTCCAATTTAGAAGGCCAGCCATTCTCCTTCACGGCTTGTGCGAATTGGGAGATCGGCCAGGCAAGATCCGGAGTAAATGGGCCATTTACATGCGGCTCCAACTCAGAGAGATTAATCTCTATCACCTGGTCAAAATAGTTTGCAGGAGAAGCATATACCTCCCGATCCCCGCGCAGGTGTTCTTTTACTTTATCCGCCAGTTCAGCCACTTCCTTCCGTTCCGTTCCCTTCAGGTAAGCACTCATTTTTTCATCGTAACCAAAAACAGAAGTAGTCGCTCCAATTTCTGCACCCATATTACAGATAGTCCCCTTTCCCGTACAGGAAAGCGAATCTGCTCCTTCTCCGAAATATTCAAGTATAGCATCCGTGCCACCCTTCACAGTAAGTATCCCGGCAACTTTCAGAATTACGTCTTTCGAAGAAGTCCATCCACTTAATTTTCCCGTCAGTTTTACCCCAATAATTTTGGGCATTTTTAATTCCCAGGGAAGTCCAGCCATCACATCACAGGCATCAGCACCACCCACACCAATAGCAATCATTCCCAATCCACCCGCATTCACTGTATGCGAATCCGTACCGATCATTAATCCACCCGGAAATGCATAGTTTTCCAGTATCACCTGATGAATAATCCCGGCCCCCGGTTTCCAGAAACCAATACCGTACTTATTAGAAACCGAAGAAAGAAAATTATAAACTTCCTCATTTGTCTTTATAGCCCGTTGCAAATCTTCCTTAGCCCCCGACATAGCAGTAATCAGGTGATCACAATGTACCGTAGAAGGAACGGCCACTTTGGGGCGGCCGGCCTGCATAAATTGCAGCAAGGCCATTTGGGCGGTAGCATCCTGCATAGCAACACGGTCAGGATTAAAATCCACATACGATTTTCCGCGTTCATACGGTTTTACGGGCAATGCCTCCGAAAGATGCGCATACAGAATTTTTTCAGTAAGCGTCAGAGGTTTACCAACCAATTTGCGTGCAGCAGCAATTTTATCAGGAAGAGCAGCATACACCTTTTTGATCATTTCAATGTCAAAAGCCATGTTTTTTTAATATTAGTTGTCTACTAAACGAAAGTAACAAATTCTAAGTTTTTCAGATACAAAAGCCAAAAACTTATTCACGGTGATGATGCCATCTCCAATGACGATGACCATTTTCAACAATACAGGAAGAGAAAAAAACACCTGCAATAACGGCGATAATAATCACTGATTTCTTCATAACGCTTTGTTTATTTAATTAAACTTTTGAAATATAAAGGACGAAATCGTTAATGGGCATAAATTTACAAAATATACTTGTCTGGGTATTAATCCAAAAGGTATTATTCCTCAAATGGAGCCCCCATACCCTTTTTTTCTAACTTTAGATCCCAAAAGCTATTCTTTATTCTACATGAAGCATTTCGACTTTTATGCGATCATCCAATAAAACGGGTCGGTGTATCGAGCAGGTATTACCTAGATTTTAAAAACCATGAACCGGCTCCTGTTAGAGAACATAAAAACCTCCCTTCAATCTATCCGGAGCCAACTGCTTCGCACCATTCTCACCATTTTGATCATTTCCATTGGAATCATGGCCCTGATCGGAATTTTAACAGCCATTGAAGTAATTAAATCATCCATCAATGGAAAATTTACCAACATGGGAGCCAATACCTTCACGATTCGCAATCGTGAAACCACTATACGCATCGGTAAACGCGGCATGGGGCCAAAAAATTACAAGGCTATTAGCTACGAAGATGCACTTCGGTTTAAAAAGCAGTTTAACTATCCTGGCTCCCTTTCTTCTATATCTGTAAGAGCAACGGCCGGTGCTACCCTCAAGTACAAGTCACAAAAAAGCAATCCAAATATCTTTGTTTTCGGGGTGGACGAAAATTACCTGGCGACTTCCGGTTACGACATAGCAAGCGGCCGCAATTTTTCCCTGCAGGAAATCTTATCCGGAACAAATGCCATACTGCTCGGGCAAGACGCAATGAAAGCCATTTTCGATAAAAAAGAAGCCCCCCTTGATAAAGAAATAACCCTGGGAGGCATCAAATATAAAGTTGCCGGCATTCTCAAGGAAAAAGGAAATGCCGCTGGTTTTGGAGGAGACAAAATCTGCCTGATTCCCCTAAACAGTGCCAGACAAGACTTCTCCCGTCCGGACATGTCTTACATGATCAGTGTATTATCCCCCGGAGCCCAACAAATAGATGCTGCGGTTGGCGAAGCCACCGGAACCATGCGGGTCATTCGAAAGATTCTTCCGGGTCAGGATGATAATTTCGACCTGAGCAAAAGCGACAACCTGGCCAACCTGTTAATCGACAACCTTCAAAAAGTAACCATTGGAGCAACCGCAATTGGATTTATTACTCTTTTGGGAGCTGCAATCGGACTCATGAATATTATGCTGGTATCCGTTTCTGAACGCACCAGGGAAATTGGTGTACGCAAAGCCCTTGGGGCAAACAAAACAACCATACGCCGGCAATTCCTGATCGAAGCAATTGTAATTTGTCAACTGGGAGGCTTGCTTGGCATTTTATTAGGAGTTTCAGCCGGCAACCTCCTTGCCCTGCAATTTGACGTAGCCTTTATAATTCCCTGGGTATGGGTGATCAGCGGGATTATACTATGTATTGCAGTAGGAATATTATCAGGAATTTATCCGGCTATTAAAGCATCTAATTTAGATCCGATTGAAGCGCTGAGGACAGAATAACCGGAGACTTTAGTATCCACTTAAGAAAGAATATCTTTGAATATAATTAGTTAACAAATGTTAAAAATAATTACACTGATAGGTGCCCGTCCGCAGATCATAAAAGCAGCTGCATTAAGCAGAGCCATACGAAATAATTTTTCAGACAAACTGAAAGAAGTCATTGTACATACAGGGCAGCATTACGACGAAAACATGAGCCAGGTGTTTTTTTATGAATTACAGATACCCGCACCCGATTACAATCTCAACATCGGCTCCGCTTCGCATGGCAAACAAACGGCGGCTATGATCGTCGGAATAGAAGAAATACTTGAAAAAGAAAAACCGGCCTACCTGATTGTATATGGAGACACCAATTCAACCCTTGCGGGCAGTATTGCGGCCGCCAAGATGCAAGTGCCTGTTATACATATAGAAGCAGGACTTCGTTCTTTTAACAAAGCCATGCCGGAGGAGATCAACCGCATTCTATGCGATCACATTTCAACCCGGCTCTTCTCCCCTACAAAAGCCGGTTATCTGAATTTGCTGAAAGAAGGATTCAAGGAAAACAACAGCCCTCCCTATTCTGCAGACAATCCCAGAATTTATCATTGCGGAGATGTAATGTACGATAACAGTTTATATTTTTCGACAGTCGCTGAACAAAAAACAGGGATCATCGGACGACTGGATTTACAAAAAGGACAGTATATTTTGGCAACCATACACAGAAATAACAACACAGACGAACCCAAACGCTTGTCTTCCTTATTCCGTGTTCTGTTGAAATTATCATCGGACGAACGGATATCAATTGTACTTCCATTGCACCCCCGCACAGCCAAACTACTTGACAAGAACCTGGAAGCCAACCTGCATCAACAAGTAAAGAAAAGCCCTTTTATAAAAATAATTCCTCCCGTTTCTTTCCTGGAAATGATTGCTCTTGAAAAAAACTGTCAATTAGTGATGACCGATTCAGGAGGCGTTCAAAAAGAGGCTTTCTTTTTCAAAAAGCCCTGTATCATTTTACGTTCAGAGACAGAATGGGTGGAACTGGTTGAATGCGGTAGTGCGATCCTCACGGATGCCGACGAAAAAAAAATAGAGGACGCATATCACCATTTTGCAGATAAACCCAACCTGCAATTTCCCGAACTCTTTGGAGATGGGAAAGCTGCTGAATTTATTTGTTCAGAGCTTTTGAAATAAATCCAGCACGACCTTGCTAATTTTAGTCCTACTTAACCAACGTAACATTTCCTCTTCCGTTTATGTTTTGTCCATTTGATAAAGTAGCCGTCAGGTAATAAGCGAAAACTCCCGTTTCCATTGTTTTACCCTTAAAAGTCCCGTCCCAACCCGTTGCTGGATTTGTGGTTTCAAATACCACTTCTCCCCAGCGGTCAAACAGTTGAAAATGCAGTTGGGTGGCACAGAGTGCTCCCCTCACATAGAGTATATCATTCTGTCCATCTCCGTTGGGTGAAAAGGCGGTAGGAACAAACACATTCTTTGAATCGCAAGGGTTCGGCACCTCCTCGATAGCAATTTGTATACTAGCGGTCTCCGAACAACTGTTGACGCCGGTAACCGTTACTGTATAGTTTGTTGTTTGGGTTGGATCCGCAATAGGATTATAGATTGTGTCACTGTTCAAGGATGAAGAGGGTGTCCATAAATAAGTTTTCCCTCCGCTTGAATTAGCTATTAGCTGAACAAATTGCCCTTTTTTTATGGCAGTATCCGGTCCGACCATAACGGAGGGATTAGCTAGTTGAAGAATAGTTACTGTTTTGGTAGCCGTGCATCCAGTCCCGTCTGTTACAGTAACGGTATAGGTTCCTCCGGGAAGATTATTTTGATTTTGTGTGGTGGAACCATTACTCCAGACATACGTATTTGCCATAGCGGTAGCTGATAAAGTGATGGCTCCATTCATTTTTCCCTGACAGGTATTGATTGAATCTACCACATTTACTTTTGGCCCATTACTGTTTTGAATAGTAGCAGAGGAGGTACCGGAACATCCCTTTGTGTCAGTAACAGTAACCGTATAAGTACCCGCTCCTATATTATTATTGGTTACTCCTGTAATCAGATTGCTCCAGGTATAAGTCAGCATACCTGTCCCCCCTGTCGCCATCACTTCAGCACTCCCATCAGACAAATTGCAAACCGCCGGCGCTAGTTGTGCGGCTGTCACATTGATTGCCGGCAAAATCATTACCGTTACCGTTGCAGTAGCAAAAGAACAACCCGTTGTTGAGTTCCCTGTTACTGTATAAGTCGTTGTCATTGCCGGATCAGTTTTCACAGTTGCTGCACTGATTGAACTTAGCCCTGCAGCTGGGCTCCAGGAATAACTGATTGCCCCGCCTGCAGATAATGAGCTCGAATCTCCTGAGCAGGAAGAAATATCAGGACTCAGCGTGAGAACTTCACATGCAATGCTGAACTTTGCTATAAAAGCAGTTTCGTTTGTTCCAATGCTTGGATTGAAATAAGCCAGGCCACCTGGATTAAGTACAGGAAATGCCCCATTTGGTTCAGCATCTCCAGCAACAAATACATTCATTCCATCACTGGCAATATAGGTTCCATCACCAGTCATTTCTGTATCATCTCCGTAATAAGTGGCCCATAAACGGATACCAGAGGTAGTGAACTGTAAAATAAATGAATCATTGCTTCCTGCCGCGAGTCCCCCTTTATAATAACTGCAGGCCGAATTCAAAGTTGGAAAATTTTGTGATGTGGTTGAACCACTTACCCATACATTCGAACCGTCACTTTGGATAGAATTACCTACATCTCCAACTCCACCACTTCCCCCGTAATAAGTCGCCCATATTAGATCGCTGGTTGCACAATTAAACTGCAGAACAAATGCGTTAGTAGCCCCGACTCCTCCTAAAGTTGCCTGCTTGTATGCTCCGACCGGAAATTGTGTTGGGAAAGTTGCTGAAGATGTCGATCCTGTCACCCATACATTCCTGCTATCACTATAAATAGAGGTACCTATTCCCTCTCCATAGTAAGTAGCCCAAATTGCTGCACCAGTAGACCTGAATTGTAAAATAAAAACATCTCCGTTACCATTGGATACAGATTGATTGTAGGCACCCACTTTAGATTTAGTCGGAAAATCCGTTGAGTGAGCAGAACCCGTTACCCATACATTCGCGCCATCACTATAAATAGAATTACCCACATCTCCACTTATAGTGCTACCACCATAATAGGTCGCCCATATGCAGATATCCGTAGAACAATCAAATTTTAAAACAAAGGCATTCCTGTTCCCATTGAGCCAAGGCTGCTGGTAAGTTCCGGCAGGAAAAAGAGTAGGCAAATCTGTTGATTGAGTGGAACCCGTCACCCATACATTCGTTCCATCACTGCTTATAGAGTACCCTTGATCAAAATTACTCCCTCCATAGTAGGTCGCCCAAATTCTTGTGCTTGCAACACAGCTGAACTGCAGAATAAAAGCATTCATGTGTCCTTTAAGCGACGCCTGGTAAGCACCACCAGGGAAAAGAGTGGGAAAGTCTGCTGAATTTGTATTTCCTGTGACCCAAACATTCTTCCCATCACTGCTGATAGAATTCCCTGCATCGCTTCCACTTCCACCATAATAAGTAGACCACAGTAACTTACCACAACTACTAAACTGGAGAATGATCAAATCTGTCATTCCCTCGAAAGTTCCCTGAATATAAGCTCCGCCTCCTGTATTAGCAATTGGAAAGCCAGGTGAATTGGAAGATCCAGTCAGCCAGACATTTTTACCATCGGCATTCATAGAAAAAATTTCCTCAAAGACATTTCCACCATAATAGCTCGCCCATATTAAGGTAGGATCTATTATTAACGTTTCTGCCGTATCATACTTTTCCACTTTAAATCCTATTAAATCACCTTTCAAGACGTATCGGGTATTTATTTTTTTCTCTTTATCATACCTATAGCTTATTGGTATACCTTCTACGATATCTCCCATAAGTGTACTTATTTTCATCGAACCATCTTTTTGCAATTGAGGCTTATCAGTCCATTTATACCTGAACCTTATCAGTGACGGATCAGCTCCGGGATGTACAACAAAATCATATTCAAGTCCACCCACATTTTTCAAATCTTTCATCCCAAATCCTGAATTCTGATCCTTTTGGTACAATACCCAGTCTATCCCAGGATATATATTTTTAATCGTAATTTTTTCATAGCTGTGTACATTCATTATTCCATCTGGACAATGGGCAAGATAATAGTCTATACGATCTTCGCTTTCATATTCCTTTTTAATGTTTCTTTTTTTTATGTCTGCTCCCACTAATTCCATATCCGCACGACAATAGTGAATTGCTGTGTTTTCATTTTTGTGAGTATCCCTTCCGGATAATTGACATGAATTGCTAAGCTGTGGTATAACTGACTTCTCCATTTTAGTAAACACATAACTCAAACCCCAGGTGGTGATATATATATCCGCTCCAGTTCCACTTGCTTTAAACAAGAGGTTCGTATCTGCAATACACTTACCCGCTCCATTCTCCACAGAATAACCGTCCTGCATGTTTACCATTTGTCCTTTGTTTTCTAGAAAACGAAGCGTCCCACCTGCTGGCCCGATACTCTTATGGGTATCGTCCATATCCTGAATCCAGTTCTGAATCTTGGACTCCAGGGCAGGATCACTTCTACCCATAGCAGGTAACGCAACCGCAATAATTATCAAATAGATAAAAAATCGAATTTCTTTTTCCACTTACCGTATCAAAGTTATATTTCCCCTTTTACTGACACTTTGCCCATTTGATAAAATAGCGGTCAGGTAATAGGCGAAAACTCCCGTTTCCATTGTTTTACCCTTAAAAGTCCCGTCCCAGCCTGTTGCTGGATTTGTGGTTTCAAATACCACTTCTCCCCAGCGGTCAAACAGTTGAAAATGCAGTTGGATGGCACAGAGTGCTCCCCTCACATAGAGTACATCATTCTGTCCATCACCATTGGGTGAAAAGGCGGTTGGCACAAAAATCTTGGAAGCCTCACAACTGACAACCGTTATCAGTACACTGTCAATAGCCGTGCAACCATTGACATCGGTAACACTTACCTTATAGCTGGTCGTCTGATCAGGAATCGCGGTGGGATTGTAGAGCGTATCGTTATTCAGGGAACTGGAAGGATTCCACAAATACCTTATCCCTCCGCTTGCTGTCAAAAGGATGCTTTCTCCCTGTGCAATCGTTTCATTCGTTCCAACCCCCACTACCGGATCGGGAAACAAGGAGATGTTGGCTGTTGTTGTGGCTGTACAACCACTCCCATCCCTCACCGTAACCGTATAGCTGCCCGCCGCTAAACCCGAAACCAGGGTCGAACCCGAAAGCCCTCCACTCCAGGTATAAGTTAATCCGGCGCCAAGGGCCGACAGGGTAATCGCTCCATCCGTATTTCCTGTACAGGTATTTTTTACCGTCAGTACACTTACGTTGGCCGGAGTACTGCCCACAACGGTCACCGTTGAAGTAGCGGTACAACTGTTTGCATCCGTTACCAGCAGCGTATAAGTACTGGCAGCCGATACCGTGTAAGTAGGATTTGCAGGCCCTCCCGTCCATTGATAGATTGCTCCGGTTGCCGTAGAGCTGCCTGTTAATGTTATATCCGGAGAGTTGCAGGTAATTGTTGGCGACCCAGGTGTTATGCTTACTTCAGGAGCCGGGTTCAGGGTCACCGTTACCGTGGCTGTCGTGGTTGAGCCGCAGGCATCCGCCCCCGTTACTGTATAAGTGGTCGTTATCGTAGGACTAGCCACAGGATTGGCTATCGTGGGAGAACTCAAGTTAGCAGAGGGACTCCAGTTGTAACCGCTTCTGCCACTTGCGTTCAGTTGGGCTGAACCTCCCGGACAAATGCCGGTATCCTGGCTTGCCATGAGGCATGGAATAATAAACTTTGCGATAAATGTATTTTCCTTTCCTGGAACGAGCGTGTTATTAAAATAAGCCGTACCTCCGGGATCAAGGATTGGATAAGTAGACCCTTCTGCATCTCCTGAAACAAATACATTCATCCCATCGCTGCAGACATAACTTCCATCACTCTCAGAATCAGCTCCATAATAGGTAGCCCATCTGCGGACTCCAGCAGTACTAAATTGCAAAATAAATACATCAACACTTGTATTTACAGGTGATCCGGAAATTGTCCCTTTATAATAGCCACAGGTAGAACTCATCGTCGGAAAATCAGATGAACTCGTTGCCCCACATACCCATACATTTGTCTTATCGCTTTGAATGGAATAACCTATGTCTCCATTTGTTCCGCTGCCACTGCCCCCATAAAGAGTTGCCCAAATTAATGCACTATTTATACAACTGAACTGTAAAATAAAAGCACTTGTGGTACCGACCCCTCCCTGCAAAGATTGATTATAAGCCAGCGGAAAAGGCTGAGTTGGGAAATCACTAGATTTTGCCTGTCCGGTCACCCAAACATTTACCCCGTCACTGCTAATTGAATTTCCCCGATCAACACCGCTTCCTCCAAAATAAGTGGCCCAAACCAGAACCCCAGTGGCACAATTAAATTTCGAAACGAAAATATTTGTGGCCCCCGTCCCACCCAGTGAAGCCTTGTTATATGCTCCTCCTGCAGCCATAACAGGAAAATCCGTTGAACTTGTTTGTCCTGTCAACCATACATTTACTCCATCGCTATTAATTGCCCAGCCAAAATCGCTCTTGCTTCCTCCGTAATAAGTTGCCCAAACCCGTGCACTTGTCGATGCATTAAACTTCAATACGAAAGCATTGGTAGCGAATGCTCCTCCTAATCCCGATTGGTTATAGCCCCCGGCAAGGGGAAAAGTTGGGAAATTTGTTGAGAATGCTTCTCCTGTTACCCAGACATTCACGCCATCACTACTGATCGAATTTCCGATATCAGTACCGCTTCCTCCATAGTAAGTAGCCCAGATCAATGCATTGGTTGTACAATTAAATTCCAAAATAAACATACTCTCAATTCCAGGAATCACGGTTTTATTATAAGCTCCGGCAAGTGTCCTAGTTTTAAAATTTCCAGAGTTGGTATATCCGGTCACCCACACATTTTTCCCATCACTGCAAATGGAAGTTGACAGATCATAGCCGCTTCCTCCGTAATAAGTAGCCCAGATAAGCTGACCACAGGTGCTGAACTCAAGAATAATTAAATCAGAGCTTCCCACGAAACTTCCTTGGAAATAGGCCGACCCTCCTGCATTATGGGTAGGAAATCCCATTCCGTCCGATACTCCTGTCAACCAGACATTCGCACCATCCGTGCTTATGGAAAATATATCCCCGTCCCCAGCACCTCCTGCATAATAGCTTGCCCATGTAAGAGAAGGGTCTATTATCAGTGTATCGTCTTTCGCATACTTATCTAGTGTGAATCGAATTTCATCATCTTTTAAAGTGTAGTGGGTATTTATTAAATGGTCTTTATCATGTCCATAGCTTACCGGTATGCCTTCCTCGATATCACCCATTGGTGTACTTATTTTCAATGAACCATTCTTTTGCAGACCTGGCTTGTCCGTCCATTTATACCTTAGCCTTATTTGAGATGGATCAGCTCCAGGGTGTACAACAAAATCGTATTTAAAACCACCTACACTTTTTAAATTCTTATTACTCACATCCTTTCTTTTATCTTTATTTGAGTTCATGAATGCTTCGCATTGCCTAAATCCCAAATCCTCACTCTTCAGTACTGAATCCTGGCCTCCCATGCCCTGGTCCGACGCCCTCAGGGCATCGTCCAGATACAACACCCAATCTATTCCGGGATATATATTTTTAATCGTAATTCTTTCATAACTATGTACATTCATTAACCCGTCCGGACATTGAGGAAGGTAATAATCTGTATGATCTTCGCTTTCTCCTTCTTTGATCACATTCTCTTTTCGAATATCAGCTCCAACCAATTCCATGTCTGCCCGGCAGTATTGAACGGATACACTTTCGTTTTCACTATGTATTCCATGCACCGGAATATTTTTTGACCCTGAAAGCTGCGGAATAATAGCTTTCTCTGTTTTGGTAAATACATAACTCAGTCCCCAGGTGGTGACATACATATCTGTGCCGTTACCGCTAGCTTTGAACAGGAGGTTCATATCTGCAACACACTTATCCGCTCTATTCTCTACTGGAGAATAGCCGCCTTGCAAATCGGTCATTTGACCCTTATTTTCTATGAAACGAAAGGTCCCACTATTACGCATCCAGTTATTAACCTTTGATTCCAGCACAGGATCATTGCTCCCCATAGCCCTTATAATAAATATAAACAACCCAAGAGCAAATAGCCAAATGCGAAACGAAGCGAAATATTCAGGAACTCCGATAGAACTAAACAGACGAAATGAGTAGTAAGGGATAAGGAAGAAATTACTTTTTCTATTCATTTTATGTACCGAAAGCAAGCCCTGTCGCGATTTGCGTTATTTGCCCATCAGGCATGTGACGCGGTCACTTCAATAAGGTTACATTTCCCTTTTTATTTATGGATTGTCCATTTGATAAGCTAGCAGTTAAATAATAGGTAAAAACTGCTGTGTCCATAACTTTACCCCTGAAGGTTCCATTCCAGCCGGTTGATGGAATTGTTGTTTCAAACACCAGTTCTCCCCAGCGATCATAGACCGAAAATTTCATCTCTGTTATGCAATCCGGGGCATGGACAGAAAGCACATCATTCTGACCATCCCCATTGGGAGAAAAGGCAGTTGGTATAAACAGATAGGAAGCCTCACAATCAACAACCGTTATCAATACACTGTCTTTTGCCGTACAACCATTGGCATCCGTTACCGTTACCACATAATCCGTTGTTTGGCCGGGATTTGCTATGGGATTGTAAATGCCGGCATTATTCAGTGAACCTACCGGTGTCCAGGAATAATTCAATCCTCCACTGGCTGATAACGTTATGCTTGCTCCTCTTGTTATGGTCGCAGCTGATCCTGCATCAGCTATCGGGTCCGGCAAAACAGCTATACTGGCCAGGGTTGTAGCCGTACATCCGCTGCCATCTGTCACTGTTACCGTATAGCTCCCACCTGCAAGGCCGATTTGATCCTGGCTTATGGAGGCATTACTCCAGCTATAGGTTAATCCTGTTCCGGTAGCCACTATGGTAATGCTTCCATCCGTTTTTCCTATACACGTTGGTGATGTACTTAGTACACTTACTTCCGGAGCAGTGCTGAGAACTGTTACCGTTGAAGTTGCCGTACAACCATTGCTGGCATCGGTAGCTGTTACTGTATAGCTTGCTGCGATTAATGCTCCTCCATCCCAAACCATCGTAGTACCTGCTGCACTCGTTCCCGTTAAGATAGAACTAGGTGTCATACACGTAAGAATAGTGTTACTGGCAACAGCCGATGTTATAATGGGCGGAGTGGTATTACTAACTACTGTGACTGTTTGTTCTGCAGTACATCCATTCCCTGGGTCAGTTATTACTAATGTATAAATGTTCGCAACCGATACGGTGTTCGTCGCTGCCCCTGGCCCAGTTATCCATTGGTAATCCACTCCGGGTGTAGTCGAATGCCCCGTTAAAGTGACGCTTGTTGTCACGCAGGTAAGCGGTGCCGCTGGGTCAATGCTGATATCCGGAATGCTTGTGTTGGCCGTAACACTCACGGTCGTACTGGCTGTACAACCATTCACAGGATCCGTTACGGTTACCGTATAGGTGTTGCCAACTGATACTGAATAATTAGCTGTTGCCGGGCCCCCTGCCCACTGATAAGCTACTCCGGCCGTA